>CAZLIE010000035.1:0-31637 GCA_964559345.1 uncultured Terriglobales bacterium
CGGGTACATGGACCTGAACCATGCGCGTCTGCCAATTCCGCCACTTCGGCTCGAAAACGTTAATGCCGCTGGAAGGTCCGCCGATTGGGAAGGCTGCGAACCGCGGCTAACGGGCTGCTTGGATATTCTCGCCGTTGCATCAACGTACTGTCAATAAAGGGGCTGGAAGTCGCGGGACGGCTGGATCAAGGCTGCGCCGGTTACCATCGTCATCACAAATTGCTTGCTGCTGATCCTCGGCGGCTGCCTCCTGCATCGAAATAAACAGCTGGCAAGTTCCAACAGATCAGCCGAGAGTTGTTGATCGGCAGCTCTGGGACGAACGGCCAACTTATGCCATTGTTTCTGCTTCTAATTTGTGGGGAGCTTCACACTCTAGTACTTGAAGGTTAAGATGTCTGCACAGACACAGATGGAACCGACTTCGAAAATCCCCTCCGATATCAGTACGGAACTTCGCCGGCTGGCCCACGATTTGAGCAACTCGCTCGAGACCATCATGCAGGCGTCGTATCTGCTCAGCCAATCAAAGCTGGACGAGACATCGAAGCGCTGGTCTGGACTGATCGATAACGCCACCCGCGACGCGGCACGAATCAATCGCGAAGTGCGCGAGATCCTGCGTTCGCGCAGCACATAAAAGCTGACAATCTGAGAACAAGCGCAGGTGAAACAGCTCGTACGTGAGTTGTGTCTAAGCCACCTGCGCCGGTTGATGCAGTGATTTTGGATTGCGCAAGTAGTCCAGCGCGTGGCGATATCCATCCAGCGTTCCGACGTCCATGTAGAGTTCGCCGGCAGACGTTGAGCGCACCAGATTTCCAGCTGCGATATATGCGTTGAGCAGGTGGCCGAGATATTCGTCCTCGCGATGCCGTGATTCCCACAACAACTTCAATGCCCGGAACGCCAGACCTGTCGCGGTCACCGCGCCCCAGACCCATTGCGAGTGCGCGTCACGGCGCTTTACTTCGACTTCGCGAACGTAATCCTGCTCGTCGGAAACCACCGCGTCGAAAACTGACGGGTTCGTCACGGGAAAGAGCAGCAGGCTGACGTCTGCGCTTGTCTCCTGAATCTGCGCGAGTGCGGACGCATAGCCGTTCTCGGGGAACCAGATCGTGTCCGGCAGTCCGATCAGCACGCAGTCGTGATGGCGGGCGAAGGGTTCGGCGCGGAAGAGCGCATCGCACAGGCCTTGCGGCTGCGGTTGCAGAACGTAGAAAATTTCTGCCGCGTAGCTGCGTTCGGCGAAGTAGCGGATGAGGTCAGTCTTCTCCGCCGAGATCACCATGCAGATCTGCTCGGCGCCGGCGGCAATCATGCGTTCGACCAGGTACTCGGCAACTGCTTTTGGACGTTCCACGCCATCGACAACGCGCGAGCCGACGGGAAGAAGTTCCTTTGAGCATCCGAGTGGCTGAATGCGCTGTCCGGCTCCGGCGGCGGGAATGATTCCAATCATGCGACTTCGCTCCTTGCTTGCTGTTTCCGTGTAGATGAAGAAGCTTGCTCGATGGCGGCGATCAGTTCACGCGCGCGCTGTTCTCCCGTGTGTTCGCGCAGCGTGCGCTGGCGTGCGCGTGCTGCGATCTCCCTGAGCTCGGCGCCGGGCAAATTGATGGCATCGATTACGTCTTGAGCAGTGTTTGCCAGCACAAGTTCGCGATCGTTATCGAGGGAAAAGAAGTGATCCAGTCCTTCAAACCAGTCGGTCACGATCGGAGTTCCACAGGCAGCGGCTTCAAAGAAACGTCCAGATGGACAATATCCCCAGCATGCCATTTCGGGTCGCGTAATGTTCAGCGTCAGGCGGGATGAAGAATACAGCGCGGCATGATCGCCAGGCGGCACATGTTCCAGTCTGGACACATTTTCGGGCCACTGCCATTGCCACGGATACATCGATCCGGCCAGCAAAAATCGCCTCTGCGGTAGGCTGCGCGCGGGCTCGAGAAACAACGCATCGAGCTTCTGCTGGCGATCGGCGGCGTAGGTTCCCATGTAACTGAGATTGCAGGTGAGCTCCGCTTTGCGTGCAACTTGCGCGTGGACTTCAGGATCGACGCATCCGTAAAGTGGCAGCGCCAGCCGGGCGCCCCAGCGTGACGTCAATTCATCGAGCGTGCCGCCGCCAGTGAAGGAAAGATAGAGATCGAATTCCGGAATCTGCTCGCGGCGAAGATATTCAGCCTCTTCCGATTCCAAGCGTCGGAGCGTCACCGGCGTGTCCAGGTCGTAAAAAACTTTCACCGGACGGCGAAGCTGCAATACCTCATCGACGATCAGCGCTCCTTCGGGGCAGAAACTTGCGCAGATTACGACATCGGAGTCGCCAGCCCGCTGCAGCGCAGAGGCGCGAACCCGCTTCCAATCCGAATACAAATGCAGAGTGCAGTAATCGACGCGGTCGAAATCGCGATGTCTCGCGTAATAAGGAACGTCTTTTTCGTAGAAATCCACCTGGCGACCGGCGTGGTGGAGCGCTTTCAGAATGGCGCGATAAGGAGTGGCGTGGCCGTTTCCCCAGGACGAGGAGATCGTCAGCCCGAAGATCGTGAACTTCAACCGTGCCTCCAGCCGCCAAACAGCAACTCGCGCACATGTCTGGCGAAAGACGGAGATAGTCCGAATGGACCGGCAAACGTACTTACCTTTTTGAGATGCGATCCGGCCAGAGTCGTTGGCCGGATGTCAGGAATAGGCAGAAGGCCAGCCCTTCTACCGGAATATTTAGCTTTCGAGACTCGCGTTCATGGTGATCTTGGCGTTCAGAACGCGCGAGATCGGACATCCTTTCTCGGCATCGGCGGCTGCTTTGTCGAATGCGGCCTTATTTCCGCCGGGGATTTTGGCCTTTACATCGAGATGACTGGCCGTCACGGTGAATCCGGCGTCGGTCTTTTCCAGCGTGACTGTGCATTTGGTATCAATGTTTTGTGCTGTCATGTTGGCTTTTCCCAGCTCCGAGCTGAGCGCCATGGTGAAACATCCGGCATGCGCCGCGGCAATTAGCTCTTCCGGATTGGTTCCTACTCCATTCTCAAAACGGGTGCCAAACGAATATTGCGTGCTGGAAAGGACTCCGCTGGCGGTCGAGATCGAGCCTTTGCCGTCCTTCAATCCGCCCTTCCACTGCGCTGTCGCAGTTCGTTGCATGAGCTTGCTCCTTCAGAATGCGTCGTGAAACTGTTCAGGATAACAAAACGGCGGGATTGCCTACGTTATCTCGTCGTCTACAGCTCTGAAATCGGTCGATTTTCTTCGTCCAAACGATCGATGCCGTCCTTTTCCCACCCTTTTCCACCGCCCAAAGGCTTCCGTAATCAGGCAAAAAGGAGACGGATTAAGGTGATGTCGTAGTGCTAACCTTAACCCTAATTCCGTAACCTACTTCGAACGCCAGGAAAGCCATCGTTCCCCCAAACGACCGCTGAGCGGTGGCTGCGCCTGTCCGAACTCTTTCCCCCAGGAGCTAGGAGTAGGATATGAAACGCATAATGTTAGCGGCAGCTCTATCTCTTTTTTTTGCAAGCGGTTGGCTGACGGTTGGCTGCGGATCTACGGCAACTGTTCCGGGAGCCGCACTCGTCGCTTCGCCGTCCGTAACCCCGACCCCAGCGCCCGATCCAACGCCAACTCCCACACCAACTCCCACACCAACTCCGAATCCGACACCAACTCCCACGCCAACTCCGGTTCCGTCGACGGTCAATATCAGCGTTTCTCCCACATCTTTGACGTTAAATGCGGGCGATTCGCAGCAATTTGCGGCATCTGTGACGGGTCCGACGGACCAAAGCGTCACCTGGCTTGTCAACGGAGCGCAAGGAGGCAGCGCTGCAACGGGAATTGTGTCAGCTTCCGGGCTCTATGTAGCGCCGCAAACCGACAGCCAGATGGTCCTGGCGGTCACAGCACGTAGCAACTTCGATCCAACTCACGCCGCGGACGCGACCGTAACTGTGAATCCGCCGCCTCCACCGAATCCGTCAACGACGGATTTTTATGTTTCGACCGCCGGCAGCGACTCCAATTCCGGCACTGCCAGCAAGCCCTGGAAGACGATTAACCACGCCTCAGCAGCGATTAAGGCAGGCGCAACCGTCCATGTTGCGGCCGGCGAGTACGACGGAAACGTGCTGACGACGGTCAGCGGAACGTCGTCCGCGCGCATTCGCTACATCTCCGACCAGCAAGGAGCGGCGCATATTGTGGGCGGAATCGGCGAAGCCGCCTGGCAAAACAAGGGCGATTATGTCGATATCGTCGGCTTTGACGTGACCGGCGGCAATCCTAATGGGATTGAAAATCTGGCTTCCAACGTCCGAATTCTCGGAAATATTGTCCATGACATCGTCGCACTGTGTGACTCGAATGGCGGCTCTGGGATCAATAACGCCAGTTACACTGCGCAAGATAACGATATTGCCTTCAATTTCGTCCATGATGTGCGCGCCGCAGCGAGTTGCAGTGTGCGGCATGGCGTCGGAATCTATCATTCCAACCTGCGCGGACACGTCTATAACAACATCTCCGTACACAACGGAACGGAAGGAATCCAGCTCTGGCACGCGGCGAATGCGGTCGTTGTCGCGAACAATACCAGCGTTAACAATAGCGAAAACGGAATCGTAATCGGCGCTGGAGACTCTCCTGGCGGCATTACGAACGACAATTCCGTCGTCGTAAACAACATTTCAGCAAACAATGCCTTCTATGGCATCCAGGAATTCGGCATAACTGGGCCGAATAACCGTTATCAAAACAACCTGGTGTTCGGAAATCCCTCAGCAAATCTGACCCTGCTCACCGGATCGGTGACCGGAACCCTGACCGCGGATCCCCAATTTGTGAACAATACAGGCGATTCGCTGGGCAATTATCGGCTGGCATCAACGAGTCCAGCGATCGACGCGGGGACTTCAAACAACGCACCAACGGTTGATTTTGTCGGAGGCACGCGTCCGCAAGGTCGCGCCGTTGACATTGGCGCGTACGAATCCGGAGCCACGGCGGCTAAGTGGCCTTGGCAATAGGATTGTTTTGAAAGGAAATCCCGGCGAGAAGAGCAGCTGGGATGTCTCAGGCGGGCTGCTGAATGAACAGTTTGGAGTCGAAAGTCGGTCTGGATTTCGACTCCAGACGTTCTATAAGCATGTCGAGCGACAGCAATGAGCCTAACGACGCGGACGGAATCTGATCCGGACGCATGCTTTTACTTACTACGCCGTGGTCTTGCAGGCGCTGAATCGTGTTTCTAGCTCTGGCAAACTGGCTCAAAACCAGTGGAAGATCAGCGGAATCAGGGCCTTGGGACGGCCTCACGGTGGCTCCGCGACGTTGATTTAGCTTGCGTTTCAGGCGCGAAGCGCGGTCAAAAACGTATTTTATAAGGTCCCTTGATACGTCAGAGATTGCGGCCGAGGCGGTCATTCCACCCTCTGTAGTGGCGATTTTCGCAACTTGAGGCGCCATTTTCGTGATGCTTGCCCGGTGATAGCGGTTGAAGAACCGTTTCGAACGATCGAGGTTGTAGCCGATCGCAGCCGCTTCGCGTTCCAGGTACGGAGCATGAACGCGCAAAACCGCCGAGCTGTTCGTCAGAAAGCGGCCGGCAAACTCCCTCATCTTGAGCTCGTAATAAATCCGATCGTAAGTCTTCGTGTTGCTCGCGACGGCGCAGTTGGACATTGCCCGCAGGACGCGGTTGCGTGTCCCGGCGACAATCGGGCGATACTGCTGGCTGAAGATTTCCAGCTTTGGTTTCCCAGGAGCAAAGCGCATCGCGTACAGGCGTTCCAGATTCGCTTCCCTGCGCTTGTAGAAGGGAAAATCCTGAAGCCACCAGAAGTCTTTGAAGAGTTCTCCTCCGGCACCGCTGACGGCCAAAGTCACGCCGCGAGCAGCACGATCGCGTTGCAACTGGATGGGACGATCGGATTTCCCCAAATCGAAAAGTCCATCGCTAAGAGAAAAAAGATCTTTCCAATCGGTCGATGCGGGCGCATGCCGCGTAGTAAAGAAATTTCGGTCCAGCACGCCCGCGACCTCCTGCGCAATTTGCAGGTCCTCAATTCCGGGCGTTCCCGACGCTGCGAGTTCGAATGGCAATCCAAAATACGCCAAGCTCACCGCCAGCAGCCGCGAATCAATGCCGCCGGTCAGATCGAGGCTGACGTTTTCATTGCGAATGGACTCGGCGAGGCTGCGTAGGACTTGTTCAAAGTCTCGGCCGGGCGGATCGGAAATGTCGGGGATAGCTTTCTTCAACGTCGCCGTCCTGCCGTCCGCGCGGGACTCGACGATCATGTCGGGATCGAGTTTCCGAATTTGGGAAAATAAAGTTCTGCCGGAATAGATGCACCCGAACTGGACAAATTCGACTACAGCTTCGGGGTCGAGGTCTTCTGTATGTAGATTCTCGAGTGCGACGATGTCGAGGAACGAGGTCCCTACATAATGCGGAGAGTAGTAAGCGTGGTATAGCGCGCTGCTATCCACGAATGCAAATGCGCGATTGGTGGCCTTTTCCCGAATCGCAATGAAGTAGATGCCCTTCAATTTCGCTGCCACGGAACCCAGATTCGAGCCGATTTCTTCCACAAACTTGCGGATCGATGGCTCGCCCGAAGACACGCCGTCCATATAAACAAAACCCAACCACTCGATCTCATGCTCACCGATAGTGAGGTGATGAGCCCGAACAAAAGAGAATTGTGCCTGATGAATCAGAATCGGCTCGGGTTTGGATGCGATCGTGACCATGTCCATGTGAAGGTAGAGTTGAGAGTGCCTAGCTTAGGCCGCAAAAACTCGGCGCGAAGTTGGCCTCGTTTAGTTATGCGAAGCTCTCCACGCCGAGCCGTTCAAACTCACTATGCCAGTCGTAACTGCTTGTTCCACTCACAACTGACAATAGCTGCTCATAAACCCACTTCGAATCCGCAACCAGCAGGCTGTCGTTGTGCCACAGAAATGCAAATACTCCGCCTACAGTTTTGCATGTTTCAACGATATCGCTCGCGAGCCCGAGCGACGTCTCTCGGTTTGCATGCATGTAATTGCTAAGCGTCACATCCATCACGAGTAAAGGAATTTCCAGCAATTCGGCTTCACGATTCAGGCCTAACAACCACGGACGATAGGGGAAACAAGTGCCCGCGCGGAAACCAATGGCATCGTGGAAGCCAACGGAACTGTCATAACTCAGACCACACATCTCCCAATGTCGCCAAGTTTCTGGTGACCATCGCAGAAAATGCTGTCTCCCGCCGAGTTCCCGCTGCTCGAAAACTTCCTGCGCACTACTCACTTCCTCCGCGAGCTTTTCGGGTGCAAGAAAAGTCGAGTACCCAGGGTGAACACCCATCTCGACCCCTGCGTCGCTCAGTTCTGTAACCATTTCGGCAATCTTGGGATGGCGCAGACTGTAAGCTGAATCGAACTGGCCGGCAGAATTGGTCTTCCAGTACATGGCGGATCGCAACCCATGGTGACTGGCGAGCTGTGCGACGTTCGATACGGATTCCAACTCCGCAGGCCTGGCATTCGTGAAGGTGGAAAGCACGTCGCGAAGCGCAGCTCCGGGGTTCCCCCGGCTAAATAAATGTCCGGCAGTAGATCGCACCCGGAACGGAATTCCGACGAAATCGATATCGTGTGAAAGTTTGACTCGCAGCTCACGCCGTCGCGGTTGCCATCCGGCCAAGAGAACGCGCAGAACTTGCTCGAGAGCAAGGCCAAGCTCGTCAATCACTGGGCGGTTAAGAAACCCATGCCTGAACGCAAGACTTTGGTTCGCGGCGAACCGGCCATGAACGTCACGCTCGCTGGGCAGAGTTTCCTCGAAACGAGAAAGGGTCAGCCATACGGACGTCGGAAGGTCGAACCGGCATTCTGCTTGGCCTTGGTCGGTCAACCTGAAGAGTGGCCCTGAAATCTCAGTCTCAGCAAAGGGAACGATTAGGTCAGGTATTAGTTTCCCTAATTCATTTGCGGCGGGAAAAGTCCATTTTGCACGCGCAACACGGAACTTGCCGTTTGCGAGTTCCCGCCAGAAATCTAGTCCGGCGTTAGGAAATTGGATGCAGGCCCTTTCTCCGACCCACAAAAGTGACTTATCCGGTTGAAGCTCAATGTGCCACTTCGCGAATAGCGATGGGTCAACGCCGGCCCGCCGCGTGAGTTCGCGTAGCGCGTAGATCCGGGCTTCAGGTGAGATGGCTATCATTTCGGGTAATCGCGGAATTCAAGCGCCTTTCAGCACAGGGAAACCCTCTGAAATTTGCCTAGCCGGAGATTTTTGCAGAAGGGCTTCGCGCAGAAACATTACCCACGGAGAACGCCGTCTGTTCAAGAAAGCCAAGAATGCGGCGGTCAGCAATACTTCCAGCAAAATAAACTCCAGAGCGCTGGTGTCGAAATTCCCCATCCATCGCAAAATGAAGCCGACAATTCCCATCGCGCCGGATAGAGCCAAAGAGGAAAGCGAATTCCTCCACGCAAATCCGACCCCGTACAGCTGTCTGAGACTGCGGACGGTGAGCCACGCCAGAACGAGCAATGCGAACAGGAATGCGGCAGCGATGCTGTTGAGCAACCACGTCCTGGGGAGAAGCCCGATTGCGGCCGTTACGGCTGCCACGAATACGGCGCAGGTATAAAGGATATTGCGAGTGTTGTAAGCGGTAACGCTGGCCGCATCAATCACGCAGCGCAAAGCGGTATGCAGCAGGTAGAACGGAAGCGCAACCAGCAACATTCGAATCAGCAGCATCTCATTTACGTATTTTGGTCCTACCCAGATGCGGATCGCTACATCGGCAAAGATGACGCTCTGCACGCATACAAAAAACGAGATTTCGACCGAGCCAGCGACCAGGTGTTGAATGTATGCACGGGCGTCCGCCATGCGACCCTCAGCCAGCATCATGGTCACTTTCGAGAGCAGCACCTGATTCAGCGGATTGGCGCTCGTGCCCAGGACACTGAGAATGCCAAGCCCCAACAACAGCGGCGCCAGTCTGGGCAAAGGTATGTAATGTGACGCAATTACGGGTGCGACGGTAAACAGGGCGCCTAATACGAGATCGCCGGGAATACGTGCCGTACCGTAGCGCAGGAGCTCGCCCGTGATTCCCTGCCAGGAGGTGTCTTTGTCAGGACCGATCCTGAAGATAGGAATCGCCATCAACGCGCTTGAGAGAATCACAACCAGGGACAACACCGTGAACATCGCAGCCACGGAGCCCCGGCTCCACAGAATGAAGACGCTCGCCAGCGGGAAAATTGCGAAATTTAGAAATTGCAGACTGTTCGCGCGTGCCATCTGCAGGCGACCGCGATAAAAGCCGAAGACTGCGGCATGAAATCCATTGGCAATGAGCAGCAGAGACAACGGGGCGATTAATACTTTGAATGCGGAGTCTCCGAACAGCAGACGCGCGAAGGCAGGAGAATTGAGGTCGATCAGCAACGCAATGAATGCCGTCGCCCCCAACGCCAGAGAGAGCGCGATAGAAAAATAAGTCTTCTGCAGAGCAGGCCGGTTTACAGCGTGGGCGACATAACGCGGCAGAGCGATCCCAATCCCTAGCAACGCTCCGGAGAGAATCCAGGATGAGACGCGGCGTAGGAGCAAATATTCCGCAACCGTCTGCGGGTCAGCTAAACGTCCAATGAGCGATACGACTA
The DNA here is from genome assembly GCA_964559345.1 of uncultured Terriglobales bacterium. Lineage (GTDB taxonomy): Bacteria > Acidobacteriota > Terriglobia > Terriglobales > Acidobacteriaceae > Gp1-AA112. The sequence goes on from CAZLIE010000035.1 coordinate 9,697, forward strand.
GCAACGAAGCCGCCGAGATCACAACCGATGTAATCCCTGAAATGATCACGTCCCGAACCACGGGATGGAGGACGGCCCTGCTTTCAACCGGGCTCTGATCGTGTAGGGAACTCATGCTGGTTGCAGTACAGGCTCGGAGTAAAAGCGCGCCAGCAGTCGAGGAGCGCACATGCGGCTAATTGCGAATATCGTGCCTGCCCAAAACCACAAGGTGCGCGCGTTCAAATCGCCGCTGAACATGCAGGCGAGAAAGCTGAAGGCGAACAGGGGCAGCGGAAAAGCAAAGTCCGATCCTGAAATCCAAATGCGATGTGAAGCTGCGGCAATTGCGGCCAGGAACGAGAACAGGGCCAGCAGGCCCAGGAAACCCTGTTCCGCCGCAATCTCGAGAACTATGTTGTGCGGATAGTCCGGCTTTTCATATCCGTAATAGAACACCGGCCATCCTCCAAGCCCCCAACCGGTGAGTGGCTTTTGGCAAAAAGCGGAGATCGCGGAACCGTAAAACTCCAGGCGTTGTTCCGTTGTGCCTCCGGGATCTGTAGCGCCGTGAAGGATCGCAGTGATCTCTTGTCTCTTCTCGGCGGCTTTGTTTTGCCCAGCAGGCGCATTCTGAACCCAGGAGATAGCACCGGCTACCACCAGGACAAGTACCGCGAGTGCCGTCAGCAGTTTTTTGTATGACAGGCCCACTCTGCTTTTACCGGCAGCGAGCGAATACACGACGAGAACAATCAAGAGGGAAACTACAGGGCCGCGCGCAGTGCAGGTGACCAGCCCAATACCGAAGAAGAGCACCAGCCCGGTGACCAGGATTGAAGGGACTCTGCTGAACACCGGAGAGTAAAAGAGGATCAGAAGCGTCATGCCGATCAGTTGGGAATCTCCGATGCGGGTAATGTCTGCGTTGCCGCTGAGAATCTCTTTGGAAGGATGTAAAAAACCGAAAATTTCCTTGCTCGTCAATATCAACCCCAGAAAAAAAAAGCCTAGGATCAACTGGCGCAGGTCCTTTTCCTCTTTCAATAGAATCAACGGCGCAAAAAAAACCAGCGGTGCGAACGCCAAAAACCTCAACAGCTTGTCGCTTCCATAATGTGGAGCGGCTGTGTACAGCAAGCTGCCTGCGATGACGGTAGCGAGCAGGAAAAAACAAGTGATGCCCATTTGCTGACCTTTGAACAACTCCTGCAAGGACCACCGCGTGCCCCGAGCCCATGAGAAAAGAACTTCAATGAAGATCGCACCTGCGGCAAGTAGCAGAACAATCATTGTGGGGTCGCTCAAGCTGATACCCTGCGCAGGCACAGACTTAAAGTTTCCGACGAACAGAAGGCCCAGCAATAAGATGATCGGATATTTGCGCATCAGGAAAAGAGCCGTTGGAACGGCTACAGCTCCCGCTAACACCACTGCTGGCTCCATGCCCAATTTGGTGGAGCAGTATATGACTGCCACGATCGCCGACATTGCAAACGCGACCGCCATCAGCCGGCCGCTTCGCATGAGATCGGTAATTGATAGATAGTTGCGCGAAGTTGAAATCATAGGTGCGCGAGCCGATAACTGCGAGGCAAACTACGGCGAAGTAGTTATTGCTCGATAGAGCCAATCATGACCGAGTTGTTGTCCAGGCTGAGTGTAAGCGCGTGCGAATTGCTCACCGGGTATAGCGCGATATTGGAGGTGTTGTTGGAACTCTTAAGCGTTGCAGTCCCAGAGTTACCGGAAATCGAATAGGTGCCGGTGAGAGGGAGTCCGTCCTGAGGAGCGCCAACGGTATTTAGATCGACGGTGCCGCTCAAGTTGCCTTTCCCGTCACTGGAGAAAACAGCCAACACGTCCGAGTTGTCGCCTGAGAATCCAGCAGCGCTGAAGCCGAAGCCTCCGTTAAGGGAAGCCAGCGAGAAAGGTCCACCCTGCTGCGGAAACGCCATGCCTCCGGTAACCAGATTGGAGTCAATCTCGATCAACTGAACTCCGGCCATTGAAGGATAGGCGGCGAAGGTAGTCGAGCCAGCGCTTGTGTTGAAAGCCATCGTGCTGCGTCCGTTCGGCTTCAATGCGTAAGAACCCGTAAGCGCAAGGTTGCGGCTGATGGCATTGTTGATATTGGTGTCTTCAATTCCCGAGGTGATGCTTCCATTGCCGTCTGCGATGAAGACTCCACCAGCTCCGAAAGGTTTCGGAGTAGCCGAGCTCCAGCCAAATGCCGTAAAGGCATATGGTCCATTCAGCGCCGGAGTTGCCGCCTGGCGAAATGCGTCACCGATCATGACAGGAGCAGCATCCAAGGCGATCAGCTGCAGATGATTGACATCGACGACGTAGAACGCCAGCTTGGTGCTGCGCGCTTGCGTTGTGATGGTCGCCGTTCCGCGACCGTTCGACGGTCCTAGTGAAAATGCCCCCGGCTGCAACCGCAACTCGGTTTCGATGACGTCATTGTCGTGCAGGTCTTCGATGCCAGATGAAAGACCGCCGCTGCCATCTAAGCCAAAGATGCCGGCCATCTGAATCGGCTCCCCAACCCCATCCACACCGAACAGCCGGAAAGTAAATGAGCCGGCAAGCGAGCCATTCGAGAACGATGATGGATCCTGCAGCTCCATGCTGCCACTTGCATTCTGGTGAGTATCAAAGCCGATGATGAACGCTCGCTTGCTGTTAATGACGACGAAGCGCAAAGAAAGTGGAGTGCCTGAAGCGTTCAGGTTCGCTGTGCCGCGATGATCTGTTCCGACGCGGTAGGTGCCTGTAACCGGGACCGCCGTCTGGACAACATTGTTTCGATTGAAATCCATCACGCCGGAGTCGATATTTCCGGAGCCGTCCGCATGCAAGCTGCCGGCGAAACTGAAGGGACAGGTGCACCCCTTGTCGGATATGGCGAAGGAGTAAGTGCCAGACAACAACGAATTCTGCGCAGGCGGTCCGCTGGGCGTCGTGACCTCTTGCACCGAGCCCTTGGTGCCGGTGGCGCCGCCTCCGCAGGCGATAATCACTGCGCAGTTCACCGTGATCACTAGGATTGACAATGTGTGTCGTATAGACATGAAGACTCCAGGCTGCTCAGCAGCAACTCTGCCCAGAAACTTAGACCTGAGTAGAAGTAGTCCGGGTTGTATTCGGAGAAGCATGTGGTGGCGGGGCCGACCTTGGCCGGGCTTTGATTTCGCGTTACGAATGGCGATAAGTGGCCATGCTGGTCGCGGCCTGGACCATCGCTTCGAGTCCGCGGCGTGTGGCCATGCGGGAATTGGCTGGCTGGGTCGGGCGTGCGTCGCCCTCCCGCGCAGCCTACTGTTTGAACGTGGCCACCACCACTGTCCAGTTGCCGGCGGAACTTAACGCGAAGGTCGCCGCATATTGGCCGGCGCTGGTGACGATTGTCTGCTCGTCGGCTCCGCGTGAGTGGTCTGGTGGCGCGTCCTGCTGCAGCAGAGTGAACCCCGTTCCAGCGGCAACGGTTTGTGTGCTGGTCGCCGGCAGTCCCAGGCCGGAGAACACTAGCTCATGCGCCGAAGTGGTAGTCGGAGTCAATTCGCTGCTGGCGGACGCGGTCGATCCCTGTGCATGGGCGGTTTGGTCGAGTGGAGCGCTCGCGCTGAGTCCGCTGTATTCGTATATCGCCAGCCAGGGATGATTGTTCAGGTCGGAAAAACTCGCCGTGACCGTGTTTGCCCCGCCGGCGATATTGCGGGCATAGAAAATGTGCGTTTGATGGCCATCGACCGTCTGGCCCTGGGTAACTGCGTCGGTGTAGATGTTGCCCAGCGAATCCGTAACCTGAACCGTCTGCCCCGTGGTGGACATGCGCACGAACGCGATGATCAGGTTTCCTGCGGTATTTGGACTCGCGAACGCCTGCGAGACGGAGAAGAGACCGCTGCCCGCGAATTGCGCCGATTGCACCAGCGCGATGGACGGAGCCGTCGAGGAGCGTACCTGAATGCTGAGCGACTGGCTGGCCGTGCTGCCGCGCGCGTCCATCACGGTTGCGGTAAAGCTGAATGTGCCGGCGGCGGTTGGCGTTCCCGAGATCGCGCCGCTGGAAGTTACAGACAATCCGGACGGAAGCGTGCCGGAGGAGACGCTCCATGAATACGGCGTCGTTCCGCCCGATGCAGTCAGTATGGCGTTGTACGCGGTGCCTTGGGTCGCCTGCGGGAGCGCACTGGTCGTGACCGTCAGCGGCGGCGGAGTCGCACTGGTGGCAGCGAAGGTTGCGAGCACGACGCTCCAGTTAGCGGCGCCGCTGAGAGTGAATGTTCCGGCAAACGATCCCGTGTTGGTCGCAATCTGATCTTCGCTGGCTGCACGCGAGCCGAACGCGATCGTGTCCTGCGCTTCTATCGTGTAGCCGCTGCCGGCGGTGACTGCGACGGAAGAACTGCTGGCCAATCCTAGTCCGGCGAACACCAACTCATTTGCCGCGTGGCTTTGCGCGCTGCTTCCGCTCGAAGCGATCGTGCTGCTGCCCTGCGCGCTAGCGGTGACGTCGAGTGGGCTCGACGTCGCCACGCCTGAGTATTCGAAGATGTTCACCCAAGGATGATTGTTGGTTGAGGAGAATGCCACCGTGATGGTGTTTGCGCCGGCCGCGACATTGGCGGCGTAAAAGATGTGCGTTTGGCTGCCGTCGATGGTTTGTCCTTGTGAAATGGCGTCCACATAGGTGTTGCCGCGACTGTCAGAGACGGCGACCGTCTGTCCTGTCGTGGACATGCGCACATACGCGATGATGAGGTTCCCGGCAGTGTTCGCGCCAGGAAATGCGACGGAGAGTGACCCCACTCCGCTTCCCTGAGCCGATGACTTTTGCACAAGCGCTAATCCCGCCCCGCTGCCCTGCACCACCGCAGTCGGCTGCGAAGTTGCCGCGCTGGATCCTGCGGAGTTCGTTGCGGTAACTGCTGTTCGGATTGTCGTACTTACATCGGCAGAAGACAGTACATAGCTATTGCTTGTCGCGCCTGAAATTGCGGAGCAGTTTGCGCCACCCTGATCGCAGCGCTGCCACTGATACGAATAGGATGTCGGACTGCCGGACCACGTTCCGTTCGAAGTCGTAAGTTGCTGGCCCGCGATGGCCGCGCCGGAAATCACCGGCAACTGGTTATTGACTGGAGCGCTCGTGGCGCAGCCCGGAATGGCTTTGCAGATATCGAGACGGCCTCCGGTCTGCGTGATCGAGGCGAATGCCGGAACTGCATCGACGGCGTTCAGCAGCGTCGAGCGCAACGTCGTCGCCGATTGGTTTCCAAGAGACAAGACAAGCGCGGCGGCGCCCGAAACCTGGGCGGCGGACATAGAGCATCCGCTCACGTATCCGTATGTGCCGTTCCGTAATGTGGAATAAATATTTGACCCCGGAGCGGCGAGCTGCACCGTGTTCTTTCCATAATTGCTCGAGGACCAGAGCTGATCGTTTTCATCGCTCGCCAGCGCGCAGATCTGATTGGGCCGATCGTAAACGCAGGGATAACGCGGAGTGACGTCGTTGTTCTGCGCAGTATTGCCGGCAGCGGTGACGAAGAGGATGTCATTCGACCCGAGCGCGTCGATTTCGTCGGAGAGCGCCTGCGACACCGCAGTTCCCGCCCATGTCTGCGAATCATTGACGACGCGAATGTTCACGCCCGCCTGTCGTGCACGGATCACCCAATCGAGCGCAGTGATCAAGTCGCTGGTGAAGCCGTTGTCGCTGGAATCGACCCACTTCACACCGAGAATCGTCGTCTGCCAGTTCACGCCGGCAACGCCGGTCGCGTTGTTGCCAACAGCACCGATGATTCCCGCGACGTGCGTGCCGTGTCCGCCGAAGACGCTGTCGTCGTCCATCGGATCGCAGGTTCCGGCGAGTACGTTATAGCCGTGTGTTCCGGCGGCACATCCGTTAATGCCGCCGGGGTTCGACCAGATGTTGGGCGCCAGATCGGGATGGTTGTAGTCGATGCCGGTATCGACCACTGCGACGACTATCGCCCGCGAGCCGGTTGTCACGTTCCATGCTTTGATTGCACTTTCGTCGGCGCCGGGAGTTCCGGTGGTGCCGTTCTGGGTTTGTCCAGTGTTGTAGAAGGCCCACTGCCGCGAAAACAATGGATCATTCGGTGCACCATTCGAGCTGTGGCGCGCGTCGGGTTCGGCGTAGCGGACCGCGGGTAGTTGCTGCAGTGAGTCAATGGTCTGCTGCACCCGTCCGGCGGGAACGCGCAGCACGTGGACACCTTGTCCGATCACTCGCAATTCACGCGCACCGACACTCGCCACCACCTGCGCCTGCTCCGCCGCGCTTATGCCGGCATTGAATGCGACCAGAACAGTGCCGTCGCGGAACGCAGGCTTTTGACGAGCGCTCTGCCCGTGATCACCCGCGAGAGCAGGCAGTGAAAAGCAGAAGGAAATGGCGACAATGGCAAATAGTCGGCGCATGTGAGGGTCCAGGTTAAGGATGTCTGTAAATGGCGACGCCGGTTGCGGCCTGCACCATTGCTTCGAGGCCGCGACGCGTTGCAGATTTGGCGGCGCTGTTGGGAACAAAGAGAACATCGTCCGCATACAACGGTAGATCGGGCAATTTGGTGGAGAGAATTTTGTCGAGCGGAATCGGAATTTCCTTTGTCCCGGTCGGGCTATTGCGGATCAGCTTCGCCGCCCCGAGCTTCGCCGTCGGATTGGCTCCATGTGCAAGCGCAATCGCCTGCAACACGGTCATGTGCGAATTTTCCATGATGATGCCGGTCGGGTCCTTGACGTCGCCTACCACATACACCATCCCGGCCTTCGATACGACCACCGTGTCGCCGGACTGCACCGGCACATTGCTGACACCGCGATCACTTTCGTCGTAGTTGAGCGTGACTGTCTGCGGAGTATCAGGGTGGTCGCGATGCGTGATGGTGACGGTCTTGCCGGCCTTCTCCGTCGTCCCGCTGGCCGCGGAAATCGCATCGAACAACGTCCGTTTTCCCATTAATGGATAAATTCCCGGCTTCTGCACCTCACCCAGCACAGAAATTCCTTCAGTGGCGTAGTCCTTCACGAAAATGGTGGACTGCGGATCGTTGAAGATCCCGCGCTCCTGCAGTCGTTGATTGAGCGCAGCCTCGGCTTGCGCGATCGAGAGTCCGCCAACCGCGATCTTTCCGGCCATCGGCAGAGTGATTTCTCCGCTGGGGCTCACGCGCACTTCGTAGTGATACTCGGGCGCTCCGGAGACGCTTACCTCAAGCAGGTCGCCATCGTGCACGGCGAGACCCTGGGTGGCAGTATCCTTCACCGGGGTTTCCGCCGCTTTCTTTGCAGGCTCCTTTTGCGCGTAAAGACAGGTTGCGAGTGAAAACGACAACAGGGTGGAAGCGATAATCCTCATGGTGTTGCTCATACTGATTTCCTTCTGCTGCACGCGACAAGATCTAGGCGTGCATTGCTGCGCATTCTGGTGGATTATTTCTAGGCGGGTTGAATTACGCGGCGGCGCGGGCCAGCGTCTCTGAAGTAACTGGCAATACCTTGTTGTCTACAAGCTGAAAGACACAATCCAGATCATTGACGTGGGTGAGCACGAACTCGAGGTCGTCCATCTGATCGCTGCGGATGAGATAGTCGGCGCTGTGGCTCGCCAGGCACGCATCTGCCGGCGCTCCATCCCACTGTTTGACGATGTTCAGGCTGTCGCTGTCTTCGGAATCAAAGCCTGAGTTGAGTAATTCTTTGGCTATCCAGGCGCAGCACATTTGATCTTCTTCACGGAATTCATTGCGGCTGCCGGCGCCAATGATCGCGACGCGGTCGTGCGTGCTCGCAACATGGTCGGCAACTGCCTTGAAATTCCGAAAACACGCCGGATAAACGGCGACTGCATTGCGTGCTCGCGCCAGCAAGTCGGTCCCGGAAGTGGAGAGCACGATCAGCGGCCGCTCGCGATCGGTGCGCGCCAGTAGCTTTGCTGGACTATTGTTCATGTGAAAGCCGTCAGGCATGTTGCCGCCGAGTTCCCCGATGAGCAGAGCGTCACGCAACTGATGATTGAGCGCTATCGCATCTTCGAGGTTTGCAACCGGGAAGCATTGCCACCCATCGGCAGCGGCGGTGACTATGGTCGTGGTCGCGCGGATTACATCGACGGCCACAATGGCGTGCGTGTCCACATATTTGGACGCGCTGGCAGGAAAACAATCGATGACGAAGCTGCGAGTCATGTTAGCTGGCCTCCGCCAACATCACCTTCGCAGGCCGCAGCTTGGGATTGGCAAACGCGTCTGAGTGCAGGCCGCGACGATAGATTTCAACGCGCAGAACTTCTTCCAGCCTCACATTGCAGAGATGCACCTTCGGACCAAAGTGATCCAGCAGCGCAAATTGGCTGGGCTTGTTTGGAGCTTCGAAGACCACGGTCTCGAACCCAAATGCCTCGACGAATCGGTCGGCGTATTCAGCGTTGAAGGTCCCAGCGTCGTCGAAGAGACCCACTCCGCGCGCGCTCTCCCGGCCTTCGACGACCAACTGTACAGCTCCGGCATCGAGCCAGCGCTTGCCCTGGTCGATTAGCTGCTGCACTGCATCTTCGTTAAAAGCACCCGTGTGCTTTTTGCCGAGTTCAAACTGAACATCGAGTCCACGCTCGTGAGCCATACGCACAACTGCATTTGGCGGTAGCGGCATGTCAGTGAACCCTTCTCCGCATTCCACGCGCGTGACTCCGATGTCCGCAGTGAGATCGAAATATGCGGGCAGCGCGCCCTGCTGGACGGCGACTTCGAAGGGTCCGCCGCCCGTCACCGTGGGAACTCCGTAGCGTTTCGCCGCGGCGATCTTCTGCCGGGTGGCATCTTCATTCGCGACCATCCAGCACGCCATCGAGATCTTCAAAATAGACATCAGATGTGCGCTCTGAGCAAGGTGCGACTCGAGTGTGGCCGGATCATAGCCGGGATCGAATGGACTTAATGCCGCAGCAAGTTCGGGCACTCCGATCAGGCGAAGGTAATCTTTGGTGTGAAGCTGGCCGCTGCATGGGCGTTCTGAAATTACAGTGACATTACTCATGGCTTTTCCTGATTTGAAAATGTGTGAAGGATTGTGGTGATTAGCTGCCCTGCGCCGCTGTGGCTCCGAGCTGTTCGGAGTTATGAGTCAGCGTTTGGCGATAGGTTTTTGCAGGCGACGCAGCATCCGCTTCGCCGGTCCTTTTCAAAAGTCGCTTGGCGCCGGCAAGCAGGAACCGAGTAAAGGGCTTGAGATCGTCTTTGCGGAAGTAGCCCAATTCTTCTATCCCGCGCAACGACTCGCGCCAATCGCCGAATGAAAGGTTTCCATCGCGGTAATAGTCGATGCAGGATGTGAAGTCGAGTTCGACCATCCACTTTCTGTCCTCGCGCCCGACCGATGACGGCACTGATTGTCCGCTCATGTCGAGATAGAGTGCGCGGGCAACGTCGAGGCCATCGCGTCCGAGAAACAGGCGGAACGTCGCTCCGATGCGGGGATTCACATCGAGAACCTTGTACTCACCATCGCGATGATCGTAGCGATATCCGATGTCGAGGATGCCCTTATAGCCAAGCTGCTTCATCCAGGTTTTCGTGCGCTCAATCACAACTGGATTGTTGCGGCAGATTCCCAGGCTGGTCATGCCGGTATAAACGGGGGTCTGGCGCAGCTTCTGACCGGTGAACCCGATGAGGCAATCGGAATTTCCGTCGAAGTATCCATTGAACATCCAGTCCACATGGCCAGCGGAGGGAATGTATTCCTGCAGCATGAGGTTCGGATTGTCTGGATCCTCCATCTCGACATAGAGATCCAAAAGCTGTTCCGCGCTATTGACGATGGCCATCTTGCGATTGGTCCGCTGCTTCAGACGATTGCCGTCGCTGCCTTTCAGCAAAACGGGAAACTTCGCCGAAGCCGCGAATTTCTGAACGTCGGCCAGGCACGTGGGCAGCGTGATCTCCGCCGTTGGAATTCCAAACTGCTTCGCCAGCCGATACATGTCCTTTTTGCTGACTAAATTCCTGGCGAGTTCCGGAGACTGCTGTGGACAAATAAAGCGTCTGGACAATTCGCTATGGTGCTCTGCGACGAAGACCGCGGTTTCGTCCCAGGTGGGAATCAACACGCAAGGACGGCCTATCTCGCGAGCAATGTCCAGAAGCTTGTGGACGCATTCCTCCTCGGAGTGGCCCGGATAGTCCCACTCAAACGCTTGCTTGCAGAAGCGGGAGTAGGTCGCCGGCCCACGATCTCCGGAATAAGTTCCATAAACTGGAATTCCAAGCTCGCCCAGGCTACGGATGATTCCCAAGCTGCCATGCAGATTTGCGCCGACAACCAAAACGGGAGTGGAGGTGCCGTGGATCTTCATTTCTCGCTCCTCGATGGCGAATCCGATCGCCGTACCAGCACAAGATGATGAGCGCCCATGGCCCTCAACAGAGGCATTTTCCGGTCGCCGAATGTTTGAAACCGCTGATGGAGGCGAATTGCAGTTGGATCGCGGAACAGCGGATACCGAAGAAACGTGAATGGCCCGAAGCCGATCGTGGTTTCCTTTTCAACTTCCAGCCCGTGTGCTCGCAGGAAGCGATCGAACTGGGCGACCGAGTGCATGCGCACCGCGATCGATCCGTTGCCATGGAGTAACCCCAAGGATCTCAAGCGTAAAGCTACGCGTCGCCTGAACGGGACCACGATAGGATTTTCGAGAGGATCCAAAAGGTAATTGAGTCGCCACGAGTTGTCGTTTGAAAGGATCAGGCGCCCGCCGGGTTTGGTGACGCGAATCATCTCGATAACGGCAAGATCAGGATTGCTGACCCAGGGCAGCAATCCCAATGCGAGCGTGAGGTCGAATGTCTCGTCAGGAAAGTCGAGCGCGCACACATTGCCGAGCATCGGCGTGACTTGCTCCGCGACCAGTGAGTGTTGCGCGCGCTTACGCGTATGCTCGAGCATTCCGGGCACACGGTCGAGCGCGCATACTAAGAATCCCATTCGCGCAAGGCCGACCGCGGTACTGCCGGTTCCGCACCCGATGTCGATGACCCGAGCGCTTGGAGCCAGGTTGAGGCCCGCGACCCACTTCAGCGTTTCCTCATTGCGGCGTTGGTAAACGGTTGAGGCGAGATCGCGTTCGTGATAAACGTCGTTCCAGTAAGTGACTGCGGACTCGAAATACGTATCAACGAGTCTTTGTGCGTGTTCCATAGTGTTGTGAGCCGTGAGTTTATTTAGCTGAGACTGCAGCGGAACTCGCCGGCCTTGCCGCAGAGAGTGGTTGTTTTGCACGTGAGATGAGCCCGGCCAGAGTGCCCATTCCGTAAGCGAGATGAAATCCGAAAATTACTGCAGGCAACAGCAATGCGGAAGCGGAGTGTTCTTTGATGCTGGTCCGAATACCGGCTGTCAAGCCGAAAACCAGATGGATAGTTATCAGTGTCGCAACTGCGACCAGAGGAAACGTGGAGGGCAGCCCAAGTAAGCCCAGGAAAGCTGCGCCGATTGCAAGAACTAGAAGCGAAGCCACGAATGCAAATGGCACAAAATGCCGCGGGCGCATGCATCGCGGATTAATGCGCAATGTGATCGCGTTCCATTTCCCCGAGCGATATCCATAGGCCCAGAGGCTCTGTACATCCGGACGCGCGTAATAGGTCGCCTGCGTTTTTCCGGTGAGATACAGCTTGTGTCCTTGTTCGCGCAGACGTTGATTCATGTCGTTGTCCTGATTGCGCGCGAGTTCCTCGCGGTAGCCTCCGACCTGAAGCAGCGCGGACTTGCGAAAGACGGGATAAGGAATTGCGTCCGTGAATCCGCCCTGATGCGTGCGCACTGAATTGGGAGAAGATGCAAATGCGTCTCCCATGCACCATGCGGCCAGCTTTGCTGACGAGGTCTCATTCGCCGCGGCGGTAATCATTCTGCCGCTACAACCGATGGCATCGTGCGCGAGCATCTGGTGGTAACAAGTCTCGATGTAGTTCTGTGGATAGCTGCAGTGCGCTCCAAGGATGCAGACGTAATCTCCTGTCGCGGCACGCAGTCCGATGTTGAACGCCACGGGAGTGCTGCGCGACGGATTGCGCAAGAGTCTTACCTTTCCACCGTTCAGGAGCTGTTCAACTTTCGCGACCGTCTGATCGGTCGATCCCCCGTCAATCACAAGAATCTCAAGTTCAAAGTCCGGGTGCGACTGCGCGAGTAGCGATCGCAGAGTTCCCTCCATGAAAGCTTCCTCGTTATACGTAGGAAGAATCACGGAGACAAGATTGGATTGGCTGTTCAGCATGGCTATTCGAGTGTGGCCGCGGTCGCGCCTACCTGCCGCGCACCTTGCCATCGTTGACGAGTTCGGGCGATCATCATCGCGCTGTTTCGCAGAAACGGCACAAGCGGATAGCGCGATACGCGCAGCCACGGGACTGAGATCTCCTGGCCTCCGTACTTGCGCTTGTAATCGCCAGAGCCACCCATGTCGAAGTGCCGGATGCCGCGCGTTTTCCAATAACGCATCGCATACCAGAAGAGAAGCTCATTGGGACGCAGATGCTGATGCTCTCGCCAGCTCGCACCTCCCCAGAAGTAAGCGCGATCGTGCATCGCGGGAAAGATGCCGGTGGCAATGCATCGCCGTTCATTGTCGAATGCGCGCAGCAACAGCAGATTACCGGTCGGATGCAGATGATCAATCAGCGCAGAAACACGCTCCTTGTTGTACGTAGGACTAAGGCCTTGCTTCGCGAATACATCTTCCAGTTGCTGGTAATAGTCGTCCGCGAATTCCGCATCATGCGCTTCTTCGATGGAGATTCCGCAGCGTTTCGCCTTGTTGATGCAGCGCCGGCATGGAGGAGCCATCTTCGAAAAAATCTGGTCTTCAGAGGGAGAGAGATCGATCTCGAATCCGTTGTAGCTGCGAAGTCCGTAGCGTGAATCCAAAGCGGCAGGATCAATGTTGCGGTCCATCAACTCCAGATGAACGCATTTGAGGTCTTCGAAGGCGAAGCGTCGCAACGCATCCAGCGCTTCGACTCGCGAGATTTCCGGCTGTAGGGCAAACCCCATGTACGACGTTGTCCAGCCAGGAAGCGGACTGCCGAGAACTCGCAGGCCAAGCTTCGTGACGATGATTCCGACGAAGTGTCCAACTTCAGAGTCGCTATCACACAGCACAGCTTGTGCAAGCTCTCCGGGATTGGTCGCGAGCAGAAAGCGTAACCAACCAGCACTCTGAAACAGAGTTCGATCGTCGTACCGCTGCAGCAATTGGTCCCAACTTTTGAGACGAACCTCAATACGCTTCCAGCGCAGCATCAATGCGCTCCTTGGGACGTGCCGAGAGCGATAGTCTTTGCTTCGGCCGGTTTGTGGGCTTCGAGCACCGACGAATAGAAGGAGAGCAGGGTGCGCTGTTCAGAATTCCAGTTGAACTGCTCTTCAACGGCTCGGCGCCCGCGTCGTCCCATTTCGTCGGCGAGCACAGGGTCGCTGAGGAGACGCTGGATGGCAGCGGCCGTTTCCTCCGGTCGGAAAGGATTGACTAATATTCCGCATCCAGCCTTCTCGATGATGCTGCGCCAGAGCGGAAAGCCGGAGGCGATCACCGGAATGCCGGCCGCCATGTACTCAAAAAGTTTGATCGGCTGCGAAACGACGAAGTTTTGCTCGGGATGAAGCACGACGAGTCCGGCGCGAACACGGCCTAGCAGAGCGCAGATCCCTTCACGGTCGAGCATGCCGTGCCAATTCACGTGCTCCCATTCGGGCCGATCTGCTATCTCCGATTGCAGATCGGAGGGAGAGAACCTGCCGGCCAGTTCAAGTCTTGCTCCGAGTGAGGCAGGCAGCATATGAACAGCAGCCAGGATTTCGTGGATGCCGCGTTCCGGAGAGATGCTGCCGATGTATGCGACAGACACCTCGCGCGTGTCCCAATCCACGGTACTGGCTGGCGCCAATTCGTCGCGTAGCGGAAAATTGTTGATCACCGCCGTGCGCTGATGCATTGCTGAAAAGCGTTTGTTAATCGTGGGAGTTGCACTGATGAGTCCACTCATCACTCGCGCCGACACGTTCTCAAAGCGTTCTACAGTCCACATCAACGGCTTGCGCATGTAGTCAGGAATGTAGCGTTTGTACAAAATGGTGCGCGGCAAATCCTCATGGATGTCATAGATCACGCGTCTGCCGGCAGCTCGCAGCAAAAGCGCCACAAACAAAAGTTCTGGATCATGAATGTGATAGACGTCCGCGTTCAGCCGCAGTGCTTCGCGGCAAAGTGCCGTCAGCTTAGTCGTCATCCGATGCCTACGTCCTTCACTCTTGCCGAGGCCGAGGAACCGGACTCCATCGATTACTTCATTCATCGAATGCGCACCAAGCAAGGTGACGTCATATCCTGCAGCAGCGAGTGAGCGGCATTCTTTATAAAAAATTCGCGTGTCCAGCGGCGAGTGCGCGGATGTCACGTGAACTACTCGCGCCTTCAATGCGATTGCGACTGTGGGAAGAGCCGATGCCGCAAGCCCTGTGAGCGACTTCTGCAATCTGTGAAGCGCGTACTTTGCTGCCGATCTGAACCTATCGCGCGCCCAGCGACATTCCATCGAGAGGATTTCAGCCCGCGATATGGACGGGCTGCGCTGCGCGCGAAGATGATCCAACAAGGTCGAGACCGGAACGAACCACCCTGGGCGCGCTGCCAGTCGTCGCAACAGCTCTTCCACCCGCGGATGAACGCGGCCATTCTCCACGAATCCGCACGCGAAATGCGTGTACACGATGCACACTCCGCCTTCGCGCTCGAGCTTGTCCTGGTTTTCCTCCGACAACAATTCGCAAAAGTGTTCTAGATCGGCGCCATTGCAACTGCTGAACCAGTAATTCACGAGCGGCTTGCCGGATTCGTGATAGGGCATTGATGGATTTACGCGATCGAGATTGATTTCCCGGAAAACGAAATTGCGGACGTACTTGATATGCTCTTGGCACAGGTCGCCCCAGAAGCAATCGCTTTCCGCATGATGTCCCGTAAACGTGCGTGCTCCCGTAATGCTGGATCCAATTGCGTAGAAAGGTTTTAGCGAACGGAAACGCGCTGCGCCCCAATAAACATTTTCGGCGTTTCGAGAGTGGTTCGCATGAACGACGGGATAGTACCCAATCAGCCTGCGGAATTCTTCCAGTCCCTGCCTTACCATGTCGCGAGTCGCATGGTGATTTCGAACATTGTGAAGAGCGATTTCGAAGCCGAGATCGCGCAACTGCAACATCAATGCGAGATACTCCGGATCCTGCAGGCTGCTTCCGGAGAATTTTCCTTCGGACACGCTGGCCAGCGGCCACACGGATTTCGTCGTGCGCATTCCGAGCTCGGCGAGTAGCCGATAGACGGGCTGGATGTTTTCGACGGTACTCAAATCCGTATCGTCGAAAATCGTGAACGCGAATTTCTTATTGTCTGGGAAGCGGTTCATGAACAATTTGCGATGTCTGCTTGCTGCCACCGTGGTTGATCGACACGGCGACCGTGCGCAGCATAAGCGCGCAGTCTGTTAAAAAATTTGCTCGGCTCGCGTAATCGAGATCGATGCGCGCCTTTTCCGGAAGAAGTTTCTGAACGTAGAAGGTCGTGAGTTGCTCGGGAGCGATTTCCGCCAGGAGGTCTTCTTCGTTGCGAAACACAATCGACGCCGCGCCTGTGAGTCCAGGAATCAGGTTCAGCACCTGACGCGCGGAGTACGAAGTCTGTCTCCAGAAATCGTCCAGATCGGGCCGTGGGCCTACGAGGCTCATCTCGCCGCGAAGTACATTCAGGAGTTGTGGGAGCTCATCGAGTTTGAATTTCCGGAGCCAGCGTCCGATATTGGTTACGCGGCCGTCTCCGGCGCATGTGACTCCAGGAGCACCATCGCCCGCCTGCACCGTCATGGTCCGAAACTTCAACAACTGGAATTCGCGACCGCAGCGACCCGCCCGCCATTGCCGGAAGATGACTGGTCCGGGCGAGCTCAGCCGGACTGCCAGCGCCACCGCGAGAAATAGCGGTGAGAGCAGAAGCAGGGCGACTGCAGAGCCACTAATGTCCATTAGCCGCTTCTGCGGTGAAACACACCACATGGACCTGATCGCACGAACTGGTTGGGCAGAGGCGTTCACGAAATCTCGGTAAAACGACGGGATAAACTCAGGCTGCGCCGGCGAGCATGCGGGCCCTGCTGTTGATGACGATTGCTTGTACGCAGGCGATCACTCGCTTTACCTCGGCATCGGTCATGTCGGGATAAATCGGCAGTGACAGGCAGCGGGAATATGCGTCTTCGGCGTTCGGCATCTGGCCGCGCGAGTAGCCATAGCGTTGTTGATAAAACGGATGCAGATTCAGCGGAATAAAGTGGACGCTCGTGCCTACCCCCGAAGCTTTCAGTTCGGCGATGAAATCAGTTCGCGAGATGCTCAGCAGCTCCGGCCGAAGTCGCAGGATGAATAAGTGCCACGAGTGGCTCGCCGGGTCTGTCGTCTGCGGCGGCAATTCGAGTTCGTCCATGTCGGCGAAAGCATGCAGATAACACTCCGCGATCTCGCAGCGCCGCTGGTGAAACGTCTCCGCTTTTTTCAACTGCGCCAGCCCTAATGCGGCGAGCAGATCGGGCATGTTGTCTTTATATCCGGCATCGATCACTTCGTAGTACCAGGATCCTTCGGCGGAGTAGCGCTTCCACGCATCTCCGCTGATGCCGTGCAGGCGCATCACAGCCGCACGACGAGCGAAATCTTCGTTATCGGTGGTGAGCATTCCGCCTTCGCCAGTGGTGATGGTCTTCGTAGCGTAAAAGCTGAATGCGGTGAACTCCGAGATCGAGCCGATGCGCCGGCCGTCGTAAGTTGCCGGCAAAGCATGCGCCGCGTCTTCGATCAGGTGCAGATCGTATTTCTCCGCAAGCTTGCTCAGGGCGTTCAAGTCGCAAGGCTCCCCGGCAATGTGGACAGGTATGATCGCCTTCGTCCTGGAGGTGATTCTGCGCTCGGCGTCCACTGGATCGATGTTGAATCCCCCAGGAACGCTGTCGCAGAGCACCGGCCTGGCTCCGAGATACGTCACGACTTCCGCTGTTGCGGTAAACGTGTAGCTCGGCGCCAGGACTTCATCACCTTCGCCAAGGCCCGCTGCATCGAGTGCAAGATGCAAGGCAGCGGTGCACGAGTTCACTGCCAATGCATACTTTGCGCCAACAAAGGCGGCGAACTCGCGCTCAAATTGCTGAGTCACGGGACCGGTGGTCAGCCAACGGGACTCGAGCACTTTGCATACTGCTTCCATCTCTTCCGGTCCAATGGAAGGCCGATGAAACGGAATAAAGTTGTCAGACATAGAATCTCCCGATCGGCGGATTACGCCGCGACTGGAACGGGTATGGGAAGAGCCGGATCGAGATTTTCGATCGCGGGAACTGACGCTCCGATGATCACGACTTCAGGCAGTTTGACTGTGGTCGGGCCTTCGACAACTTCAGCGCATACTCCGTTCTCGATTTCGTAGTGACGACCACATTCCGCGCAGCTCACCCGCTCACCGTCCGGCAGACGAATGCCACAGGCGCACATCCATCCTGCATGCACTGCGGGAACGCCCATCACCAGCGAGTAGTCGGGAACATCTTTGGTGACGACCGCCCCGGCCGCGACGAAGGCGTACTGTCCGACTGTGGCGCCGCACACGATCGTGGCATTCGCGCCAATGGAGGCGCCCTTTCTCACCAGCGTGCGACGGTACTCGTGCTTGCGCTCCACATGGCTGCGAGGATTGATGACGTTGGTGAAGACCATTGAGGGCCCGCAGAAGACGTCGTCTTCGAGCTCTACGCCGGTGTACACGGAGACGTTGTTCTGGATCTTCACGCGGTCGCCAATCTTCACGCCGGGGCTGATCACTACGTTCTGTCCGAAGTTGCACTTGCGTCCAACCGTCGATCCCGACATCACGTGGCTGAAGTGCCAGATTTTGGTTCCAGCGCCGATTTCGCAGTTGTCGTCGATGACCGCGGTAGGATCGGCGAAGTAGGGCGGCTTCACTTCGTCGCTTAGCGCGATGCTGATACCCTGGGAGCGCAAGGACTTCTCGCATCCATCGAGGACCTTCAGCACTTGCACGCCGCTTTCACCGTCTGTGCGCGGAGTCTTGCGCGTGATCACGCTTTCGAGGAAGTGCTCGCATTCATTGCGCAGCGGCTCTTCTGCCGCGAGTTGGATTACGTGACCGCCATCTTTATGCGCGACCGGCATTCGGTTGAGCCAGTCGATGCGGTGCGAATAGACGACCAGCTTCCGTTCTTTCTCGACATCGTCAAACACCGCCATTTTCTTGCTGCCGACGATTACGAGCTTCTGCTCCTTGAAAGGATGGAGCCAGCTCACGAAGATATGTGCCATGACGCCACTCTGGAATTCACACGTGGTTAGAGTGGTGTCGAATATCTTGCTATCGATGTAGGAACCTCCGCGCGCATTCACTCGCATCGGCAATTCTTCCAGCAGGTACAAGATCGCAGAGATATCATGTGGGGCGAAGCTCCACAGAATGTTTTCTTCGGAACGGAGTTTGCCGAGGTTGAGCCGTGACGAGTAGATGTACTGCATGCGGCCCAGCTCTCCGGAGCGAATCAGTTCCTTCAACTTCAAGATCGCGGGATGGTATTGCAGGATGTGTCCGACCATCAGAATGCGTCCATGGGCTTCAGCAATCTTGACCAACTCCTGGCCTTCCTCCACGCGAAGCGCGAGCGGCTTCTCGACGTAAACATCTTTCCCGGCCAATAAACATGCTTTCGCGAGCTCGTAATGCTGAACCGCAGGTGCGGCGATCGCTACCGCCTGAATGTCCGGATTCTTCAAGATCGCTTCCGGTGAGTAGCAGGTGTTTACTCCAAACTGCGCATGAGCCTCCTCTAGAGCTTCGGGTCGCGTGTCGCAAACGACCTTCAGCACTCCCAGCGCGTGAAAATTTCGCACCAGATTTTTTCCCCAGTATCCATTGCCAATTACTGCGATGTTCGGAACCATTTGCTTTCCTTCTCCCTTGGGCCTTGTGTTCTTTTAACTACTCGGCTTTACGGCCGTAAAAGTCTGAAATTGCGGAAACCACGGCACGTTGCTGCTCGAGCGTGAGTTCGGGATAAATCGGAAGCGCCAGCGCATCAGCGCAAGCGGCTTCCGAATTAGGGAAATCCCCCGCGTTATATCCAAGATCCGCGAATGCCGGTTGCGTATGCAGCGGACTCGGATAGTAGATTTCGGTCGGAATACCTTGCTCCTTCAGGCTGCGCATGAGTTGATCGCGCTGGGGAACGCGAATCGAGTATTGGTTGTGAACGTGGACGCAATTGGCCGGCGTACTTGGCAGTTTCACGGTGTCAGTGAGACCGTACTCTTCAAACAGGTCAGCGTAGTTATTAGCGTTGCGCCGGCGCCCGTCTGCCCACTCACTTAAGTACTGGAGCTTCACCCGCAGGATGGCAGCCTGCATCGCGTCCAGTCGGCTGTTCATTCCCAACAATTCGTATGAGTATTTTTTCTTGGTTCCGTGTACGCGGAGAGTCTTCAGCCGTTGTGCCAACTGAGCATCGTTGGTGGTGACCATTCCGCCATCGCCGGCTCCTCCCAGGTTTTTTGAAGGGAAGAAACTGAAGCAGCCAAGCGTGCCCAGACTCCCAATGCCCTGATCGTTCCAACGCGCGCCAATTGCCTGCGCCGCATCTTCCACTACGGCGAGGTTGTGATTGTTGGCAATCTCGAGGACGGCGTCCATATTGGCCGAAAGTCCGAAGAGATGTACGGGCATGATGGCGCGAGTCTTTGGAGTGATTGCGGCTTCAATCTGCCGCTCGTCGATGTTGAAAGTGTTAAGATCGATGTCCACGAACACTGGCTTGGCCCCGAGCCGTGCAATGGAGCCGGCGGTCGCGCCAAAGGTGAACGGAGTCGTGATCACTTCGTCGCCTGGGCGAATGTCGAGTGCCATCAGGGCGAGCAAGAGAGCATCGGAGCCCGAGGCGCATCCGATGGCGAACTTCGCGCCAACGTACTCGGCAACTTCGCGCTCGAGCGCCTCTACTTCCGGACCAAGGATGAAGTGTTGCGATTCGAGAACGCGCACTACCGCATCCACGATCTCCTCACGGATGCTGGCGAATTGCGCCTTCAGATCTAAAAATTGAAAATTGGAAATAGCCGGTTTTGTTGCGACCGGCGCTTGGGTTTGGACGAGACAATTAGTGGCCACGAGCGGCGCTCCTGTTGAATAAAGATTTGGAATTGAAATCGAAGTACGGAACTCAGTTGTAGCGGTTGTAGTAATAGTGATAGTCGGCAGACACGTGTTGTGCGCCATTGAGCACGGTGGTAAGAATTGGAGCCGATTGAACCTCGGCCAACAGCTCCATACTGCGCATCATCGCCCCGCGTGAAGTTTGTCCCGCGCGTCCAACGAGCACCACGCCATCGGCAATCGTCGAGAGCGCCCGGCCATCCGCGTAGGGAAGAATCGGTGGCGTGTCGATCACGACGAAGTCGAACAGAGTGCGCAGATGTGAAATCAGGTAGATCATCCGCTGACCTGTAAGCAGATGGACGGCGTTGTCCGCCGGCAAAATTGCTGGAATAACGGTGAGATTTTCGACTGACGGAGTCTGAAAGCAAACTTGTTCCAGTGTTGCGATGCCTTGCAGATAGTGCTCGAGACCTTTGCCGGGCGAGACGTGGAAGCTTGCGCCGATGGATGGACGGCGCAGATCCCCATCTACCAGGCACGTTCTGCCGGTCTTTGCCAATGCAATTGCAAGATTATTTGCAAGCGTCGTCTTACCCTCGGCCGGCAATGGCGAAGTAACAACGATCACCTTCAACGGCCGCTTCTTTTGACACATGAGCAGCGTCGTTCGCAGCGCGTGGACTGCTTCCGACTCCGGCGCATTCGGCCGTTGCACGATGAAGCAATCTGGTTCGGGTGTCGCTCCGGTTGGAGCCGTCAACAGAAGCTTCGGCCTCGTGGCCGCGATCGTCTTCTTCTGGTACCCGGCTTGAATCTCCGGCACGACCGCGATGCTTGAGAGTCCGGTCCACTCGCGCATGTCGTCGGTGGTGTGGATGCGGTCTTCCATGCCTTCACGCACGAAAGCGAGAGCTACGCCGCCGATGAGTCCAATCAGTAGCCCGGCAAGAATGTTGAACAGGCGATGCGGACGCGTGGGCTGGTCGAGGATTCGCGCTTCATTGACGACATGTATGTTGCTGGACTTTGACGCAGCGGAAATCGCCGCCTCCTTCACCTTGGCATAGAGGCTGTCGTACAAGAGCCGGTCGGCCTGCGCTTCCTTCTTAAGTGCGCTGTATTGCGACAGAGTGCTCAGGCCTTGCGTCGCGCTGTTTACTTGCTTGCTGAGAAGCAGCTCGCGTTGTCTGGCCGCGCGGTAGCTGTTGTGGAGTTCGGCAATGATGGCCGCACGCTGATTGTCGATCGCGCGTCCTAACTCGTTTACCTGGTTCTTGAGTTTGCGTACAGCGGGATGATTGGCCCCATAAATCACCTGCGATTGCGCAAGTTCGGAACTGGCTTCTGCCTGCTTCTGCGTAAGCGCCTGGATGACGGGATTGCTTCGCACTTGAGGTAGCGAATCCAAGTCGCTGCCCGCCTGCAGGTAGGCCTGAAGCTGAATTCTGTCTGCCTGAGCGTCAGCCAATTGCTTATTAAGGTCGCCCATCTCCAACGCGTAGCTGTTCGAGCTGGGATCCACGTCGGGAATGTTGTTGTCCCTCTGAAAAGCCTCGACGGCTGCGGCGGAGCGTTGCATCTTGTCGCGAATATCGTCGAGCTCACGCGCCAGCCACTTCGATGACTGTCCGATCGCTTCGTGTCTTGCTTCGAAGTTCCTCTCGACAAA
>CAZLIE010000036.1:0-31531 GCA_964559345.1 uncultured Terriglobales bacterium
ATGCTCACGTTTATGCTCAGAGCAACATGTTACAACCGTGTTACATAGGCATAAATTTGCCGTTAAACACAGGTACCGCCGGATTTCATGCCCATCCGATTTGGACCGTCGGCTGACTGCAAGCGGTCACGCAATGCGACGGCTGACCATCATGGAAAGGCCAAGCAGCACTACCGCCAGATAGCCGGCCGAAAACACATAAAACGCGAACCGCAGTTTGGGCCACAGCCACAAGGGGAGTTGGTCGGCAAGCTTGTCAGTCCAGGTTTCGTTGAATCGAGGAGGCAGGGACGCTTCTTCCGACTCCGGCTTCCACCGTGACGCGATCCACACGGCCCGCAGGTTAGAGAGTAGGACGGCGGCGAAGAGCACTCTCACGACGCTCGCTCCGGACCCGATAATCTCGAGGACGAACATAACGAACACAATCGCTGCGGCATACAGATTGCGTTCCCGCACCCCAACACCGCCCACATAGTAGAAGAGGAAAGTAAAGAATCCCGCTATGAAGTGGCCGGTTGCCATCAGAACGACAAGGCTCATGACGGCAACCAACGTACAAATCCAGTAACCCTGGCTTCCGAGATAATCGACATCTGCTCCGCTCTGGATCGATGGCCAGAAGAGGCTTTTGAGACGGTTTTCGGTACGCGGCGTTGAATCTGACAATCCGAGTGTTTGCATTTGTTTGAAAGTCGTTCTCTCAGGAGAGAAGGGTGGTCGGCATTCTATCGCCGGAGATCAAACTCGCGCACGAAATTTCGGGTGAGGAGGTTTCGATCTGAGGAGGGCGGTTTCTGCTAAGGAATGATTACCGCCGCTCCGTCGATCGAATCGATCTTGATGGCTTCTAAGGCTTCGTTCGCCTTGTCGAGAGCAAATGTCGTGACCTTAGGCCGCAGGTGGATCTCAGCCGCCAGTCCGAGAAAGTCGCGCGCATCGGAACGAGTCATATTGGCGACGCTGCGAATTTGCCTTTCCCCCCAGAGCAGACGGTCGTAATCGAATTGAGGAATGCGGTCGAGATGAATCGCATTGATGGCGAGGATCCCGGCCTTCCGTAAACTGGACAGCGCCGACAAGACTACATCTCCACTGGGTGCGAAGGTAATCGCTCGATCGAGTTCGACCGGAGGTTTGTCCAATTCCGATCCCACCCATTTGGCTCCGAGTGATTCAGCAAGCTTGCGATGAGAGGCTCCTCGCGTGGACACGTAAACCTCGCAGCGCCAGGAGTGCAGCACTTCTATTGCGAGATGCGCGGACGCGCCAAAGCCGAAGAGTCCCACTCGCTCTCCCGATTGCACACCGGCCACTCGAAGACTGCGAAAGCCGATAATGCCCGCGCACAGCAGCGGAGCGGCATGCAGGTTATCGAGCGCACTAGTAAGAGGAAAGACAAAGTCTGACCGGGCGACGGCGAACTCTGCGTATCCTCCGTTCACCGTGTAACCAGTAAACGTAGGAGAATCGCAGATGTTCTCGAGGTTATTTCTGCAGTACCAGCAACTGCCGTCGATGCCTCCGATCCAGGAGACGCCTACTCTGGTTCCCCGTGGAATTTCATTTGTCGCTCCTTCGACAACTTCTCCCACAATCTGGTGGCCGGGAATCAAACTTTTCCGCAAAGGAGAGAGTTCGCCCTCCACGATGTGGAGGTCCGTCCTGCAAACACCGCAGGCGAGCACCCGCAGCAGCACCTGCCCCACCGGAGGTTCGGGCCGCGGCACCTGCTCGAGGCGCAGAGGATGGTTCAAAACGCTGCTTGGAGTCGTGAGGACTGCGGCCCTCATGCGAGTGCTCCTCCATGGTCGTGCCCGCACTTCGATTATCGCTCGGACCAACGTAGAAGTACCGGGGGATCGTAGGTCAGTGCCCGGCTGAGCTATTCATCCAGCGGTCAACCAGCTTTTGCAGACATGCCTGCCCGCAGAGATGTTTCACTTGCGCGTCGTGCGCAAGCATGTTTTCCCAAGGATAGATTTTCATCATCTGCCGTTCGGCAGCCATTTCGTGGGGGCGATAGCCTTCCGTCCACGCCAGCCACCAATGGTCAACTGTTCCCTTCTGCTTGCCGCAGATTTCGCAGTTGAACGTTTCAGTCCAGGTCATGGCGCGAAAACCTCGACACAATCTCTCAAGCCAGGTGGCATGCTGGCAAGCACGTAGCAGATAATGCGTCGTTCTTCTCGTGTTGAGATGACGGGCGGTATCATGACCAACACACCCAAAATAATAAAGAGGGCACGCTAGGTGCCCTCTCTTTGGCGCGCCGCTGCTGACTTGCGATGCCTAACGCAGTGCTGCGAGCACGATTACTTCCTGATCAGGTGAGCGGTTGCTGGCAGTTTCGGCTTCGCGGCGGCTCATTCGGATTTGCCGTCCGGTGCGCTCTCCCTCGACCCAGATTTGCGAAAGAAAGTATTGGCTGCCATAGCGGTGAAATACCAGCTTGGTATTGGCAGACGCCTTTAGCATTTCTGCACTGTTCGGGAGTACGAGCAGGCTCTTGCCCGAATCGCTGTTCCGAACCAGGAGCGTCTTGGATCCGCTGCTGCTGATGGATGCAATACTGTAATTGCCGGCCGGAAGCGTCGCATTCTGAACAGCAAAATTGAATGGGACTTTCGCCGTGACGTTGATTTCCTGCGCATAGAGACATCCGGTCGCCAGCCAGAGGCCCAACGCGCTAAACAGAGTGGTGATCAACCGTTTCATACATCCTCCTTTTCGTGTCAAAGCCGGCGAAACCCCGATTCGTGCTTCTTTTTCTTTCCGTCTCAACACGTCTCGCTGCTTGCTATCGCACGCGACGCACCAAAGCCAGATTGCTTTTCACCGTAGAAAAACGGATAGCTGGAGTATTGGCAGTTCACTGTGATTGCAGGACTTAGCGGAGGACAGTGAGAATAGGCTGCATGTGAAGCGTTATTCCGTTCATGAGTAATTAACCAAATGGCTAGTTCCGGGCTCGCCGTATGGTTAACCGCGCAAATGCCGGCCTCATCGCGACGACAACCATTTGTCGCTTTACTTTGGCTCCTTGCAGCCGATGCCGAGTCCCTCGGAACCACGTGCAGTAGCGGGTGGTGCTCTGTCTGCAAGAACCCGCTGGCTGAAGTGCGCGACACGGCGCCACTACCGCGATGCCGCAGAGGGCTACACACCTCCGACTACGACGCCTTGCTCCTCTCATGATGCGTGGGCCACCTTAGTGCAGGTCGAAAACGCCGCAGGCCACGGGCTCCGCGCCTCCGCCGCCGAATGTGAATATCGGATGAAGATTGTTGTTGACAAGCTTTATAAAGCCTCTTAAATTAGCCTCCCTACTTTCTAAAGGCAATTAAGTTACTCAAGCCCGAGTGTTGGCGCGGATGAAGGTGCCTACCAAAGCGAAGCTGTCTGCTTCAAGTGATCTGCCCGGCAGAAGTCACGCGATTGGCTCTCGTCCCAACAATCTGCGCGAGTGGAATTCTCGCGACCTCTTAAAGCTGCTACGCCGCCATATGCCTTGTTCGCGGGCCGATCTGGTGCGTTTTTCGGGACTGACCGCTCCTACAGTTTCGGCCGCGATCAATGCCCTTCAGCGGCGTGGACTGGTTCGCTTTGTTGGAGCCGGAACTCCCAAAGGCGGAAGGCCTCCGCAGATCGTCGAATTCAATGGACGACATGGTTACGTGCTGGGCGCGGATATCGGTGGATCCGGCATCAGGCTAGCCTTGGCCGACCTGAATGGGACGATTATCGGCCATTTGCAGAGGGCGATCACGGGTCGCGGAACTCCGGAAAAAGTCATCAGCCTCACAGCCGATGGCGTTCAGCATTTGCTGAACGAGCATGACGTCTCTCGGCAAAAAGTCATGCGGTTTGTCGCCGGCGCGCCCGGCATTACCGATGTGCGCAGGGGACGTGTGCTCGCTGCTCCGAACCTGCATGATTGGCACGATGTTCCCCTGGCCGACTGCCTGCATGAGGAGACCGGCATTCCTACCACGATCGAGAACGACGTGAATCTTGGCGCGATCGGTGAGGGAAAGTGCGGGGTTGCCGCGGCAGCAGAGAACTTCGTCTTCATCGCCATTGGATCCGGCGTCGGCGCCGGAATTGTGATCAATGGAAATCTTTTTCATGGCGCGAACTGGTCGGCAGGCGAAGTCGGATACATGCAAGTCCCAGGATTGCCGGCTCAGCCTCTGGCTGTGAACCGGCTCGGAGCACTGGAGAGTTCCGTTGGTGGTGAAGGTATCAAGAATGCCTGGTTGAGATGTGCGAACGGCAACAGGAGCCGAGCGCAACGCCTGCAGCCGACGGAAATTTTCGAACTTGCCAGCAAAGGAAATAGCGATGCCCAGCGCGTTCTGGACGCCACATCCGAGCACCTTGCGACCGCCATTCTCAACATCATTCTGGTGCTGGATACGCCGTTGGTCGTTCTCGGTGGTGGGATCGGCCGCCACCCCGCCCTCGTGGACGCCGTGCGGCAAGCGATTGCGAGAAACGAGTTTGCGAATCCTGAGGTCGTCGCCAGTGGCCTCGGAGCCGACGCGCAATTACACGGAGCGGTCTGGCTGGCGATCCAGATTGCCGAGCAACAGGGCTTTCGCCGGCAGTCGGCAAAGCATAACGCACAGCATTCGGAATGAATTGCATCTTGTGATGACGCAGGTGGCGATCAAGAGTCAAAGGGTTACGAATAAGGGCTTGCGCCAAGCAGGCCAGAAAAGGCAAGGAGGATCCATGAAAAGGATTAAACGGCCTGAGAGAACATTGAGTGGAATTCTGTTGTTGGGGTCAGTAATGTCGCTTGCCGTCGCTGTAATGCTGTCTTCCCCGACCTCATTCGCGCAGTCGCAAGCGATCAATGGCACAGTGCGAGGACGCGTGTCAGATGTTGTTGACGCTTCCATCGAAGGCGCGAGCGTCACGATTCACAATTTGGCAACCGGCCTCACCAAGACAATGCAGACTGGGAGCGATGGCTACTACGTGTTTCCCAACCTTCCGCTCGGCAGCTACGACGTGGTCGTTACCAAGGGAGGCTTCGCCACTGTCAAAGCCGCGAACGTTCTGCTGGAGGCCGGCAACGAAGCTGTGATCGATGCGCGCATGCCATTGGCTAGTGTTTCGACCACGATCGAGGTCTCGGGCGGCGCTCCCGTTCTCGAGCCCACGCGCGTGAACGTCGGACGCACGATCGACACGAAGGAAATCGAGAACCTGCCGTTGCCATCGCGCAATCCATATAACTTCATCATCTTTCAGCCGGGAGTGAGCGGCCATCCAAATCCCGAATTGGGGATCCCGCGCACGATCAACACCAACGGTCTGCTGGATCGAATCAATTACCAGATGGATGGCATGGTCGATAGCCAGCAGGACCGGCATGGACTGCGTTTGTTCCCCATCTCGGATACCTATGTCCGCGAAGTGCAGACCGTCTCCAACAGCTACGCGCCGGAATTCGGCATGACTGCGGGAAACATCTTCAATGTAATTACGAATTCTGGAACCAACGATGTTCACGGAATGTTCCAGTACATTCATCGCTGGATCGATGCCACGGCACGGCCAATCCTTCTTTCACCAACCGCTCCCAAACCCGAGCTGAAGTTGAACGACTATTCCGGCAATGCAGGCGGACGGATCATTAAGGACAAGTTGTTCTGGTTTGGCGCTTACGAGCACGTCGAGCGTGGCCAGCCTTCACCAGTGACGATAACGGCGGCCAATGCGGCCCAGATCGGACTCGATCCCAAAGTGCTGGCGACCGGCCCGGGGACCCTCCACGGACAGTTCGTCGATACGCGCGTCGATTGGGTGATCAACAACAAGAACTCGGCGTTCGTGCGCTATAACTACTTCAAGAATTCGTTTCCGTTCAACACCAACGTTGGCGGACTGTTTGCCCTCGATGCCAGTTCCGATTTCACCGACCGCGCACACGTAATCGGCATGCAGGTTGTTAGCGCGCTGAGTGCCAATCTGCTGAACGAGTTCCGCTTCTCCTGGCCACTGCGCAACAACACTCACTTCCCCGGTTCATTGACGGGGCCTGGACCGGCAGTGATTATTCCTGGCATCGCAAATTTCGGCGGAACCATTGGCGCCGGGGATCGGTTCACCGAGAAGATTCCCAACTTCAATGAAAACCTGACGTGGATTCACCGCAGTCATTCCTTCAAATGGGGCGGCTCGTGGCAGCAGAACATTGATCTGCAGAGAGCGGTTTCGTTTACGCAGTACAGCTTCCCCACGATTGCTGCTTATCTCAGTGCGAAGTCGGGGGCAAATCCGTTCTCGTACTCTACCGTTAATGTGAGTAACGGCGGCGCCCTGCCGTCGTACCACTCAGTCTTCTTCAACCTTTACGGACAGGACAACTGGCAGGTAACGCCGCGGCTGACCCTTATCTATGGACTCCGCTACGATAAATTCGTGCCCCCACCCTCAGACCCGAACGCGCCGTTCATCGATTCGCGCAAATTCAATTCTCCCAGTGCGGACTTTTCGCCGCGCGTAGGCTTCGCGTTTCGCCTCACACCGAAGACAGTATTGCGTGGCTCCGGCGGAATCTTTTACGAATCACCTGCCACGAACACATGGTTCAATGCTCTGCTGAATAACGGAACGCTCTCGTCTCTTTCACTTGGACCGACATCTGCGGGAGCTCCGGCGTACCCGACGATCCTGACATCGGTCAAGCCACTCGCCACACCGAATGATGTGACTTCAGTTGCGCCGAATTTCCGCAATGCGTACACCATCAATACCAGCTTGCAGGTGTCGCGCGAGCTCAGCAGCAATGACAGCATTACCTTGGGCTACATTCATACTGGAGCCCGGAACCTGGAATTTCTGCACAACCTTAACCTGATCAACCCGATCGCTACTCTGGCCGATGGTCGTCCGGTGTACAGCAAGACCGTCAGTGCCTCGACCCGGCTCTTTCCGCAATTCAACAACATCCTGCTGCAGGAGTCCGGGGCGCGTTCAAATTACGACGCGGGCGTCGTCAACTACACCCACCGGCTCTCGGCAGGTGTGGAAGTGAGCGCGGCTTATACCTGGTCACACAGCATCAGCGACGCGCCGGATGTGAACAGCTTCGAACAGAACCTGCCGATCGAGGATGCGAGCAACCGGCTTCGTGACCGCGGAAATAGCCTGGTGAATCGTCCGAACGCGTTCACCCTGAGCTCGGTCATCCAACCCACCGTGAATCATGGGAACGGGTTCGTACACACGCTGTTGAACCACAACATGTTTTCGATCCTGGGAAATCTTTCTTCCGGGGACCAGCAGAACATCACCGGAAAAACCGTCATCAACGGTGATCAGAAGACCTCGGCTGTGACTCGTCCTCTGTTTATTGGACGAGACTCTGTACGCGGACCTTCGATCTATCAGGTCGACCTGCGCTATACGCGCACCATCGCCAAACTCTGGGAGCGCGTGGAGCCGCAATTCTTCCTGGAAGCTAGCAACTTGTTCAATCATCCAAACGTGACTGCGTTAAACACATCAGTCGCAATCGGCGGATTGAATGCTGCAGGACTGCCGACTGCAACCACCGGGCTGCCAGTCAACTCTGCGGGCGCGGCGATTCCACTTCCGTCGAGTTTTCCAGCGTCGAGCACGGTGCTCGAAGGTCGTATCGTGCAGTTTGGAGTAACAGTGCGTTTCTAAAAGACCTGAGTGCACGGGCGGCCATTGTTAGCTCGCCCGTGCGCTTCGTCTGAATTTTGCTATTGCTATGAACAGACACGTGACTTCGAACTCGGTTCACCTCGACGACATCTCGACCGAGACGTTCCCCGCTCCGGTGTATAAGGACGCGGTGCTGGCGGCCAATTTCGCTGATGCCAAGCTTTACTTCCTTACTGCTCTGTTGCAGATCGAGTACGCGCACACGATTATGCTGGAACGCCAGCGCATTATTTCGCGCGAAGATGCCCGCGCATGTCTCGCCGCTCTCGACCGGCTTGACATCGAGCAAATCAAGTCTTGCTCATACGACGGCGCCCACGAGGACCTGTTCTTTTACATTGAGAATCTGCTTGCCTCCGACATCGGCATCGACGTTGCTGGACGCATGCACACCGCGCGTAGTCGAAATGACATCGATCTGACGCTGTACCGGATGTGTGTTCGCGCGGAAATCCTCAGGTGCGCAACCCACGTCGCCGACGCACACCAGGCGCTGCTCGAGTTGGCAGCGGCAAACGTGGATACGATCATGCCGGCATACACGCACACGCAACCGGCGCAGCCGACTACCTTCGCCCATTACCTGCTCGCAGCGATTGAGTTCCTGGACCGAGACTTCGAGCGTTTGACTTCAGCATGGAGGACGGTCAATCGCAATCCGCTCGGCGCGTGCGCGATCACTACCACGGGTTTCCCCATTGACCGCAATCTCACCGCCCAATTGCTGGGCTTCGAAGGATTGCAAACCAACTCGTACGGAGCCATTGCCGCCGTAGATTATGTAACGGAAGGTACGTCTGCGATCGCCATCTGCATGGTCAACCTCGGCAAACTGGTCCAGGACCTATTGCAATGGTGTACTGCCGAGTTCAATTTTCTGCGGTTGACGGATTCGTTCGTACAAACTTCGAGCATCATGCCTCAGAAGCGCAATCCGGTATCGCTCGAACATACGCGCATTCTGGCCAGCAAAGCATTCGCGCAGGCTCAGGCGGTACTCACTTGTACACACAACACTCCATTTGGGGACATTGTGGACAGCGAAGATGATCTGCAACCGCTCGTCTTTTCCACTTTCGAAGACGCGGACCGAGCACTGCGGTTGTTCGCTGGCGTAATGCGGCATTGTGAGGTCAACAGGGAACAGATGGCCAGCCGCGCACGAGCGGGCTTTCTTACCGTCACGGAATTGGCGGACACCCTGGTTCGAACGGAAGGGCTGAGCTTCCGGATGTCTCATCGGCTGGTGCATGCAGCAGTCGAATCGCTTGGGAAGGACGATCAGGAAACGATGGTCGCCGCAGTTCAGAAGCTCGCTCCGGAGATTCTTGGCCGACCGCTTCGCACACATATCGACGTGCTGCGCGAGGCACTCGATCCTAAACACTTTGTGGCAATCAGAAAGATTCCCGGGGGCCCGGCTCCGGAAGTTGTGCGCGCAGAAATCGAGATGATGTGCGGCCGTCAAGAAAAAATGAAGTCCTGGATCGCTGCCAAGAGCGAGAGCGAGACTCAATTTCCAAAACGCATTGCCGAGACCAAGGCCGCCATTCTGGCTGAGTAATTATTCATGTCAACGTTACAAAAATCGCCAGCCGACAATAAGTTGGTGCGCGGCATGGGCCTGCGCACGGCGGTGATGCTCAACATGCTTGACATGGTGGGGGTTGGGCCCTTTATCACTCTGCCTCTCATCATCGGCGCGATGGGTGGTCCGCAAGCGATGCTGGGATGGATTTTTGGCGCACTTTTTGCCATGTGCGATGGACTAGTCTGCTCGGAACTTGCCGCCACCATGCCCAATGCCGGCGGCTCGTACTACTACCTCAAAGAGATCTACGGCCCGACGAAACTCGGGCGAATGATCAGTTTCCTTTTTATTTGGCAGTTGAGTTTCAGTGCGCCTCTGTCGATTGCGTCAGGCGCGATCGGATTGGCGCACTATTCCAGCTACTTTGCTCCAGCACTTCATCGTCAGTTCGCCACGCACACTTTTCAGGCTCGAGTACCGCTGCTTGGCGCGTTGCAAGCAAGCACGTCACTCGGACTGGAGACGCTGCTGGCCATCGCAACGGTTGTGCTAGCGGTATTTCTTCTCTATCGCCGCATCACAGCAATTGAACGACTTTCGACTGTGCTCTCAACGGGAGTCTTTTTCGCGTTGGGCTGGATCATCTTCGCCGCTCTCACGCATTTCAACGCGAAGATGGCATTTTCGTTTCCCCGGAATGCGTTTCACCTCTCGCCGGAGTTTTTCACCGGATTGGGTGCCGCCATGCTGGTCGCTACCTACGATTATTGGGGCTACTACAACGTGTGCTATCTCGGTGGAGAGATCCAAGAGCCCGAGAAAAATATCCCCCGCGCGGTGCTGATTTCGATTGTAGTGATCGCTATCACGTACATCACGATGAACGTCTCGGTGATTGGCGTGATCCCTTGGCAGGAGTTAATGCAGACGGCAAAGTCCGACACACGTTTCTACGTGATGTCAGTGATGATGCAGAACGTGTATGGCCCCTGGGCGGGCAAGCTGATCACGATACTCATCGTTTGGACGGCATTCGCATCGGTGTTCTCTTTACTCCTCGGGTACTCGCGCGTCCCTTACGCAGCGGCGCTCGATGGGAATTATTTTCCGGTGTTTGCACGGCTTCATCCTAAATATAAGTTCCCGCACGTCTCCCTGCTGGCGCTTGGGATCGTCGCAGTAGTGTTCTGCTTTTTCTCACTTGCGGACGTGATCGCAGCGCTGGTTGTGATTCGCATTCTGTTGCAATTTCTGTTGCAGGCGATCGGCGCAATCGTGCTGCGAATCCGGAGACCGGATTTACCGCGTCCGTTTCGCATGTGGCTGTATCCCCTGCCGGCCCTTATCGCGGCATGCGGATTCGTTTACATCCTGTTCTCTCGTCCCAATTTCTTGAAAGAGATTCGCTATGCGCTGGTGTTGCTCGTCGTGGGACTGGCAATTTATCTCGTTCGCTCGGCCCTCCGAAAAGAGTGGCCATTTGGCGGAGGAATCAGGAGACCGGCGGACGGATCTCTGGTCGCTTCTTCGCAGATAGTAAATACAAATGCTCAACTTTAGGGATCGCTCATGCAATTCTTACGCTTAGGTCTAATCGCAGTTCTCGCAGCCGTTCTCTGCTCTGGACTTTTCGCACAGCACGCAACCAACTTCACAGTAAGTCCAACCGCCGACGCCATTCCGTTACCCATTGATCGAGGAGCCGTGGCATTACGACAAAGCCTGCGCAAGCTGCAAACGCGCGCGAGCATGATTCACATCACCGCTCACCCTGACGACGAGGACGGCGGCACGCTCACGTACGAGTCTCGCGGTAAGGGCGCCCGCGTGGAGTTGCTCACGTTGAATCGCGGCGAAGGCGGGCAGAACTTGATGAGCAACGACTATTGGGACGCGCTGGGCCTGGTCCGTACGCAGGAGCTTCTACAGTCAGACCGCTACTACGGTGTTCAGCAATATTTCACCCGTGTTATTGATTATGGATTTTCGAAGACCAAGGAAGAGGCCTTTGAGAAGTGGGGACACGATCAGGTTCTTTACGACGTGGTTCGCGTCGTTAGGATGACCCGGCCGCTGGTCGTGACCTGCGTCTTCATCGGCGGACCGACTGACGGACACGGAAACCATCAGGTCTCTGGAGTCATGGCCCAGGAAGTCTTTGACGCCGCAGGCGATCCGAATGTCTTTCCCGATCAGATCAGGGCGGGGTTGTTGCCTTGGAAGCCTCTCAAGGTTTACGAGCGGGTGCCCTTTTTCGCAGCGACTAAAGACGGAATGTATGACTATGCTACCGGCAAGTACGTGCCTGTGCGCTTTTACGACTACGTAAACAAGAAGTGGATCGAAGGCGCGCTCTCGACCGACCTCACCGTCCCTGCCGGAAGCTACGATCCAGTGCTAGGACAAAGTTATCTGCAGGTCGCTCGCTCCGGACTGGGATTCCAGAGATCCCAGAATGGAGGAAGCGGCCCTGCAATGCCGGGAGCTGTCAGCATTTCGTATCACCGCTTTGCTTCGGCAGTCCCGGTGGCCGACAAGGAGAACTCCTTTTTTGATGGAATCGACATTTCCCTCTTGGGCATCGCAGATCTGGCGAAGGAAGAGGACAACGCGTTTCTAAAACAAGGTCTGACTCGCGTTAACTCCGCCGTCGAAGATGCGATCGCCAAGTTTGACATGGAGCATCCGGAGCGCACCGCCGGCGCTCTAGCGCAGGGATTCAAAGCCACTCAGGCGTTGATCGATGAAGTAGAGCAGAGCGGATTGTCCAATCGGGCAAAGTACGATGTATCTCACGAGCTGCGCGTTAAGGAACAGCAGTTCAATGATGCGCTTGCTCAGGCCCTCGGAATTTCAATGTTGGCGACCGTTGCTCCAGAGAAAGATCCTGGCGGACGCTTTGCGTTCTTCGCGGGAACTCCTGAAACCTTTCAGATTGCAATCCCGGGACAACAATTCTGGGTGAAGGTAACCGCCGTCAACCAAGGTTCCAGCTCTGTGAAACTTGAGAACATCGCTCTGCGCTCCGGAGACGAGCACTGGAGCGTTGAGCCGGTCGGCGAAGGACAGTCTGTACTCGATGAGAACAGACCGGTTGCTCAACGGTTCAAGGTGAGTGTCCCAGAGAACGCGAAATTCACGCGTCCTTACTACTCTCGGCGCGACGTCGAGCAATCTTCGTATGACATTCTCGAAAAAAATGACTTGAACTTGCCTGAGATGCCATATCCGCTCTCGGCCGAGCTGCAGGTCTCTTACGACGGAGTTCCCATTCGAGTTTCCCAGGTAGTACAAAGCGTGCGTCGAGTTACAGGTCCGGGTACCGAGTTCCAGCCGCTGATCGTCGGGCCTGCGATATCGGTTTCCATCTCGCCTAAAGCCGGGATCGTTCCTGTGAGTGGCGCGACTTTCGAACTGACCGCACGTGTGCACAGCAATGTGAAGGGCGAGGCAAGTGGATCGCTGTCGCTCGATGTTCCGCCAGGATGGACGGCGAAACCTAACCAAGCGAGCTTCCATCTTGCAAAAGATGGCGAAGAACAGCATGTCACCTTTCAAGTCACGCCAGGAAAACTGGAAACCAAGCCATACCAGATCAAAGCCGTCGCCGAATTTAACGGCCACAAGTATTCCGAAGGATATGCGATGGCAGGATACGAAGGTGTGCCTGAGTATCCTTTCTATTCAGCCGCTACGTTTTCAGTGAAGGGCGTGGACGTGAAGGTGGCGAGTGGTGTGCGCGTAGGCTACGTGATGGGAACTGGTGACGATGTTCCCAAGTCTCTCGAAGAAATTGGCGTGAAGGTTGATTTTCTTTCACCACAAGATATCGCGATGGGAAATCTGAGTCGCTATGACTGCATCGTGCTCGGCGTCCGGGCCTACGCTGCCCGGCCTGAGCTCGCAACATACAACGGACGCATTCTCGACTACATAAACAAGGGTGGAGTGGTCTTCGTGCAGTACAACAGCGCGCAATACGATCATAACTTCGGGCCCTATCCGTACTCGTTGACCAGCGATCCGGAGAAAGTCGTGGACGAAACAGCAAAGGTCACAGTGCTCGAGCCAGACAATCCGTTGATGAGTTGGCCCAACAAAATTACGTCTAGCGATTTCGATGGATGGGTAGAAGAGCGGGGCCACAGCTTCATGAAGAGTTGGGACAGCAAATATGTCGCACTCACCGAGGTACATGATCCCGATCAGGACCCGCAAAAAGGAGGACTGCTGTTCGCGCGTTATGGAAAGGGAGTGTACGTGTACGGAGCCTTCGCTCTTTATCGGCAGTTGCCCGAAGGCGTCCCGGGAGCATTCCGACTGTTCGCCAATGCTTTAAGCCTGGCGCGTAATCCGGCGTTGGCAGCTCGCACTGAGGCTGCCGGAAACCAAACCGCGAGTAAGAGGACGCAATAATCGCGACGACGTAGCGTGTGTTGGCTGCTGGTCAGCCGGAGCTTTTCGGCAGAGTGGAGATTACTATCGAAGGCTCTGTATGTCCCCCACCGTTGTCGTCCCTTTGTTCGTGTGCTCCTCGGGAGAATCGTGCGCCGGGGCTTGCCCGTCACGTCAGCCTGGCTGAAAGCACTTCGTTGCAGATGCGGCTCCCTGTAACCTATTCCAATGTCTTCACCAGCTCAGGCACCTGAAGAACGCATCACTTGGTGGACCGTCGTCCGCGATGCCGTCCGCGGTACTCACCACGACTACACCGCCGGGCCGATCGGACGCGCCGTCGTGCTCCTTGCCATCCCGATGGTGCTCGAGATGTGTATGGATCGGTGTTCGCTGTGTGTGACGTCTTCTTCGTCTCGCGCCTCGGACCTGATGCCACCGCGACCGTTGGTCTGACGGAATCGATGATGACGCTGGTGTACACCGTCGCCATCGGACTCTCGATTGGAGTCGCTGCGGTGGTTGCGCGCCGCATCGGCGAGAAGAAGCCTGACGACGCTGCGCAGGCTGCCGTACAAGGAATTGCGCTGGGACTCTTTGTCGCCGCTGTGGTCGCTGTGCTCGGTATTACCCTTGCGCCTCGGCTGCTCGCGATTATGGGAGCGACGACTGCCGTTCGCGCTCTGGGATCGAACTACACGCGGGTGATGCTCGGCGGCAGCGCCAACGTTCTCTTACTTTTTCTGATCAACGCGATATTCCGCGGCGCGGGTGACGCTGCCATCGCGATGCGCGTGCTATGGCTCGCGAATGCCATCAACATCCTGCTAGGCCCGTGTCTTATCTTCGGCCTCGGACCATTCCCGCGCATGGGCGTCACCGGTGCCGCGATCGCTACCACCATCGGACGCGGTGTTGGCGTCCTGTATCAGCTATACCAACTCTCGCGTGGACACGCGACACTCACATTGCGCCGCGCACACCTGATCTTGCGGCCGTCACTCATGATGCAACTCATCCGGCTCTCCGCATCCGGAACGTTTCAGGTGCTGGTGGGGACGGCGAGCTATGTTGGACTCATCCGGATTCTGTCCACGTTTGGCAGCAACGCCGTCGCCGGATACACGATTGCGATCCGCCTCGTTGTCTTCTGGATTCTGCCGTCGTGGGGACTATCGAACGCCGCCGCCACCATGGTCGGACAGTCGTTAGGCGCGCGCGATCCCGAACGCGCTGAACGCGCAGTCTGGATCGCCGCCGGCTATGACATGGCAGTGATGGCCGTAGTAAGTATCATTTTCATCCTTCTGGCCCATCCGATTGTCGTTCTCTTCACCCACAGTTCTGAGGCGGGTGCCATCGGCGCGCAGGCGCTTCGTACCATGAGCTATGGATTCATCTTCTACGCTCTCGGCATGGTTGTGACGCAGTCGTTCAATGGCGCGGGTGATACCTGGACACCAACCTGGATCAACCTCTTCTGCTTCTGGTTCTGGGAAATTCCGCTGGCGTACATTTTGTCCCGCGTACTCAACCTCGGCCCAGAGGGAGTATTCATTTCCATCCTGATTGGCTATTCGAGCCTGGCGCTCGTGAGTATGGCCGTGTTCCGGCGGGGACGATGGAAGCAGCGAATGGTGTGAGATTTAGTCATACCGCTCGAAGATCACCTGCTTTTTGTCCCACCCCAATTCTTCGACTAGCAGCTTGCGGTTCGCGGCGACCATGTCGTTTAGCCCGCAGATGTAGGCATCCATGTTGTTGCGCTCGGCCTCGGGGCGCGCTTCGACGATCTTACGCACGTACTCCTGCACGTATCCGCGCTGCCCCTTCCAATCTTCGCCAGCACGGCTGAGAGTAACCACGTAGTCGAAGTTGGGGTAATCGTGCGCCATCAGCTCGAAAAAATCTTGGTAATAAATATCAGTCGGATACCGCGTGCCATAGACCAAATGAATCTTCTTTCCCTGATGACGCGCGTCATCGGCAAAAAGCCATTGCACAAAGCCCCGCATCGGCGCGATCCCGGTACCGGTAGCGATAAGAATGCAGTCGCGCAGCGGATTGCGCAGCACGAAATTTCCGTGCGGACCGTGGAACTTCACCGTTTCACCGAGTTTCATGTCGCAAAGGTGATTGGAAAAAAAACCTTCGGGAACGCGGTTGAGGCATATATCCAGCTCGTTCTTACGAGGCGCGGAGGCAATGGAGTACGCGCGCGTGATCGTCTTCCCATCTTTCGGAGCGACCATGGAGACAAATTGTCCGGCGGCAAAATCGAACCTCTCGAGTTCCTCGATGGTGAAGACGAGATGCTTGGTCTGCATCGGTTCGGAAAGCATTTCTTCATGGATCAGACGTGCGGTGTAGAGTTGTCGCTGGATAGCCAAATGTGTCCTCGTGGGAGAAATCACATTGTATGTCAGGCATAGACGGCGTCGGCGCTCGGCTTTCGGCGTTCGGCGTTCGGCGTTCGGCCCCACGTCTATATGCTAGGGCGCCGATGTGGGACGTAGGGCATCAACAAGCCCACGACTTTTTGGGCACCGCTTTCTCAGGTCCGTGCACGGTTGATCACTATCGATGTTGTTTAGGGGCCGAACGCCGACAGCCGAGCGCCGAAAGCCTTATGTTTTCTACCTCAGGCTCCACAGCATCTGTCCCAATTCAAACGATGCATTTTCCTGCTTCAAATGTTTAGTCAGGAAGCGCAGCGTGCGCTGAGCGCGTCGATTTGGGAGGTGCCGCGGAAGCTGTGTCCCTGCCCGGGATAGACTTTCATTTCATATTTCGTTCCTAAGCGCTTTAGCATCGCCTCGACTGCGTACGCTTCGCTCACCGGAACTACCGGATCGGCATCGCCATGCAGCAGAAGCGTGGAAGGCATGCGGTGTGTTTCGGCGATGATCTCCGGCGGCATCCCTCCCATGAGGCTGGCGACCGCCGACACCCGCGCGTCCTGCGCGGCCAGTGAGAGCGACAGAAATCCTCCGAGCGAGACGCCAAGCAGGCCAATGCGTTTCGAATCCACCTTGGGATGCCGTTCCGCAAAGCTCACCGCATCGGCGATCGTGATCAACCAAGTCATGAAATGTGTCTTGATGCTGGAGAGCGATGCCCAAGTCGTTGCTGTGGCGTCGAAGTAGTGAACGAAAAAAACGACGAACCCCATGTTCGCGAGTTGTTGCGCGTAGTCACCCACGAACGAACTGACCGGACCAGAAGAACCATGGATCACCAGCAGCGCGGGAAATGTCCCCGATCGCCGCGGTTCATAGACAACAACATCAATGTTTTTATCTTGAGACTTGTAAGAGAGCATTACTGATTGGACGCTTCAGGGATGGTCAGAGACACAGAAAGTGCTCCGTTCGGCATTCGGCGGTCAGCTTTCGCTTGAACATTAGCCAAGTGACTGTGGCGAAGAAGGAACATTCACGTAGAGTCGCAGAACCGCTGGAGTGATGGTTATGAATCTGATCGAGAAACTAAAGGGCACTGGTCGGCAGTAGGCGTACGGACAAGGAGAGGCCGCTTTTTGTTGTGTTTTTCCTGAAAACAGCCATGCACCTGCCGGAGGAACAGCTGAACGCTGTTGTGGCGAAGGCGCTGGGTCGTGAGCTTGAGAGCTCTCGCAAAGAGCGAATGGTATCTGGCAATCTAACCAGCTTCCATAGAATGGATGACGACACTTTCGTCGTCAACACCTTTTCCCGTATCTACGTCGATGATGTCGAGCAGGCACTTGTCAATACTCGGGATGTACGCGCCCGGCGGGCAATTCAAAAACATAGGGCATGGTGGTCGATCGGTTCCATACACCGGGAAGGTCCCCACGCAACGAAAACGAAGCTGTATAAACACATGCTGCGAGTAGCTGCGGAGGTGCTGAATGACGACTGTCTTGCAATTTATATCCCTGAACTCGGAAAGTTAGTGCCCGTAGATGAGAGCACAAAGTCCACTCTGAGCTCGGAAGATGCCTTTGAGCGACTAAACGATTAGGACGACGATCCGGTCATCTTCAGGAAGGAAGATGACCCACGTCTCGAGGCCGTAGCGCAAGAGGCTCGCCGCCGTTGGCCCGAGTTTACAAACGCCTCTTCGCAAGCCAGTAAGGACCAGCGTTTTTTCGTGGAAGCACGGTTCCGCGAGGGGAACGATGTTGAGTGGATGTGGCTGGAAGTCGATTCCATCACTGCGGATGCGGTGCAAGGAGAGCTGGGGAATGTCCCGGGAATTCTGCAACACTTGTACAGGGGCGACCTCAGCCCAAACACTGAAGACTCCCAGGGCCAGTCAATCTTGCGTTCCGCGAAGACAGAAAACCGAAAGTCAAACCACCCGGGCGGGGCGTCCGCGTGCAGATGTGCATGCAGATTCATGCTGCTTTCTTGATCCGATCTGATTAGCGGCAAAAAAAGGAGACGCAAGCCTGCTGCGTCTCCCACACAAGGAAAAAGTTTGTTTGCGGGCTAGCCTTCGTTCTGCGCGTGCAGAACGCGGAAGCTGTTGCCGCCGTTGGCCCATACCAGGACGAGTGCGTCTTGTCCGGCAGGAACCTTCGCCAGTGCGGCCTTCACATCGGCTGCCGACTGCACTGGCTGATGGTTTACCTGCAGGATAACTGCGCCACTCTCGAGGCCGGCATTGTCCGCCGAGCTGCCGGGTTGCACACGCTCAACCACTGCTCCCTTGAGATTGCTGGGCGCCTGCAGTTGCTCACGCACGTCCGGAGTAAGATCGGCGAGTCCGAGTCCCCAGCGAGCTTTTCCCTCAGGATTGCTGGCAGTCTCTTCGCCATCCTTGTTGCGCTTGCCCAACTCTTCGACGGTGACCGGAACCGTGATGCTCATACCGTCACGCATCACTCCGAGCTTGACGGTCGTGCCAGGTTGCCGCTGACCAACTTCTACCTGAAGCTGTCCGGCATCGCTGACATCGTGGCCGTTGAGTTGTGTGATCACGTCGCCGACTTTAAGTCCGGCGCGTGCTCCGGGCGAGTTCGGTTCCACTTGCGTAACCACCGCTCCATTCGCTTTGGTCAGGTTGAAGAACTTGGAGTTCTCCGGCGTCACATCGCTGATGCCAACCCCCATGTACGAATGATGTACTTTTCCGGAGCGTACTAGTTCGTCCACGGTGGGCTTCACAATCTGAGTTGGAATTGCGAATCCCATGCCGGAGAACCCGCCGGTCTGCGAGATCAGGAATGTGTTGATGCCGATCACTTCTCCGCGAGCATCGACCAGCGGTCCACCGGAGTTGCCCTGATTGATGGCCGCATCAGTCTGGATGAATTCACCCGGCTTGCGCGGATCATTGGAGTCTGGATTCGCACGGTTCAGCGCGCTAACAATGCCACGTGTGACGGTGAAACGGAAGCCGAGCGGATTGCCGAATGCCAGCACGGTCTGTCCCGGATGCAGTTTGGTTGAATCGCCAAGCGGCACGCTGGGAAAATCCGATCCTTTGATCTTGATCACCGCGAGGTCCGTGAGCGGATCGGCGCCGATCAATTTGGCCGGGAACATCCGCTTGTCACTCATGGTGACTCGAATGTCCATGGCTCCATCGATCACGTGATTGTTGGTCACGATGTATCCATCCGGAGAGATGATCACTCCGCTTCCCAGGCCATGCACCACGCGGTTCTGGGGCTGCATCGGTTGCATAGGAACGCCGAAGAAACGTTCGAACGGACCAAAGTCCTGACCGTCTCCTGTCTGTCCCTGGTCAGCGAGATTGAATTTTGTCTTCGAGGTAACGGTGACGTTGACCACCGCAGGTGTTACCCGCGACGCGAGCGTCTCCATGGCATGGTCGTACGCCAGCAGGGCGCTTACGCTGTTGTCGTCGAGTGGAGCCGCGCTCGGCGCAAGCGTTGCCGCCCGAGCCAACTCCGGTTTTGCGAATTCATAAGTTGCAAACGATCCCACCAGCGCAAACGCGACTACAGGAGCCACGATTCGCCTGGTCAGGGCCGATTTCCAACTTGCTATCGACATTTTCATTTGTTGCTTCTCCTCAGAATTGCTATCAACTAATTGTTTAGTTGAC
This sequence comes from uncultured Terriglobales bacterium, assembly GCA_964559345.1. GTDB lineage: Bacteria > Acidobacteriota > Terriglobia > Terriglobales > Acidobacteriaceae > Gp1-AA112. The sequence goes on from CAZLIE010000036.1 coordinate 19,694, forward strand.
ATTGTTAAAATTTTTTAGATCGACTTGCTCGCGATCCCTCCACTTGCGGTTGGGCTGGTCTGCGATGGAACAAACTTCCAGACGCAGATCGTCAGTCGCGATGAACCTGAACTATCAAACTGCTGGCTCTCGAATACGACCAACACGGGTGCCGGTTGCGCCGACTGTTCTGTAAAGCTGGCGCGCACGGTTCGCGGTTGCTGCTGAGAGTGCGTTCTTGCATTCGTGAGCACAACATGAGCGCGGTCGATTTTGCGCGGGCGCCTCGGCGATTGTTGGGCGATTGGAGTCGAGGATTCGGGATGCGCCTTTAACACAAATCTTGCCGGGACTAGCCGCGGGCCTGTTTCGCGCGTGTACACGGCCGGAATCATTCTGACGGCAGCGGAGCGAGTCGCCGGAACATCATCATGGAAGCTGACCAGCTTCGGAATACGTGGCGCGCTGGCTAGGGTTGCGGCGGACAGCACGGTCACGATGACGGCCGGTTTCCACGCTCGAGTGGTAGCAGTATGTGGCCGGTTCGAATCGAGAATTTGCGCGATGCGAATCGACGTCTGGCGCACTCTGCTGATCGCGGCCAGCGCGAGCGCCAACCCGGTCCGCATTCGGCTGCGCTCCGCGACTGAAACCAGACACTCGGCATAACTACGAGCGTCGCTCGAACTGGAAAGAACGAGATCGTCACAGGCGATCTCTCGCTCGAGGCTAAGCCGCGCCTGAATCCACCACACAGCAGGATGAAAGAAGAGCACGGCGGCGATCAGCTTTTCAGCGAGCTTGGTCCAATCGTCCCAACGCCGCAAATGAGCGATCTCATGAGTGAGCACCGCGTTCAGCTCGGTGGCTGAAAGATCCTGTACAGCCCAGGCAGGAAGTAGGACAGCAGGCCTCAAGAATCCGATCGCAGTGGGAACACGAAGCTCATCGGAGACACGGATGCTGACACTCCGATTCTTGGAAAACTGGTTCAGGGTCTTTTGGAGAATGGGATCGAGAGAACTAATCTCGATCGGCTGGGAACGTCGTCGTAACCGCGAGACTTCCCGCAGTCCGACGCCGATTCTAACCAGGCCGAAGACGACGCCTGCCAGCCACAGCACAAAGAGATACGCAGCCCACGAAGTTGGGAGCGTCACCTCGGGGTGGATCGCGTGCGATACGCTCTCGCTTGTACCAGAAATGGTGATAAAGCTCAGGCCAGCAATCCCCAGCAGCGTAGCAAAAGCTATTGCAAACCTGGTGCCGGCGCTCTTACGGCCAAGAATCTTTGTGAGGAGCATTGCCACAAAAGCAACCACCAGTCCAATGGCGCCACCGTTGAACATGCGTTCCATTGCGACTTGCGACACCGAGTAGAGATCCAGAGCGATCTTCATTTCGATCGGCTCTCCTCTATTAATTGCCGCAGGCGTTTGAGTTCGTCGGCGTCGATGCGTTCGTCTTCGAGCAGGTTCACGACGAGAAGTTCGTGTGAGTTCCGGAAAAAACGAGTGACCAACTGACGCACCGCCGACCGGCTGGCCTCATCGCGAGCGACCACGGGTATGTAGATGTGCGCCCGCCCATCCTTCTTATGCTTCACATACCCTTTGCGCTCGAGAACGCGGATGGTCGTCAGGACCGAGTTGTAGGCCAACTGCCCTGGAAGCGAGTCGAGTACCTGCTGGACGGTCGCGGACCCCTTGGTCCACAGGGCGTCCATTACTCGCAATTCAGCTTCGGTCAGGGTCTCTGATTGTCTCGGCGGCATAGCTCGTTAGCTATATAGACGCGCGAGGTCGCAAAAAGTAACTAATTAATTAGTTTGGAAGCGAGGCATCCCTGGAGAAGAGGCTCTCGACGATCGGCTGTCGGCGTTCGGCCAGCCAGCAGCGAAGAGAGGGCCACGATCGTTGCACCAATTTGACTGCACTGAAAGGACGCGAAATCTATGTGGCTGACTATGGGCCGAATACTGACAGCCGAGGGCCGAGGGCCGCTTCTACTCGACCGTCACCGATTTCGCTAGGTTCCTGGGCTGATCCACGTCGCATCCGCGTCGGACGGCAATATGGTAGGCGAGCAATTGCAGGGGCACGACTTCCAGAATGGGCAACAGCAACTCTGGAGCTTGAGGCACAAACAGCACGTGATCGGCGGATTCGTGGATCTCGTTGTCGCCCTCAGTGGCGATCGCGATCACTTTACCCGACCGTGCCGTGACTTCCTTGATGTTGGACATCGTCTTCTCGTAGCGCAGCACCGAGTCGGCATCGCCAGGATCCCGGGTAGCGAGCACTACGACAGGCAGGTTTTCGTCGATGAGGGCGTTCGGTCCATGCTTCATCTCGCCTGCGGGATAGCCCTCGGCATGAATGTAGCTAATCTCTTTCAGCTTGAGCGCGCCTTCGAGAGCGATGGGATAATGAATGCCTCTTCCAAGAAATAGAAAATCCTGGACCTTCTGATACTGTTTGGCCAAGCCTTCACACACCTCATCGTGATTGAGGATCGACTCGATCTTCCCCGGCAATCGCGTCAGTTCCTGCACCAGCTTCTTCGATTGCTGATCCGTCAGAGCGCTGCGCTTCTGCGCCAGAAAGAGTGAAAACAGGAACAGAGCCGTGAGCTGCGCGGTGAAGGCCTTGGTCGAGGCCACGCCAATCTCCGGGCCGGCATGGGTGTAGATCGTTCCCGAAGCCTCGCGCGCGATCATCGCGCCGACCACGTTGCAGATGGCAAGCGTCTTCGATCCTTTGGCCTTCGACTCGCGCTGTGCAGCGATGGTGTCCGCGGTCTCACCGGATTGCGTGATGAGCAACGTCAGCGCATCGGGGCCGGTAATCGGATCGCGGTAACGATATTCGCTCGCGTAATCCACCTCGACAGGAACACGCGCCAGGCGCTCGATCATAAACTTGCCAGCGAGTCCGGCGTGCCAACTGGTGCCGCACGCGGCGATGTTCACCTTTTTGATCGCGCGCAGCTCAGTCTCGGTGACGTCCATCTCTTCGAGAAAAATCTTTCCAGAATCCTGTGAGATTCGGCCCAATGTGGTGTCGCGGACGGCGCGCGGCTGCTCGTAGATTTCCTTGAGCATGAAGTGCTTGAAGCCGCCCTTCTCCGCCATGATCGGGTCCCAGGTGACCCGCTGTACCTGTCGCTCGACTGGCTCGCCGTCAAAATCAGTGAGCTGTACCCCTGAGGTGGTGATGATGGCGAGATCGCCGTCGGCGAGAAAAAACAAATCGCGAGTATGGTGGAGGATCGCCGGAATGTCGGAGGCGACGAAGTACTCGTTTTGCCCCAGACCGACGACGGCCGGTGGTCCATTGCGAGCAGCGACAATCTTGTTCGGATCATCACTGCTGATGACGACCAGGGCGAACACTCCCGTGAGTTGCTTTACGGTTTTGCGAACTGCCTCTTCGAGACTGGAACGCGTTCCGTTTCCGCTCTTCAGCGCGACTTCAATCAGATGCGCGATGACTTCAGTGTCGGTCTCGGTAGAAAACTTGTGTCCGTCTTCAATCAGCCGCTTTTTCAGTGAGAGATAGTTCTCGACGATGCCGTTGTGTACGACGACGATTTTGCCGGTGCAGTCGCGATGCGGATGTGCGTTTTCCTCTGTCGGGCGTCCGTGTGTGGCCCAACGGGTGTGTCCGATGCCGTAGCTGCCGTCGAGCGGCCTTTGGCGGATGGCCTCTTCGAGATTGCGCAGCTTGCCTTCCGCGCGCCGGATCTGCAGTCCTTCCCCGTTCCCCGACACCGCGATGCCCGCCGAATCGTATCCGCGATATTCAAGCTTGCGCAGCCCTTCAATGATGACGGGAACAACGCGCTTCTGACCTACATATCCGACGATGCCGCACATACTATTTACCTTCTGGGGCTGGCGCGGGGGCGTGACAGCTAAATGAATCTGATGCGTGTCGCTGGACAGGAGCTTACCTTACTTTTTCCTCTCCGGCGGCGATAAATTGCTACGCTCTCCGGGGGTGGAGAGACGAAAGCTACTCTTCCAGTTTGTAGGAAAACTCCTCAATGACGGGGTTCGTCAGTACCTCTCGCGCGATCCGTTCAATTTCGGCTTTGGCCTTGTCCTTCTCCAGATTTTGCTCCAGCGTGAGGACGAAATATTTGCCTTGCCGCACGTCCTCCACGCCTCGGTAATTCATCTTGCGTAGTGCACCCTGAATGGTTTTTCCCTGAGGATCGAGAACAGTGGTTTTGAGAGTGACGTAAACGTAAGCCTTCATAGGGGCGCTGCCTAGAATTATACGGGAACGCCGCGGTGCGGCTGGGCAGCCCGAATTGCACTTCATTCAAGATTCCGTCGGCCCACGTTGTAACGGTTCGAATCGTGCCATGAAAGCGGAAGCATCAATGCGGATGACATGATGCGCATACTCTACTATTGACATCATAGATGCGTTAATGCATCATATTCCGCATGAGAACAACGATCTCCCTAGATGATGACGCATTCGCAATGGTGAAGCAATATGCTGAGACACGCTCTGTTGGTCTAGGCAAAGCAGTCTCCGAACTTGTTCGGCGGGGCGCCGCTCATCGCTGTCCAACTCGGGAGGTGGATGGTTTGCAGGTTTTCGACTTGCCGGACGATTCGCCCAGAATCACTGCCAGTCGGGTAAGGGAATTGGAGAATGACCTGTAGTGTCCGTCCACCTGCTGGACGTCAACGTGTTAGTCGCCCTTATGTGGCCAGCTCATGAGTCGCACTCACGCGTGCGAGCCTGGTTTCGAGCAAACCACAAGAGCGGTTGGGCGACATGCCCATTCACTCAGACTGCTTTCGTAAGGATCATTTCTAATCCCGCGTTTTCCCGTGATGCTGTGAGTCCCCACCAGGCGGAGGAACTCCTGTCAGCGAATGTCAAACATGCTGCTCATCGGTTCTGGCCGGCAGACATCGAGTACAGGACTGCTGTGTCACCTTTTGTTCAGGGAATTATTGGACATCGACAGGTGTCCGACGCCTACCTTCTGGGCTTGGCAATTCATCGTCGCGGAAAACTGGCAACGCTCGACCAGGCAATCCGCACGCTTCTGCCGGAAGGCAGCAAGTCACGCGACGCTATTGTCGATATTTGATCGCCGTCCGAAACGCTTATAGTCCGAACAACTCTCGCAGGCGCCGTGTCTGCGCGCGGCTTACGGGCAGCTCGGTGTGTTTTCTGTCGGCCATGCGGAGCTGATACGAGCTCTTGAACCAGGGCAGCACTTCCTTTATGTGATTGATGTTCACCACGTGAGAGCGGTGCGCGCGCCAGAAGAGGTTCGAATCGAGACTCTCGAGCAGCTCTTCGAGCGTGCGGCAGTTGGAGTGGCCCTCCATGGCGGAAGTCGCGACCGTGATCACGCCTTCGTCTATCGCGGCGTAGCAGATATCCTTCTGGTCCACGAGAATCAGCCGGCCCGCGGAGCGCAACAGCACCTTCTGCTGATGCGGCTTCTGCTGCTGTTCGAGCAGATTGATTAGCGACTCGATTCGCTGCGTCGGACTTGGCGCTTCCGAAATCTTTCGCCGCGCCTTCTCCACCGATTGAGCGACTCGATTCTTATCAAAGGGCTTCAGCAGATAATCGACCGCATTCACTTCGAAGGCGCGGACCGCGTACTGGTCGAAGGCAGTGGCAAAAACGATCTGTGGCAATGGATGTTTCTTGTCCACCAGCTTCTTGAGCACGCCGAAACCGTCGAGCCCAGGCATCTGGACGTCGAGAAAAACGAGCTGCGGATTGTGCTCCCGAATCAACTGAATGGCTTCGACGCCGTTGCTTCCCTGCGCCACTACTTCAACATCTGCGACCGATTTGAGAAGAAAACTCAGCTCCTCACGAGAGAGCTGCTCGTCGTCAACGATGATGGTAGAGATCGACATCTATCGGCTAAGGAGAGTATATGGATGCCCAGAGAAGTCTTTCAAGGTTGGGTGGTGGTGGCGGCGCGTCAGCTTGCGTCAGATGGTTACGCTTGCAGATGGCTATCGTACAGATTGCTGGTGGTCAGGTTTTCGCCGCAGTTGCCGCAATATACGTCGGTGATGCGAACCGCGCGCTGGCATTGCCGACAGGTGGGAGCGAGTTGGAAGCGGCATTGCGAACAGAAATTCATTCCCGGAGCGATACTCGCCGAGCATTGCGGACACGCCGAAATCAGCGGCTGCCGCAGCAGAAAATAAAGAACCAGCCCAATCGCGCCGGGCATAAAGATCACCAGTAGCGTCCACAGGCCAACGTTCATGCCACGACGTCGAGCGTCGCGAGTGACGTATCCGACCATCAGCGTGAAGACGGCGAGCACCGTTCCCCACGCCACGCTCCAGAAGATGCGGAAGCCGCGCGGGGGCAGGTTGTGCTGGTGCTGCCCGAGATAGAGATGGACCACTGCTTGAATCGCGGTAAACACGACTACGGCGAGAGCGATCGACCACATCGGGACCAGGCGGATTTCTTCGCTGATCTGGGGCTTCTGCTCTTCGAGGCTCATGGAATCCATCCTGCTGAATTTATTCACGCGGTCGCGCGGATCAGTCGCGTGCGCGTGGTGCGGGTCAATTGTGGACGAAACCAAACTGCCAGCGCGGCGGCCGTCATCGCCGGCGTGAACCACGCTACCAGAAATCCCATCTGCCACAGCAGATCGGGTACCTGCAGCCAGTGTCCCGCGAGATCGAACGACTGCCAAAGATAAGGTGTGCCAACGGCCATCAACGCCGAGGCCACAGCCGACGCCGCCCAGATTGGACGCAGCCGCTGTCCTCGCGCGTTGCTCGCGACGCACAGGCCACGCACTCGCCGTTGCGTACTCTGCACCAGGTCGCTATTGGCGCTGATCGAAACTGTTTTGAGCGACGCTACGGTTCGCTGCATCTGCTCCATCTGCAAAACACACTGCCGGCAGCTTGCAAGGTGAAGATCCAGCCACTTCTGGTCAGACTGGCTGATTGCGCCGCCAAACAACATGCATGTCAGCTCAAAAGCCCGCTCATGATCGTTGACGAAGCGGCTCATTGCTGCGTCTCCGAAAATGCCGGCTTCAGCGCGGCGAGTCCGCGATAGAGGCGCGATTTTACAGTCGATAGTGGAGAGTTCGTTACCGTCGCAATCTCTTCTAAAGAGAGTTCTTCATGAAAACGGAGAACCAGCACCTCGCGATGCAGCGCATCTAATTGCTCCAGCGCGGCCTGCATGCTCTCGCGATTTTCGCGTGAGTTTACCGCGTCAAATGGCGATGGTCCGGTTGACGCTACATCGAACGCGTTCTCGTTTCCGTATTGTTCCTGAAGGGCTTCGAGGCTGGTGGGAGTCTTCTTGCGTGACCAGTCAATCACGAGGTGGCGCGCAATCGCAAACAGCCAGGTATCGAACTTAGATTTTCCGTTGTACTGGGCGCCGCGTTCCATCACGCGGATCCAGGTTTCCTGGAAAATGTCTTCGGCGAGCTCGCGATTGCCGGTGAGGAATACTAGATATCGCAGCAGCCGATGCTGAAATCGCTCAATCAGGCGGTCGAGCAGTTCGGGATCTCGGCGACGGAGACCACGGGCGATCTCAACGTTCTCGCGAAGAGTCCACTCCACCACGTGACTAGCTGCTAGATACATTTGACTCTAAATACGCGGAAATGTAAGCAAAAGTCGCAGAAGAACCTGGCAGACATAAGCATATATGTTTCATGAGCTTAGGAGATACCTCTACCGGGCGTCTCCGTGGACCTCGTCAAGAACCACCCGGGAGGTGGTATCGGTCGATTTCTTTTGCTTTCTGTAAGCGCGGATTTCTCGATTGATCTCCTTCAATAAAAGTTTCGACTTCCCCTTCTGTTTCGCAGCGGATCGAATCTGAGCCAAAACAGGCTGCTCCGGAGCAACGTTCAAGAGGAAATCCTTAATTTGCATGATTTGAACCAAGATCGAACCGTTCAACCCACATCATCGCTGCACTAGTAATTAATTGAGAAGAGTCAAGCTACACAAACGAATAGGGCGGCCAGGGACCGGTGCATTGAATTTCTCGCCGATCGGCCCAGCGAGTGGCATATTTCTTGAGGATCTGGTCCCACTTTTTTTTGTCTTTTTTGCGCAGCAGGAACGATGCCTGCCATTCCAGATTGTTCTGGCCTGAGCTCACTTTGCCCGCCGGGGCAGAATCTGCTGCGATGCTTTGCAGTTCGCGCGCAAACTCCACTACATCGGGATCAAGTTCGTTGCGTCTCTTTACCTGCACCATTGACGCTTTGGCGCGCAGGTAATCGCGCCCGGAGGCCACTTCGATCGGGGAGGCTGCCGGGGAAGCGTTCAGAAACAGCTTGATTCCCCATTCCTCGGTTCCCTCGATGCGCTTAAGTGTTTCGGAAAGTTCGGCTCGTCGCTCGCGAATGTGCTTGGATAGCGAGTCTTCGCTGGCGAATACCGTCCCGAATCTCGCCGGAAGCAGCGTGACTGCGTCGGCGATTTGGGCGACCACGCGCTGGTGGCGAACGCTCACTCCGGAGAGCCACTCCAGGTTTTCCATATTTGCGGCGAGTCTCTCGCCAAATTCGTCGGGCGAAACGCGGCTGAACCAGGCAACCAGACCGGAGTCTTCCATGTGTTCGACTGCGGACACAACGTCGATCGAGCCGGACACTTTGATTTTCGGCGCACTGCTGCTGATGCCGTAGAGATAGAGCAGGTTCCCAGAGTCGTTATTGACGGTCTGTTTTACTCGATTTGCCACAGTGTATGCGTCAGGCGTTTCAGTCCGGCTGCCCCTGAGATCTGATTTCCAAATTCTGGAACCGCGAAATAGGTCCGCGATTCCGGATCGAGGCGTGCCAGGGTTGCGCGCTGCCACTCCATCGTACCTCGGCAGGGCGAACATCGTTCGGCCAGCTTCGTCGGCAGAATCCGATTGACGAACACTGCGGACGGTTCGAGGCCGAGTTCATTCAGGCTATCCAGCAAGCGCCCGGTCTGACGGTCGGGCAGCGGTTCCGGCAACATCACGACGAAGACGCTCGCCATTTTCCGATCTTTCAGCAGATCGGCAAGCTCACGCGCGCGCTGCGAAATGGATGCGACTTCCACCGCCAGTTCCTGCGCCAGCGGCAGTCTACGGTGCGCAGATAGGCTTTTCAATAGCAGCCGCGTCCATACGACCAGCCTTTCCGGCGTGCGCAGCAACTCGAGCGCGTGTCCTGTTGGCGCCATATCGATGACCAGCGCCTGCTTCCCTGCCGCGATGAAGTCGAACAGTTTGAAGATGGCGAAGATTTCGTCCACGCCCGGAGGCACAATGTCGAGCAATGCGGAAATCATCTCGTGCTCAAACGACAGCTCCACGTGCACTCCGTCCTGCTCGGCCTGGAGGGACTGCGAGATGATTCGCTTAACTTTGTTGCTCCACGCCAGATATTCGGCGGTTGAATCGACTTCCACAGCCTGGAAACGTTTGTCGCGGAGCACTACTTTCGGAGTCGGACCGACCTCCTGTTCAAACAAATCGTCGAGTGAAGGCGCTGGATCGGTGGAGCAGATCAGCAGATTTTCCGCTTTCTTCCGCTGCCTGCGGACGTAAGCCAGACCGCCCGAAATCGTGGTTTTGCCCACTCCGCCCTTGCCCAGCGTGAATGTGAGTTGCGTTTGCGTGACCGGCCACTGCGTTCGGGCAAACTTGACTGCATTTTTCTTCGATGAGTGGTGCGCGACGGACATTTCCTTCACGCGCAGCGGCTTGTCTTCGAAGACGTGGCGGCCGAACTCGAGCAGGTTTTTCGCGCCCAGGATCGGCACTCCGGGATCTTCTCCTGCGCGAATATCCGCTCGCGGAAATCGCGCCTCTACAAAATCGAGCGCAGCATCATAGAGCTTGGCGCGCGTCTGACATCGTTTGCACCGTCCCGGATTCGTGACTACTCGATTGATCACGACCTCCGCGATATTCGCGCGCGCGTCTTCCTCCAGCATTCGTGCCGTTCGCGATGCCTCTTCGAGCGAAAATCGCTCAGCGCTGGTCACCATCACCAGCTTCGATTGCTTGCTGGCGAGCGTGGAGCGGAGAGAACTGAGCACTGATTCCCATTCGTCCAGCACGGGCGGACGCGCCGCGGCGGCGTTTCCGCCGAAGTGTTGCGCCAGAACCTGGTCGCGTTGCGACGACAATTCGAGGAATTCGAGAAACCGGGCGAGCTGCGTGGGGATGCGAAAGAGCTGCAAAGTGTGTCCGATCGGTGCCGTATCGACCACGATTTCGTCGTACTTTTTGCCGTCCAGGAGGTCAGAAATCGTCAAAAGCGCACTGATTTCCGCCAGTCCAGGCAGTGTTGTGGCCAGAAAAGACTCGATTTCCGACCGTGAAAGGAACGTTCCGGACTCAACTAACTTCGTGATTGGCTCGCGATAGGTGTCAAGAAACTCTTGAAAACGCTGGCCTGCGTCCACTTGCCAGACGGAAATTCTACCCTTTCCAGTTAATCTGACGGTCTGCAAGCCGGGTTTGGGCTTCATATCGAGCACATCGGCCAGCGAATGCGCCGGATCGGTTGAGATCAGGACCACGTTCTGGCCGCGTTTCGCCGCCGCATGCAGCGCATAGGCCGTGCTCACGGTCGTCTTGCCGACACCGCCTTTGCCGAGAAAGAAGGTAAGCCGCGGGTTTTTCGCCGATTTGGCCATCGAGCGGGCGTGTGTAATTAGGTCAAAAGGTGATGCGATTTTCGACTCAGCCAGCGGCCGGAGTCAAAAAACTGCACGGATGACCTTATCAAATCCAAGGATTTACAAATCTCCACGCGAACAGTGGCGCTTAAGTCGCCATTTTCCGGCCATTTCAGTTGCATGAATGCCGCCGAAAGTGCCAAAATGCCTGTGTCTCAGGCACTTAACTCCCCATTTGCATCTTTCGGGCGTCTGAGACATCGAACAAATGTCGGCTTCAACAACCCCGTAGATCGGGCGTCAACCAGCGTAGTGGATCTACTGGAGCCGGCGGATGCTTTCAACATCCCCGTTTCGAGCGAGTTTGTATCTGGATTTGAACCAAATCCAGTGCGCTTGTGTCGAGACTGAAGGCCGGAAAACAGTGATGATTACCGCCGAAAGAGCCTCGTGCTCGCTCGAAAACTATCTCGTTCTTCCCGATCACACCATGGATGAACGCATTGCGGACGCCCGCCGCGAGCTGGGACGCGATTGCATCATCCTCGGACACCATTATCAGCGCGATGAAGTGATCAAATTTGCCGATTACACCGGCGACTCCTACAAGCTTTCGCAGATCTCAGCGCGTGCAGACGGCCGCTACATCGTCTTCTGCGGCGTGCATTTCATGGCAGAAAGTGCCGATATTCTCGCGCGATCGGAACAGCAAGTCGTGCTTCCCGACCTCAATGCTGGCTGTTCGATGGCCGATATGGCCGAGATTGGACAGGTAGAACATTGCTGGGAACAGCTCGAGCGGCTGGGAATCGTCGATGAAGGTCGCGGTATTACGCCGCTTACGTACATGAATTCGACCGCCGCCATCAAAGCTTTTTGCGGCGAGCGATCAGGTCTGGTCTGCACTTCGTCCAACGCCGGCAACGCATTCCGCTGGGCATTCGCCAAAACTCCTCGGATTTTATTTCTTCCCGACCAGCATCTCGGCCGCAATACTGCGTTCGCGATGGGCATTCCCATGTCAGAAATGGTGGTTTGGGACCCTTACATGATTAATGGCGGCAGCACTCCGGAACGTTTGCGTGCCGCAAAAGTAATTTTGTGGAAGGGACACTGCTCGGTTCACCAGCGCTTTCTGCCCGAGCACGTGGACAATGTGCGCGCGAAATATCCCGGAATTCGCGTGATCGTGC
>CAZLIE010000037.1:0-30814 GCA_964559345.1 uncultured Terriglobales bacterium
TTCGCTCGCCCCAGGAGCGGCGGAAGAAGCGGACATCGCCGAACTTCAGAGTTGTTCAGTAATCCAAAGCATCCGGCGACGCTCGATTTACTGGATGCTCCCGCCGAGCAGTCGCAATTTTCTATCGTGGGTGCACATTGAATCTTCGGCGCTACATCGAACGAAGGCTGCTGCATTGCGTGCTGTTGCTCGCGGCGGTATCTGTGTTTTCATTCGGCATGTCGCTGCTCGCGCCCGGCAGCTACTTCGACGAGATGAAACTCAACCCGCAAATCTCGGCGCAAACCATTGCCGGTTTGCGTGCGCAGTATGGAATCGATCAGCCGCTGGTGATTCGCTACGGACGTTGGATGAAGTCTCTGATGCGAGGAGACTTCGGATACTCGTTCGGCTACAACCTGCCGGTGAGCACGCTTCTCAAATATAGAATCCGCAATACGCTCTTGCTCGGGACCAGCGGAATGGTTCTCGCGTGGACACTTGCGCTGCCTCTGGGAATTTGGAGCGCGTGCCGCCGGCACAGACGGTTGGACCGCATCGCCACAGCCTTCTCTACGGCCCTGCTCGGTACGCCGGAATTGGTGCTCGCGCTGTTGTTCCTGCTGCTGGCTGTGCGAACGCAGTTATTGCCTGCAGGCGGAATGATGTCGCTCGACTCGGCTGACTCTGGAGCCGGAGCCAAGGCGGCAGATATCGCCCGCCATCTCATTATTCCTGCTTTGGTTCTCGCTCTTGCCGCAGTGCCTGTCCTCTTCCGGCACATTCGAGGGAGCATGATGGAGGCGCTGGATGCGCCGTTCATCAGCGCGGCTCGCGGACACGGAATTCCTCAGTGGCGCGTGCTTCTGCGTCATGCCTTGCCGGCCGCGGCGAATCCTCTCGTCACATTGTTTGGGTTTTCACTGGCGACGCTTATTAGCGGCTCGCTGCTGGTCGAAGTGATTACCGGGTGGCCCGGCGTGGGTCCGCTGTTCCTTACTGCCATTTACGACCGCGACTTCTTCGTCGTTGTCGGCGTTGTGTTGCTCTCTTCTCTGTTCCTGGTGAGCGGCAATTTCGTGGCTGACATGTTGTTGTATGCCTCGGACCCTCGTATCCGCGCGGAGGGCAGATGAAGAAGATCGGCATCGGCGCCTTCATGCTCATTCACTGCTGTTTGCTGTTCGCGGGGTTCTTCGCCCCGTATCCCGCGACCGAGCAGCATCGCCGTCTTGCTTATGCTCCGCCAACTCCTCTGCACTTTGTCGATGCGAGCGGAGGGTTTCATTTTCGTCCATTCGTTTATGAATGGATCGCGAAAGATGGAGACGGATTTCAGTATGTAGAAGATCGCTCCACGCCATATCCGCTACAACTGTTCTTCCACAAAGGCAATCAGGTTCACCTTTTTGGAACGGAAGGTGGCGACGTCTTCTTCTTCGGCACCGATGGCTTAGGTCGCGATCTCTTTTCCCGTGTTCTCTTCGGCGGACGCGTCTCCCTTGCCGCAGCTCTGGTCGCGACGCTTCTCTCGATCGGAATTGGCACGCTGCTCGGAACGCTTGCCGGATTTGTTGGCGGCTGGGCCGACGATGCCATCATGCGCTTCGCCGAACTTGCGATGGCGCTGCCCTGGCTTTATCTGCTGCTAGGCCTGCGCGCTTTTTTGCCGCTTCACATCAGCTCGCAGCAGACATTTCTTCTTGTCTCCGCTGTCATCGGTGCGATCGGCTGGGCGCGCCCGGCGCGCCTTGTCCGCGGCGTGGTATCAAGCGCGAAAGAGCGCGCATTCGTCTCGGCTGCGCGCGGATTCGGCGCTTCGGAATGGTATGTCCTCAGAAGGCATGTCGCTCCCCAAGCGTTCAGCGTCGTGCTCACGCAAGCGGTCATTCTGATTCCGCAATTCATCGTCGCGGAGGCCACACTTTCATTTCTTGGATTAGGAATGAGCGAACCCCTCGCGAGCTGGGGAAACATGCTGGCGGCTCTTGAACAATTCCAAATCATGACTTCTTACTGGTGGATGGCCGCGCCAATCCTGGCGCTAGTCTCCGTTTCTCTCAGCTATGTACTCCTCGCCGGAAAGCTGGAAAAACACTCAGGACGTGCTTATGCGTGAGATGAACAGACTCCTTTACGCCATCATTTGCTGCGGATTCGCGTTCTCCGCCTTCGGTGCGTCAGGTCCGGCGCCGCAACCGCTTCAGCGTGGCGAAGAGGTTCAAGTCAGCACTGCCGAAGCGGGAGAGTACGGAGGCAGGCTGGTGGTTGGCGAGCGCGCCGAACCGAAGACGTTCAATCCTGTACTCGCTGCCGACGCGCCTTCTCGCGAGGTCATCGGGCGGATGATGGCCGACCTGGTGCACATCAATCGTCTGACTCAAAAGACGGAGCCGGCACTGGCGGGTTCGTGGAAGACGTCGCGCGACGGCCGCAGCTTTACCCTCAAGCTGCGCCACGGGATTCGCTTTTCCGACGGTCAGCCTTTCAATGCCGATGATGTGCTGTTTACCTTCCAAGTTTACATGGACGAGAAGGTGCACTCGCCGCAACGGGATCTGTTGACGATCGGCGGCAAGCCGCTTTCGGTCGTGAAACTCGACGATTACACCGTCCGTTTCGATTTGCCGCAACCCTATGCCGCCGCCGAGCGGATTTTCGACGACGTCGCCATCCTGCCGCAGCATCTTCTCCGAAAAGCATACGAGAACGGCACATTCGCTCAGGCGTGGAACCTCAACACCGCTCCGGAGGCTTTCGCCGGCCTCGGACCGTTTCGATTGCGGCAGTATACGCCCGGCGAGCGCATTGTGCTGGAGCGCAATCCTTACTATTGGAAGGCCGATCACAGTCATCGCCGCCTGCCTTATGTGGACGAACTCGCATTCCTCTTTGTAGGCAATGAAGACGCGCAGATTCTGCGCTTCGAATCTCACGACACGAATATCATCAGCCGGTTCACCGTCGACAATTACGCGGCACTCGCGAAAGAGCAGGAGAGCCGCGGATACGAGCTCGTCGATGCTGGGCCGAGCCTCGAATACAACTTCCTGTTCTTCAACTTGAACGATTTGCCCGCGGGCAAGCTGCCGCAAATTGCGCGCGAGCAGCAATGGTTTCGCGATGTGCATTTTCGGCGCGCGGTCTCTGCCGCCATCGACCGGCGTGGCATTGTGCGCCTCGTCTATGGCGGACATGGCGCGCCGCTCTGGGGCAACGTTACTCCGGCAAACAAGCTCTGGATCGACGAGTCGCTGCCGCATCCGGATGCCTCTATCTCCGCGGCGAAAGATCTGTTGAAGTTCGCAGGATTCTCCTGGAAGGCGGACCGATTGATCGACGCTCAGGGCATGCCGATTGAATTCTCAATCGTCGCTAGCTCCTCAAACACGCAGCGCCTCAAGATGGCTACCATGATCGCCGACGATCTCGCGCAACTCGGAATCACCGTTCACGTGGTGCCGCTCGAATTTCGTGCGGTCATCGATCGCGTCTTCCAGACGAACGACTATGAAGCCTGCCTGCTCGGGCTGGGCGGGGGCGATGCCGACCCGAACGGCGACATGAACGTGTGGAAGTCGAACGGAGGCACGCATCTCTGGAACATGCACGAGAGCAAGGCAGCGACGCCATGGGAGGCAAAGATCGACGATCTACTGGATGAGCAGATGATCACGCTCGACTACAAGCGTCGCAAGCGCCTCTACGACGAGGTGCAGCAGATCATCGCCGACAACATGCCCTTTATCTTTCTAGCGACACCTGATGTTCTTGTAGGCGCGATCAAACAGCTTGTGAATTTCCATCCTGCAACACTCGATCCGTATGCATTGTGGAACGTGGACGAACTCTACTTCCGTCCGCAAGGAGTAGCTTCGGCCCGATGAGCGCCACTGCAACAAAACTCGCGCCGCTGAAAGCATCATCGCCTTGGACAGATGAACGGCTTGTGCGCGAGTGCGTCGGCGGAAGCGAAGAGGCGTGGTCCGCACTCATCGACAAGTACAAGAACCTGATCTATTCCATTCCGATCAAACAAGCGTTGTCGCGGGACGCTGCCAGTGACATCTTTCAGTCGGTTTGCCTCGAGCTGCTATCGGAGTTGCCACGCCTGCGTGAGCCGCGAGCATTACCGAAGTGGCTGATTCAAGTCACGCTGCACAAATGCGCACGATGGTTACAGCGCGAAGACCGCTACTCGCAGGAGGAGATCTCGGACGCGTTGCTGCCGGCCGTCCCTGTGTCAGCAGAACTGATCGCGGAAGAAGTGCGCCAGGAGCAGATACTGCGCGAAGCGCTCGCCGCATTGCCCGACCGTTGCGCCGAAATGATCCGCATGCTCTTCTTCGAGACACCCGCCCGCCCCTACGGCGAGGTTGCGCGCGAACTCGGGCTGGCTACCGGATCGATCGGATTCATTCGTGGTCGCTGCCTCGACAAGCTCAAGAAAGAGCTTCAGCGAAGAGGATTTAAATGAGCACGGCCGCCGTTGCATCCAAACGCGACCAGCGTCTGGTGGAACAGCTGCGCTCGATTTCCACGCAGGCGGAGCGCAATGAATTTCTTGAACGACATCCGTCGCTGCTCAAGCCGGAGCTTGTTGCCGAGCTCACACAGGCTGTGCTGGCCCATATCCGCATCAATACGCGCGAAGCTTTGGCGCTGGCCGAAGGCGCGATTGCCATTTCTGAAAGACTTGGGGATCAGCGCGCCTTAGGGCTTGCTCTGCGATCGAAGGCCAATGCCTTCTACATACTTGGACGTCATAAAGCAGCTTACGAACTGCATGACCAAGCACTGGCTATCTTTGATGCTTTGGGTGACTCCAGCGAAGCTGGCCGGACATTGAGTGCATCGTTGCAGCCACTGCTCCTTTGCGGCGAATATGAGCGCGCATTCGGCGCAGCCGATCGTGCTCGCACAATTTTCGAGGCAGAAGGAAACGAGCTGCGTCTGGCGCGCCTCGACATCAACACCGGAAACATCTATTACCGGCAAGATCGTTTCGCTGAAGCGCTCGCGTGCTATCAGCGCGCTTACCACGTTGTTCTCGAGAAGGGTAATAGCGAGGGAATTGGGGTCGTCCTCGGCAACCTGGCGACGTGCTTTATCAGTCTGGGAGATTTTCCTCAGGCGCTGCAAACCAACCAGCACGCGCGCGAATATTGCGACCAGCATGGCATGCCGTTGTTGCGCGCGCAGGCCGACTACAACATTGCCTATCTGTACTACCTGCGCGGCGAATACAGCCATGCGATCGAAATGCTGCGCTCCACGCGTATCGCGTGCAAGGAAGTTGGCGATCAGTATCACTACGGACTCTGCAACCTCGATTTGTCCGAGCTCTACCTCGAGCTGAACCTCAGCACCGAAGCAGCCGATCTCGGCAAGCAAGCGAGAGAGGAATTCGAGAAGCTCGAGATGGGCTATGAGGCAGCGAAGGCGATGGCGTTTGAAGCTATCGCTCTCAGTCAACATGGACAAGCCTTCCAAGGAATGAAGCTCTTTACCGAAGCCCGCAGGCTCTTTGTGAAGGAGAAGAACCAAGTCTGGCCGTCGCTGATCGATCTTTATCAGGCGCTCGTGCTTTTCAATGAAGGCCGTCATTTCGAAGCGAGGCGACTCGCCAAAGCGGCGCTCGATTTCTTCGACTCGTCTCTGCTGCCGGGCAAGGCGGTGCTGTGCCGGCTTCTGCTCGCGCGAGTCGCGCAGCGCACCAACGACCTGGCTGGCGCGCGGCAGCAGTGCGCAGCTGCCATCGAAAAGCTTGGCAGCCTGCAGGCGCCTGCATTGAAGCAACAGGCTTTTCTGCTGATGGGACAGATTCACGCTGCGTCGGGCCAGCAGCAAGAGGCGTATCAATGTTTTCGGACATCACGCGAAGCACTGGAAGGTCTGCGCGGCAACTTGCATGGCGAGGAACTGAAGCTCTCGTTCTTGAAGAACAAACTGGAAGTTTACGAACTCCTCGTCGATGCGTCGTTGCAGCAGAGTGTCGCGGCGGGAGCATCGCTCGAAGAGGCATTCGGCTATATCGAAGAAGCCAAATCGCGAACGCTCATGGACCAGATGCTGCAGCCCGTGGCAATTCCCGCCGATATCAGCGGACAAAGCGATCTCGTGCGACGCATGCGCGGACTGCGCGACGAGTTGAATTGGTACTACAGCCTGATAGAACTTGAACAGCTTCGTCCTGAGACTCGTTCTGCGGATCACATTACGCAGCTCGAATCGCAGGCACGCGCGCGCGAAACTGACCTGATCCGCGTATTGCAGGAAGCGAGCGTTACCGAAGCCACGCAGGCAGGAGTTGCCGGTTCTGAGAAGGTGTCGCTTGAACAGATTCGGGAGACGATCGGCACCGACACGGTTGTGCTCGAGTTTTTCCAGACTGGCGATCGCATTCTCGCCTGCTTGCTGGGACGCGACCGGCTCGAGATCCTGCCGGTCACGCTGGCTTCGCGCATCGCCAGCACTCTGCGTCTGCTGCAATTCCAATTATCGAAGTTCCGACTCGGCACGGAATACGCGCAGGAGTTTCAGCACGCATTGCTCGAATCGACGAAAGCACACTTGCGCAGTCTGTATGACGAGCTGATTGCGCCGGTGCGGGACCGCCTCACGTCCAATCATCTTCTGACCGTGCCTCATGGAATTCTCCATTACGTCCCATTTCATGCGCTGTTCGACGGCGAGCGCTACCTGATCGACGACCACACGGTTTCCTACGCTCCCAGCGCGAGCACGTTTGCGCTTTGCGCTACAAAGCGCGTGAACGGGGATGGCCCGGCTTTGTTGATGGGCGTTCCCGATGAAAAGGCTCCGTCCATCGACGAAGAGCTGCGCGCATTGACCCGCATGCTGCCGGAAGCCGCGACCTACGTCGGCGCTGCTGCGAGTGAGTACGTGCTGAAGACAGTGGGCCCTCAGAGCCGATTGGTGCATATCGCGACGCATGGATATTTTCGCCAGGACAGCCCGATGTTCTCCTCGATCCGGTTGGGGAATTCATATTTGAGTCTTTACGATCTATATCAACTCAGCCTTCCGGCAGATCTGATTACGCTCAGCGGATGCGCCACCGGACTGAACGTAGTGGTGGCCGGCGATGAACTCATCGGCCTCGCCCGTGGGCTTTTCCAGGCGGGCGCACGGTCACTGCTGCTGAGTCTTTGGGACGTCCACGACCAGAGCACGGCCGAGTTCATGAAGCGCTTCTATAGCCGCTTCCAAGACAGCGCTGGAAAGGCGGAGGCGGTCCGGCAGGCGATGCTGGAAATCCGAGAAATATACCCCCACCCGTACCAGTGGGCGCCCTTCGTGCTGATGGGGAAGTATGACTAACGCAAAAAATATCTTGCGAAGCCTATATTTTTCGAGCAGCCGGCGGCCCCTATTGTCAGCAACCATAAATCCAGCAGTATCGGCATTGCCCAGGAGAATTGATGACGCATTTGGCGCCTGAACAGATTGCTGATTTCGCAAGAAAAACACTTCCCGCTGCTGATTCCCGGGACTTGCAACAGCATTTGGCGGGATGCCCACAATGCGCAGAGTTGACCGCGCTATATGGCCGTATCGGAGTTATGGGACCTAAGGAATCGATGTATGAGCCTCCAGACGGGGTAGTTCGTTCGGTGAAGGCACATTTTGGATCGGTCCACGCGGCTGAGCGGAAGATGTCCGTGCTTGAGCTCCTATTCGACAGCTTCGCGCAACCTGTCGCGGCAGGAGCGAGGGCCTCAGTGGCCTCGGCGCGGCAACTGCTGTACCGGGTCGGAACGGTATACGTGGATATGCGGGTTGACACTGAGGGCAATTCAGACCAGGCGTCGCTGGTTGGGCAGATGCTCGACAGTGCAAAGCCAGGTCAGCCAGTAGCAGGAGTCCCGGTGGTGCTTCTCGAGGGGCAAAAGAATATAACGAGCACGTCCAGCAATGACAATGGAGAGTTTCAGCTTCAGTTTGAGGTAAAGAACAATTTGAGGCTTGCGGTAGCAGTGGATGCGAAAAATCCTGTGTATCTGCCAATTACTGGAATACAGGAGCGCAAACGAACGGCGAATAGTCGAGGTAAGTAGGGCGAAGTAACATTACCACGGTAAGTTACCTAAGTCACTGGCCGAAGAGTCAGGGCGGCGAACATAGACTGCAAATACCCTAAGGTTGTAATACCTCCCCTAAAGACAAATTGCTCGGGAAAGGTGTTCCTTGGAGAAATCCATGAATCATTCAGAACCATTCGCGCACCACTACAGCAAGGCGAAAGCCGGGGTTTGCGTCGTTCTGATCTGGTCGATGTTCGCGGTTTACGTTCAGCCAGGCTTTGCCATTACGCCGCCAGCGCCCAAACAGGTCAACGCGCAATTATTGGGAGGACTGCTCGGCGGCCTTCTTGGCCCCACCAACCGGTACATCGTTCGCTCCAGCCAAGGATTGCTAGGACTGAACCTGACCTGCATCGTCTTTGGATGCAAGGTCGTTACCGGACTCGGGGATCCTGACGGTCAGGTGTTCCTGGTTACCACGTCCGGGTTATTAAGCCCTGTACTCTTCCTGACGCAACTGCTCTCCGATGGAAGCGTAGTTGACGCCGAGCCGGACCAGGTCGTCAACACTCAGGCTGCAACGATGGGAAGTGTTCCTTCATATCTCTATGAACAGAGGCCTGTCTCTTACTACGGCTCTACAGTTTGGGAAGGTTACGTTATTCAGACTCCGAACCAGATCGTGCGCACGGCCGCGACTCAGTCGGCCTTCCAAGTAACTGGAGCCGAAATAACAGTTGCCTTGATCGACACCGGAGTGGATCCCACCAACCCAGTTCTCAAGAGCCAGCTTGTGTATGGCTATGACTTTACCCGCAACACGAGCGGCGGATCTGAAATGGCGGATGTGAACCAGTCAACCGCTGCCGTGTTAGACGGAGAAGAGGTCGCGACCGTAAACCAATCCACTGCTGCGGTGCTGGATCAATCAACGGCAGCGGTGCTCGATGGACCGCAATACTCTGCCTTCGGACACGGAACCATGACCGCCGGCATCGTTCACTTAGTAGCACCGCAGGCTAAGATCATGCCCTTGAAGGCGTTCAGTTCTAGCGGGCAAGCGTACGCATCAGACATTCTGCGCGCCATCTACTATGCGGTAAATCACGGAGCCAAAGTTCTCAGCATGAGTTTTGACTTCACCTCGCCGTCGATAGAATTAGCCAAGGCCATCAACTATGCGACCAACCGCGGCGTGATCTGCGTGGCGTCGGCTGGAAACAGCGGGCAGATGACTGTCGTCTTTCCAGGCGGACTGAGCAACGTCATCGATGTTGCGTCTACCGGCAACACGAACAATCCTTCAGCCTTCTCGAACTACGGTGCGCCGCCAGTGTGGGTGTCGGCTCCCGGAGAAGCTGTGGTCACGACTTATCCATTCGGCACCTATGCCGCGGGTTGGGGAACTTCCTTCAGCGCTCCATTTGTGTCGGGTACAGTAGCGTTGATGGCAAGCGTGAATCCGATAACGAGTTATCTGCTGACTCAACCACGAGCGGCAAAGGCCCTCTCGCACGCTCAGCCCATTCCGGAGTCTCAGTATGGATATGGCGTGCTGGACACTTACCAGGCAGTGCAGTCGTGGAGGACTTCGCTAGGCCTGCAGTAACTTGAGAAGGTAAGTATGGCGCTTCATCAAACCTTTGACTCGTGGTCGCCTCTGCTGCTCCGCGTCAAAGAGCTCGAGGAGCAGCAGACGACCATGCGCACATCTGTTATCTGTGCGCTGAATCAACTGCTCGATTTGAAGGACCTGAACACCGGTCTGCACAGCACGCGATTGGCTGAGTGGGCGGTGCGTGTGGCGCGAAGGCTTGGCATTCCCGAAGAGAATCTTTACCAGTATGAAGTGGCCGCGCTCTTACATGACATCGGTAAGATCGGCGTGGCCGATGCCATCCTGAAGAAGCCGACCCGTCTCACTGACGAAGAGCGCGCCATCATGAACAAGCATCCGGAATACAGTTGGTCGATCCTGCGTCTTTTTCCGGATCTGGAAGAGGCCAGCTTGTTCGCATTGCATCACCATGAGTCGTATGACGGCACGGGGTATCCCGCCGGACTGAATGGCGAGGAAATCCCGCTGGGCTCGCGCATCGTCTCCATCATCGACGCGTTTGACGCCATGATCTCCAACCGCTGTTATCGCAAAGGCCTCGATCGCGAAGAGGCGATTCGCCGGCTGATTGCGAGCAGCGGAACGCAATTTGATCCCAAGGTCCTGCAGTGCTTCCTCGAAATCGCAGAGGCCGAAGTCGAGGGCGTGTTTGCCGCCACTGGGACCAGCGTGGCTGTAGTCGTCTAGCTCGCTATCCAAAGCAAGCTGCCGCTGCGCAGTGTTCCCGCTCAAATCTTTTTTAAGCGTTGCACGTCGATGATGCCGGGGATTCGGCGGATGCCCGAGACGATCCGTTCGAGATGCTTGAGATCTTCGATATCGATGGTGATGTCGATCGATGCGCGGCTGTCGCCGGTGCGAACGTCCATGTGCTGGATATTTGTGTTGTCGTCGCTGATGACTGCCGTAACCTGTTTCAACATGCCGGCACGATCGTCGCAGACCACAGTCAACTTCACCGGGTAAGTCGCCTTTTGCGGACCCGCGACTGAGGCGCTCGGCTTTGCCCATGTTACGCTGATGCGGCGATCGGGCTCGTACATGAGATTCGTAACATTCGGACAAGACTTCGCGTGCACCGCCACGCCTTTGCCTCGGGTGACGTAGCCGACAATGTCCTCACCGCGAATCGGATTGCAACAGCGCGCCCGATACACCAGCAGCTCATCGTGACCCTGTACCTTAAGCGATCCGCTGTCGTCGCCAAAAACCTTTCGAATCATCCCGCCGATCGTGCTCTTGTCCTCTTCGCTGCTTGGCTCGGGCTCAGTGGAGTCGAGTCGTCCAGGAACCAGTTTGTTCAGAATGGTGCGTGCGGAAAATTTGCCGTAGCCGACTGCGGCCACGAGATCGAGTTCGTTGCCGCCAATGCCGTATTCGCTCGCGACCGTCTGATACACCTCTGGCGTAACCTCCCTGAGGCTCACCTTGTATCTGCGCGCTTCTTTTTCGAGCAGCTTGCGTCCGATTTCAACGGCGCGCTCGCGCTGATGGACATGCAGCCAATGTTTGATCTTGTTGCGCGCGCGCGATGACTTGACGAATCCCAGCCAATCGCGGCTCGGCTGATGTCCGCTTTGCGTAACAATCTCGGCGATGTCACCATTGCGCAGCTTGTAGCGTAGCGGCACGATGCGCCCATTTACCTTTGCGCCGACGCATGTGTTACCGACCTCGGTGTGGATGTGATATGCGAAATCGATACAGGTTGCGTCACGCGGCAGGATCACTACCTTGCCTTTCGGCGTGAAGGTGTAAACCTCTTCCGGATAGAGGTCGATCTTTAGCGTCGAGAGAAATTCGTTCGGATCGGAGACGTCGCGCTGCCAATCCACTACTTGGCGCAGCCATGCAAGCCGCTGCTCGTCCTTGGCCGTGACGGGCGAACCATCTTTGTACTTCCAATGCGCGGCGATTCCCTCTTCGGCCAGGCGATGCATTTCTTCCGTGCGTATCTGGACTTCGAACTGCATGCCGCCTTCGGCCATCACTGTGGTATGCAGCGACTGATACAGGTTCGGCCGCGGCATGGCGATGAAGTCCTTGATGCGCCCCGGCACCGGACGCCAGACGCTGTGAATTGCGCCCAGGGCTGTATAGCAGTCCTTTACTGACGTCGTAATGATGCGGATGGCGAGCAGGTCATACACCTGATCCACCGAGATACGCTGCCGTTGCAGTTTCTGGAAAATACTGTAGAGGCGCTTGATGCGATGATCGACGTGCGCCTTCACTCCGTTTTCCTGCAGCTTTTCCTGGATGAACGCGACCGTCTTCGAAAGGAATGCATCACCGGCCTTACGTCGCGATTCGACTTCCTGTTTTATCTGGTTGTAACCGATCGGATCGACGTACTGAAATGCCAGATCCTCGAGCTCGCCGCGCACTTTGCCCATTCCCAGCCGATGAGCAAGCGGAGCAAAAATCTCGAGTGTCTCTTGGGCAATGTGCTGCTGGCGCTCCGTCGGAAGATGCTCCAAGGTGCGCATGTTGTGCAGGCGGTCGGCTAGCTTGATGAGGACGACGCGGATGTCGTCCACCATGGCCAGCACCATCTTGCGGACATTCTCCGCCTGGCGCTCTTCGCGGCTGGCCAGATCGATCTTCGCGATCTTGGTGACGCCTTCGACGATGTGGGCGATCGACGGCCCAAACTTCTCTTCAATCTCGCGCTGTGTGACCTCGGTGTCTTCCACCGCGTCGTGAAGCAGACCGGCGGCAATCGCGCTCGGGTCCAGCTTCATCTCTGCTAATACAAGCGCAACCTCAAGTGGATGGACAAGATATGGTTCGCCGGACGCGCGAGTCTGGCCCTCGTGATGCTGGAGAGAGAATTCGTAAGCACGGCGAATGACATCGAGGTCGTCATTCGGCCGGTATTCCTGGACGAGCCTCAGCAGCTCCTTGTACTTCGTCGCCGTGAGGACGTTCGTCGCGATCTGCTGGCGCAGGGTCGCCATGCTTGATTATAGGTTGTTTTCTGGTGTGAGGCAGATTACTAGCGGGTTTGAGGCGCTCTAGTACCGTGCAAATCCGTAGCCGGTAACCCGCGTGAGTAGTTCTTTCGATTTGTAAGAACGTTAGACCGCGATCGTAGCGTTTGCCCGGAAGATTGCCTCGAATGCCTGAGCGCGCTCGCGCACGCTCATCACGTGCTGCGGTAGGGGGAGCTTGCTTCCACTTTCAATCAGCGGAATCACTCGATCGAAATCGGGACCGGAATGCGAGCCGGTGATGATGATGCGAATGGGGTGGAACAACTCTTTCCCCTTAGCTCCGGTTTTATTCTTCACTTCATTGATGATGGCCTTAAAGCTCTCCGCGGTGAACCGGCCGGTGGTAGCGTGTACCCGATTCAAAAACGCGAGAACCACGTTGCGGCCAATCTCCGACCGAAGTAGAGGCCGATTGTCCTCGGCTGCGGCCGCCGCTTGTGCGTCATAGCGGAAGATGAACGTTGACTTGTCGGGCAGTTCCTCTAGCTTGTCCACATAAGGAAGAAGCAGGGCGATGACTTGCTTGAGCCAGTCATTCACCTCGGCGCTTGCATCGGCGGGAACTAATCCCTTCTTCTCAAAGTAGGGACGCGATAACTCGAATACCCGCTCAGGATCGACACTCTTGAGGTAATGGCGATTGAGCCAATGCAGCTTTTCGAAATCGAAGACAGCCGGCGAAGGCGTCACGCGCTCAAGCGAAAATTCCTTTACCAGCTCTCTGAGGGTGAATGTTTCGCGCGTGCCTCCGGTCGGCGCCCATCCGAGAAGTGCGAGATAGTTGACCAGTGCTTCGGGCAGAATCCCCATCTCGCGAAATTGCGCAATCGACGTCGCGCCGTGACGCTTTGACAGCCGCTCGCGGTCCGGTCCAAGGATCGTCGAAAGATGCGCGAATTCCGGCACAGGAAGTCCCAGCGCTTCATACAGCGCCACTTGTTTGGGAGTGTTCGACAGGTGATCGTCGCCGCGGATCACGTGCGTGATCTTCATCTCGGCGTCGTCGATTACGACAACATAGTTGTAAACCGGAATGCCCGAGGAGCGCACGATAATTGGATCGCTGACCGACTCGTTGTCGAACGTGACATCGCCACGCACAATGTCATGAAAGCGAATCGGACGCTCAGGAATTTTCAGGCGAATGGCCGCTGCTTCACCCGCTGCGCGCCGCTGCAACGCCTCTTTCGGATCGCAGTTGCGACACTTGCCGGAATAAACCTGCGGACGGCGTTCCTCGGCGGCTTGCTGACGCTCGCGCTCCAGCTCCTCGGCCGTGCAGAAGCACAAATACGCCTTGCCGCTTTCGAGCAGTTGATCGGCATAGCGGCGATAGATGTCCATCCGATCGCTCTGCCGATAGGGCGCGAACGGGCCGCCCACGTCAGGACCTTCATCCCAATCCAGGCCCAGCCAGCGCAAGTCTTCCATCAATTGGATTTCGTGCCGCTCCTCGCTGCGCTCGACGTCGGTGTCCTCGATGCGGAGAACGTTAACGCCCTTCTTCTGACGAACGAAGAGCCAGTTGAACAGCGCAGTGCGCGCGTTGCCGACATGAAGAAGTCCCGTAGGCGACGGAGCAAATCGAACGCGAACTTTGTTGGAAGGAGCCACTACAGACAATCCTAGCAAGAAACCCGGAGGCATTCAGATGCCCCGGATTCAGATGCCGAAGGACGCATGTAGTGAAAACCTCCGCTATTCGTATCGCAGAGCAAGCATGGGCTGTATCGCCATCGCACGCCGCGCAGGTTGGTAGCAAGCGATGAGAACCACAGCACTCATACATATAGATACGGTTGCGAATGTAAGCGGATCCGTGGGACGCACTCCGAAAAGGAAGCTGGCAATCGTGCGATTCACGCCGAAGCTGCACGCGATACCGATGGCGAACGCGGCAAGCAGAAGCCGCCCGGCTTCCCCAAGGATCATCAGGAAAATACTGCTGCGCTGCGCGCCCAAGGCCATTCGCACTCCGATCTCCTGCACACGCCGAAAGACGGAGTATGAAATCACTCCGTACATGCCGATGGCGGCGAGCAACATCGCCAGCGCGGCGAATGATGTCAAGACCAACAACGCGAAGCGGCGCTGCGTCATGGAATTGTTCACAATCGTGCTGAGCGTCATCACGTTGGCAATCGGCAATTCCGGATCGAGTGACGTAACAGCCGCGCGCACACTCGTCTCCAGAGCTGTGGGATCGAGATTCGAGCGCACTACTACGTCCATGGTCAGCAGCGACGGCCATACCTTTTGCGTGTAGGGCACGTACATCTCTGGAGCAGGCTCTTCACGCAACGAAAGATGCTTGGTGTCGGCCACGATGCCAATGATGGTCTGCGCATTCTTGAAGATCGGAGGAGTTACCTGCTTTCCCAGGGCATCTTCGCCCGGCCAGAACCTCTTCGCCATACTTTGATTGATGATGGCAACAGGTTGTGAGTCCGCGGTATCCGACGGCAGAAAATCTCGGCCGCGCAGAATCGGAGTCTGTACAGTCGCAAAGTAGCCGGTAGAGAGCATCGTGTAATTCGCGTAGGGCACTTCGCCGTGGGCCGCGGTCGGCTTGTCAGGAATGCGAAGTGCGGTGCTTTCGGGTGTGCCTCCCATCGGCAAATGTTCGACCACTGCTGCGGATTCAACAGCCGGCAACCCGCGCAGTCGATCGAGAATGCGCTCATACACCGCAACAATGTGCTGCTGATCCGGATATTTCTGATCCGGCAACGTCAGTTCGAACGAGAGCGTGCGCTCAGGATTGAATCCGGGATCAATGCGATAAAGATGCATGAACGTGCGCGTCAGCAGTCCTGCGGTGATCACGAGAACAAAAGTCAGCGCGATCTGGAAGACCAGCAGCCCTTCACGCAGCTTGGCTGCACTCGAGCTTCCAGTGACGCGTCCGCCTTTCTTGAGCGCATCGGCGATGTTATCGCGCAATGACGAGAACACCGGCGTCAGGCCGAAAATGATCCCCGTCATCAGGCTGGCTGCGCCTGCAAACGCGAATACCCGAAGATCGATGCCGGTTTCCTGCAGTCGCGGAATGTTTGCGGGACCAAAGGCTTTCACCAGCCGAATGCACGCCTCGGCAATTGCGAGTCCGGCGGCTCCGCCCATCAATGCGAGCAGCAGGCTCTCGGTTACCAATTGCCTGGCGAGTCTTCCCACGGGCGCGCCCAACGCGGTTCTGACCATCAGTTCGCGCTGACGCGCAAGCGCACGCGTGAGGACCAGATTCGCGACATTCGAGCACGCAACCAGCAGCACAACCAGCACTGCCGAAAGAATCAGCAGAAGCGGACGCTGCGTCCCACTGACCTCCTCACGCTCGAGCGGCGTGAGTCGAATATTGAACCATCCTTTTGCGGCAGGGCTCATCGCCTCCCCGCGAGTAGCAAACAGCAGCATCTGCGCTTGCGCGGTTGCGAGCGGAACATCTTTCTTCAGTCGAGCGATAACCGCGAGCTCGGACTGCTCGCCTCTCACTGGCGGCCCAGGTTTCAGCGCCAGAGGAACCCAAAGCTCCGCCTGTCGTGAGAAGCCGAAGATCGCAGGCATCTCTTCAGCCCGGGGGAAGACGAAGCCCGGAGGCATGATGCCAACCACCGTGTATGCCGCTCCATTCAGTTCGATGGATTTGCCGAGAATTTGAGGATCGGAGCTGAAGCGCTGGCGCCAAACATCGTGGCCGAGAACGACGGTATGAGACCCGCCAGCCTGGTCTTCTTCCGCACTGTAGGTGCGTCCCAACGCAGGGGCAACGCCGAGCGATTGGAAAAATCCGGACGAAGCCAGCAAACCATCAATGCGCTGTGGCTCGCCCCAACCGGTCAGGTTGAACGTAGCCGGCTTAAACGCGCCGATGCTCTCAAAGGGACCATGCTCCACTTCAGAGAATAAGAGGTAGCCCGTCCGGCTCCACGGATACTCTTCAAAGCCGGCCAGACCGCGAGGAGGAAGAATTTCCGGAAGAACAATTCGTTGCGGCTCAAAAAATCCAAGCGGCTTGAGCAGAACCGTGTTAACCAGACTGAACACGGCCGTACTCGCGCCGATACCCAGCGCCAGCGTCAGTATCGCAAGGGAAGTGAATCCGGGTGCGCGGGCCAGCAGCCGCAATCCGTAACGAACATCCTGCCGCACGGTCTCAAATCGGAGATCGTCCATCATGGAACCCCCCCGCTCTCAAAAGTGGCTGTCCGGCAAACAGAGACACAGCCGTGTGTCATTCGACGGATGTCGCGCAGGAAAGTAATCAGCTAGATCCGGAACAGTACTACCCATGCACATGTGGACGCGGGCATCCCGCCCGGATGTTGACGTTGTTCGTTCCGCCTAAATCATCAAGTTCGGGAACCGGCCTGGTTTAAGCTTGCATAAAATCGCATAGACCATGACTGACACAGATGTGCTCATCATCGGCGCGGGACCGACGGGCCTGGTCCTAGCTCTCTGCCTCGCCAGGTTCGGAGTGCGCGTCAGGATCATCGACAAGAGCGCGGAACCCGGAACCACGTCGCGCGCTCTCGCCGTGCAGGCCAGAACGCTCGAATTCTATCGACAACTCGGCTTCGCTGACGCTGTTGTCCAAGGCGGATGGCGGACCATGGCTGTGAACCTTTGGGTCGCCGGCAAGAAAGTTTCTCGAGCGGTGTTCGGTAACTTCGGCGCGGACATCAGTCCGTATCCTTACGCGCTCGTCTTTCCTCAGGATGAACACGAACGGCTCTTGATCGATCGGCTCGCCGAAGCCGGGGTCCAGGTCGAGCGTGGGACGGAACTCCTGCGCTTCGACAACGCGTCTGGCGGCGTGCGCGCTCATGTGAAACGTGCGGACGGAACCGAAGACACATGCAACGCTGCCTACATTGCCGGATGCGATGGAGCGCATTCCATAGTGCGCGCGGGGTTGGAAATTGGCTTTCCCGGCGGCACCTACTCTCATCTCTTCTATGTCGCCGACGTGGAGGCAGACGGCGCGACTATGAACGGCGAGCTGCACGTCGGGCTCGACCGAAGCGACTTTCTCGCGATGTTCCCTCTCGACGGCCATGGAGGCGCACGCCTTGTCGGCACCGTCAGCGACGCAACTGAGCACGAACACAACGATTTGTCGTGGAACGACGTGGACAAGCAAGTGCTCGAATGGATACGCATCGACCTCAAACGCGTGAACTGGTTCTCAACCTACCGCGTGCACCATCGTGTAGCCGATCGTTTCGCGAAAGGCCGCGCATTCCTTCTCGGCGATGCCGCGCACATTCACAGTCCTGTCGGCGGCCAAGGCATGAACACCGGCATCGGCGACGCAGTAAACCTGGCCTGGAAATTCGCGTCCGTCTTGCGCGGCAAACCAGATGCGTCACTCCTCAACACTTACGAGCCTGAGCGAATTGCCTTCGCGCGCCGTCTAGTCGCAACCACGGATGAGGCCTTCACGGTAGTGACGAGCTCCGGGCCGATGGCAAGGCTGATCCGGCTGCGCATTGTACCCATGCTGGTACCGTTCTTTTTTGCATTCGGATTCATGCGACGTTTCATGTTTCGCACAGTTTCGCAAACGACCGTCAATTATCGTGGAAGCCGTCTCAGTGAAGGACGTGCGGGCTCGGTTCACGGTGGCGATCGTCTGCCCTGGGTCCCCGCAGAGTCGAACGATTCCGAGAGGGACAACTTCGCGCCGCTTAGATCGATGGACTGGCAGGTCCACGTCTATGGCGACGTCCGGCCCGAAACAAAGTCAACATGCGATCAGCGGAAACTGCCACTACACGTCTTTCCATGGCGTCCGAAAATGCGCCGAAGCGGCCTCCGCCGCAACGCTCTTTACTTAGTGCGACCTGACGGCTACATAGGCCTAGCCGATTCCGAAGGCAAAGCGACAACGCTGACTTCCTATCTCGACAGCCATAGGCTCGCGCCACTGCAGTAATTGAGGACGAACGCAATAAGTAATATGAATGAGGCACCTCATGCTCTCGAAGCAACCCTCGTGAAGTCAACCCAGCGCGAATACCCCTGCTACGTCCCTGAGCTCGTCTGAGACGAACGGTCGCTCCGTAGAGCGGTTACGGCAGGAAATGCTCGCTTCAATCCAAGGGAGGCGAGTAGGTTGAGAAATCTCAGCGACGACAAAGGATGCGAGTACCTCGTTTATACGACTCGGTTCGTCAGAATACATTGAAAGCGGAAAGCGGGCAGACGGCGACAGGACATTTCCCGTTCCTGGAAGTGCACAGGTGGCAAACCGCTGCCGTCGATGCGAAGCGCCTAATGACGAAACCCAGCGTAAGCCGCGATTCGTATAGGGCACGACCTCGGTCGTGCCGTTGCAGCCGAGGGCGTTTCGATTCCGCTCTGCCGAAGGCTGGCGCGCAACAGCGTGGAGCGTCACTGGGTTGGCGATCCGCTCATGCCCGAGGGCTGGGAGGCGCAACCGGCTGCTCCGCCAGCTTGCTTTCGATGCGCCGGTCGGGGACAAGCCAGATAATCGCGACCATCACATAGCACGCGCCAGCTGCCGAAGGCCGCCAAAAGGCGAGCGGAATTGCCAGCGCGTAGATGGCGATAGAAATCTTGCCTTTCCTGTCCGTTCCGATCGAGGCTGCTAGCGTTGAGCCTCGGCCGTGGAGCCTGAGGAGCGCCCTGGTGAGGACGAAGTATGCGACGCCGGCGAAGAACAGAACTATGCCATAGACAGCTACCGGCCACGACCGGAACTCAGTTTGCCCCATCCATGCAGTCGTGAATGGAATGAGTGACAGCCAGAACAGCAGGTGCAGATTGGCCCAGAGAGTGGCGCCATTGACACGCTGCGTTGCGTGCAGCAGGTGGTGATGATTATTCCAGTAGATGGCAATGATCACGAAACTGAGGACGTAGCTCAGGAAAACGGGAAGCACTGGCGTCAGGTCGGCGAGGTTCGTTCCCTTTGGGGACTTCATCTCGAGGACCATGACAGTGAGGATGACGGCGAGAACGCCGTCACTGAATGCTTCCAAGCGGCCTTTGTTCATTTCACATCGTCCTCACTTATGTCCGCCACGGGTGATCGCGCCGTGCTAGCAGTTTTCGATGCCACCAGGCCAAAGGCTTGGCAGCTTACAGCCTACGCCGCGAGGACGTGTGAACGCTCCACTCGCAAAGCGCCACCTGCTAGCGCAGGTAGTGCCGATTGCGCTGGCTCGGGTGACATGATTGCGGGGTTGAAGCCAAAAACCATACGAGGCGGATATCGAGATGCATGCCTGAAGTGCATGCTCTTCCACGGTGATGCGGGACATTTCCCGTTTCTGGAAGTGCATGGGTGGCAAACAGCGGTCCGGCGCGGGGAGCGCCTAATGAGCCCCAGCACAAACCCCGATTCGTATCAGGGCACAACCTCGGTTGTGTCGTTGCAGCCGGTGGCATTTCGATTCCGCTCTGCCGAAGGCTGGCGCCAACGGCGTGGAGCGCCCTAAAAAAATGCACTCGTTCTTCTCGCGAGCGCTTCCACCTAGTCGTCATTGCGCCAGGTCAGCAAAAGCGCCACCCGCTAACGCAGGTGGTATTGATTGTCTTGGCCGACATTAGGTTTTTACAAGTGTTCGCTGGTTCCAGGGCGCCACGCTCTCCTCGTATTCCATGGGATCGCCGAAGCCTTCGGTTTGGACGCCGAGTTGGCGTAGCGCGTCCAAGGCTATCAGCCGACGATGCGCGTTGAACGTCATGATGTGGGCGAAGACGCCGCCGAAGGTGAAGGTCTCAGCTGGTTCGCACAGAGCATCAACGAACGTATCGTCCCACGCGGAGCGGTTTCGGACATCACTCAAGATACGATGCAGTTCAGCGTCGGTCTTTTCGAGCCTTTGCCGCATTGCTTGCGGGGAGCGT
The DNA here is from genome assembly GCA_964559345.1 of uncultured Terriglobales bacterium. Taxonomy (GTDB): domain Bacteria; phylum Acidobacteriota; class Terriglobia; order Terriglobales; family Acidobacteriaceae; genus Gp1-AA112. The sequence goes on from CAZLIE010000037.1 coordinate 20,520, forward strand.
TGCGACTTGGGAGCGCCGTTCACATCCATATCGCCTCCGGACAGTGCAGCTGTCCAGACTTCTTTCGTGAAGATAATGTTTTCCAAAAGCTGTCTTAGCGTCTTATTCGACTCGCGCCAGGGCAGCAGTTCTACGACCGTGGGCAGCGGCCGATCCAATTGTTCATCTGTCAAAGTGCTCGCGTAGTCCAGCAAGCGGCGTGTGTGCCAGGAGTCGTTGCCTGCAAAGCGATCGAATAAATCCATGTCTCTTCCTCCTTTTGTTGGGGAACCAGTGACAAGAAAATGAATTCCGTTGGACGCCGGCAAGTGAAAATGAGGATCACACATGCGTCGATACAGGCTGGGGGAGCTACGAAAAGCCTTTCGGAAAGCGCGAGTGAATGCCTCCAACGAACCGTAATTGGCATTCAGGGCGACGTCAGTGACTGACCTTGTGCTATGTGCCAGTTGATATGCAGCTCGTTCCAACAAGAGCCGTCGTCGCATGGCTCCCGGAGTTTCTTCCACGACTGTTCGAAACAACCTGTGAAAATGCGTGCGGCTTTGGTACGCCTGGCGCGCGAGATCTTGCGTCTTCGCCGGAGTGTCCAGTGAATTCGCCACAATTGTGGAGAGGCGGTCAGCCGTGTCCTGACGATCCCCTTTAGTCATGCCTCCGGTTCCTCAGTTCGAAGGAATGATAGACAAAGATGACGGGTTGCGCCTGATTGTGCGTATCAATTTTGATTGCTTGAGTTGGCAGCGAAAGTCAAAGGCCGAGCCAGGGCGCCCGCGTCGACATTATGGTTGGGAATGACAGTACGATGGCTTCCGTTGGCATTGGCACAACTTTCAAAATGTTCCACATGGAACATTTTCAGGGCCGAACAACGCGGCCCGCTACCGCAGGCCGTTCTTACCACTCGCCTTGCTTTTGCAGTTCCAGGTCTGGTTGCGTTTACGGTAGCCGGCCCTGCGCTCGGGCCAGAGCTCCCTCTAGATAAACCGGCTCCAGGCCGAGAGCCCAATATTCAATCGTCAGCCGGTTAGGTTGAGAGGTCTCCTGATCGGTACGCAATACCCTCTTGCTCTTGTCGGCTGGATGAAATTCAACCCAGGCTTGCCACGTCCCATCAGTCCTCTCAGCACCGCAGATTCTCGCTGTGTACTTTGTACCGTCTTCGTTGATCTCAGCGGGATGTTCGTGAATCAGTTCAGCCACGCTCCACCTCCATTGATGATTTAGACGCGTCCGGGGCAAGAGGAGGTCGCCTAAGGCAGCTCTGCCCAGCGCTCTTCATCAGTTGCGATAGAAAAGGATAAACATGAATCAGAGCGGCGCATTGAGGCGCTGGAGCAACCGCAACTGCCAATGCCACAGCAAAGGTAACCGCAAGGTCCTTCGCGCCAAAGGCCGGCGCTCAGGATGACTTGTGTGACAGATGTGCAGCTAGAAGCTGCCATCTTTACGGTCGAACCTCACCAAGCCACCCAGCTGCTCACCAGTCACCCATCCTTTGCAGTTTCTTGATTTTGCGCTTCATCAGGTCGCGTTTTAGGGCGCTTACGTGGGAGATGAATAGCTTGCCGTTCAGGTGATCGGTTTCGTGCTGCATGGCGCGGGCAAGCAGTTCTTCGCCTTCGGCTTCGAACCATTTGCCTGACGCGTCCTGGGCGCGGACTGTGCACTTCATCGCGCGCGTCACGTTTTCGCGGAAGTCGGGCAGGCTCAGGCAGCCTTCCTGATGTGTCTGCTTGCCTTGTTTGTCGAGGATCTCGGGGTTGATGATCACCATCTTCGCTTCCGGATCTTCTTTGAACGAGCAATCGATCACGGCAATGCGCTTGGAAATGCCGATTTGCGGGGCGGCGAGGCCGACTCCGTGCGCCGCGTACATCGATTCGAACATGTCCTCGATGAACTTTTTCAGCTCGGCGTCGAAGACGGTGACGATCTCGGCCGGTTTTTCCAGCACCGGATGGCCATATTTCACGATGGGAAAAATCATTATTTGTCGATCAGAACTCCGAAATCTGCTTGCGATATCCGCGATAGTTGCGCTGGAACTCCAGAATCGAATCGCCGCCGAACTTTTCCAACGCGACTTTGGCCAGCGTGAGCGTGACCATGGCCTCGGCGGCAACCCCGGCGGCCGGAACTACGCACACATCGGACCGCTCGTACGCCGCTTTGACCGGCTCCCTGGACTTGAAATCGACCGACGGAAGTGGCCTGCGCAACGTCGAAATGGGCTTTAAATAGCCACGAACGACCACATCTTCGCCGTTAGAAATGCCACCTTCGATGCCTCCTGCGTTGTTTTTCGACCTCGTGAAGGCCGTAAAACGGTCGTCTGAGTCGCTGTTTTGGCCGTTCGCGTCCTTAGAATAGCCAATAGAATCATGTACTTCGGATCCAAAAGAGCTTGCTGCGGTCACTCCACGACCGATTTCGACTGCTTTAACTGCCTGAAGCGACATGACGGCGGCCGCAAGTTGGGCGTCTAAGCGCTCGTCCCAGTTCGCGTAGGTGCCGAGTCCGGGGGGTACATGGTGTCCGATCACCTCGAAAACGCCGCCTACGGAATCGCCCGTGCGCAGCGCCAGGTCCACTTCAGCCTTCATTTGCTGCTCGGCTTGGCTGTCCGCGCAGCCTAACAGGACCTCTTTTCGCTGCGAGAGAGCGCGCATTTGCTTCCAATCAGGCGTGATTTGCGACGTTGCTTTGCCTATGGCGACCACGTGGCTGAGCACTTCGACATCAATTTGGCGCAATAAGAGCTTCGCAACGGCGCCCACGGCGACGCGCGCAGCCGATTCGCGGGCGGAAGCGCGCTCTAAAACGTAGCGGGCCTCGGGTAAATTGTGCTTTAGAGCGCCTGCCAGGTCCGCGTGACCCGGCCTGGGCGACGCGACTGCCTTGTGTTTTGCCGGATCTCCGACGCCAATCGGCAGCGATTCTTCCCAATTTTTCCAATCGCGGTTATCTAATCGGACGGAAATCGGTGATCCAATCGTCTTTCCGTGTCGCACGCCGGAGATAAAATGCGCCGTATCCTGCTCGATGCGCATGCGTCCACCGCGTCCGTAGCCTTGCTGGCGACGCCAAAGTTCGTGATTGATGAACGATTCCTCGATCTCCAGGCCCGCGGGAACGCCGGAAATGACGGCGATCAAGGCCTCTCCGTGCGACTCTCCGGCTGTGCAGAAACGAAGCATAAACGGAAGATTCTACAGGAGCGTTCACTTGCGGACGCGTTGACCGCGATTCGGAGCGCGATTCGCAGACGTTAAATGCTGTGATTGGAGACAAAAAAGCCGGCATCGCACTGCCGGCTTTTCCAATTTCAACGATCGATTTGTTGCCGCAATTAGCGGGGTTGCTGCGACAAATCGGGCTGTTGTGGTTGCTGAGTTTGCGGCATCTGCGGCTGTTGCGCCGGAGATTGCGGCGGCTGTCCCGTCTGATATTGGCTCGGAGCGCCCGTTTGCGGACCTTGCGCGGATGCCAAATCGCCAATCGGCTCGCCGGAAACGACCATTTGCACGCGCCGATTCTGCTGGCGTCCGACGGCGGTGGCGTTGTCCGCGACCGGACTATTCGGTCCAAAGCCCTGCGCAGTGACGTTATTCAGATTAATTCCTTGGCCAACGAGATAATCACGAACCGTCATTGCGCGCTGTTCAGACAGTCGCTGATTGAATTCGACCGTTCCAGTTGAATCCGTATAGCCTTCCACCTGCACTTTCAGACCGGGATACGCGAGCAAAATGCCGGCAACTTTAGCTAATTTCTCTCTGGCGCCGGGCTTGAGCGTGTATTTTCCCGTGTCAAAGAGCACGTCAGACATGTTTACGATCAGTCCCCGCGCGGTATCCCGCGTTTGCAGAATCGTATTTAGCTGCTGTTGCAGCCGCTGACGAAGCTGTTCTTTTTGCTGTTCGGCTTGTTGCGCCTGAAGTTGCGCTTGTTGCGCCTGCGCCTGCGCTTGCTGCGCCTGTTCCTGCGCTGCTAAACGCTGCTGTTCGGCGTCCTGCTGCGCAGCTAAAGCCGCTTGTCGCGATTGCTCCGCCTGCCGCTGAGCTTGTTCCGCTTGCTGCCGCGCTTGCTGCGCCGCTAATGTGTCTTGCTCAGCTTTTGCGCGTTGTTCGGCTTCGCGCTGCCGCTCAGCTTCAGCCTGCGTTGCGCGTTCACGAGCTTCTTCCGTGCGCTGACGTTCGCGTTCCTGACGCTCGGAAATGCTTTGCTGCTCGCGCCGGCGAAGCGCGATTACGCGCGCGTCTTCTGCGTTTTGCGCCGCTTCGCGCGCTGCAGTTTCAACCGGTTTGCCTTGTTTTCTGTGGTAATAATTTTCGGAGCGATCAAGCGACGCACGCGCTTTCGCCAGACTATCGGCCGCATATTGATCCGCTTGCGCAGCTTCTGCTAATCGAACAGCGTTGCGCGCTTCCAGCAAGCCGAGCGGAACTTTGTGCCGATCGTGATTTTCGTCTTCGAGGAGCGGCTGCAGGCCTTTCGCGCTGTCGGTTTTCACGTATTGTCCACGCGGAAGGAGTTCGTATTTTGCATTTACTGCTTCGACTTGTCCTTTGGTATCGGGCAAGACTCGGTTTTCCATCACGACAACATCACTTGGTTGAGTGACGGCAAAATACGGTTCAGCGGTCACGATCATGCCGAAAGTTTGCAGATCGCTGGTGACGTCGAGCTCGGCTTTGTTGTCGTGCAGCGGCAATTCACCCAAATTCTGGGGACGTCCTTCAGGCGTGATCGCCCACAAAACGTACGTCAGATATTCGGGACCAAACTGCGTCGCCGGACCAATGTGGTCAAATTTGGCGTTGATCACGATGCGTCCGTGACGGCTGTCCACGTGCGCGTCACCTTTGGCGTCGGGCATCAGCGTCGTGCCTTTGAAATCAAGCTTCGTAGTACCGCCGAGATGGCGATAATTCACCGCATCAATGGATCGGCTGACAACTTGAACTCTAAATACGGGAATTGTTTCACCCGTATCGGTGGTAACAGTTCCGCTGGCAGCACCGCTTGGATTCTGGTCGGCTGGAGGCTGCGACGTCGGATTCGGCACCTGCGCCGCGGCGAGGGAGCAGAGCAGCAGGATTAAAGCTGAGAGACTTAGCTTCATTGGGATTACCTCTGAATTGTCAGTAAGCGAACAGGGAAACAGTGCTACAGGCTGAGATGCAGAGATGGAACGAAAGGAGGGCAGAGAAATACATGCCACCGCAGCGATGATTCAGCAGCTACACAGGGTCGATTTCATTATTACGAATCATCGCTTGGGCGATATGGCGCGCTTTGCGGAACTTGTCGGCCGCATCCGGCTCTGAATCCGCGGACAGCGCGTCGATCAATTTTCCGAGTTCCTCGTCAAAGAGGCTGCTGACCAGCTCAGGAGTGTGTTGAATCGGCTTGCCTTCGTCGCTAGTGATCTGAGTTTTGTCACGATGCTTCACGCGCTGCGCAATCATCAGGCGGTAAATTCGATCCGTGGCGAGGTCTTCCATGTAGCCGTCCAGCAGACTTGCTCCTTTTCCGTTCAGCACGCCATTGCGATAGCGAATCACGGTGCGCACGGCTGCGCGCGTGCCGTTTAAACTGCGAGCGCCGACGCCGGTTGGTTTCGGCCGAAGATCTGGATATCGTTCGCCGGTTGTGCAATGCGATTTGATCTGATTGGGGAACGGAAACTGATCGACTGCAATTTGATTCTGGTCGGGATGTCCGGTCCACGCGCCATCAAATCCGCGCTCCGACTCATTCTTCTTGTCCTTCTCTAATACGGCAAGCGCTCGCGCATTGAGCTCAGGATTGCTGCGATCGGGATAGAGCGCCGTCATACCGCCAATTGCAAGCGCTCCGCGGCGATGACAGATCGAGACCAGCAGATCGCGCAGGTTCTGAAAAAACGGCACATCATGCGGGATCGTATTGCGATCCGGCAGCACCCATTCCGGATCGTTCAAATTGAAATGAATCAGCGACGCCATGTAATCCCATCGTCCGAGATTGAGGCCGAGGATGTGGTCGCGCAAGTTGTAAAGGAATTCCTCCATCTGGAATGCGAGTGGGTGCGACTCGACCAGAGCCATGCACTTGATGTATTCATGATTCCAGCCTCGCAGACGCTCAATCTCATTGAAGAGATCGTTCCACCAGAGCGCCTCTTCCGCGGATTCGGATTTTGGAATGTAGAACGAGAGCGGATGCTTCAGCTGCTTCGGATCAACCTCGAATGCAACCCGGCAAACGTCATAGAGTGATGCCGACGCCAGGTCATCCGCTTGTAGCGCTTGCAATCCGGGCAAACGCTGCGAGAGATGCAGCCCGCGAGCGCGAGTGAGAATCACAGTCGGGCTGCCGTTGATCGCGACCGGCTTATTGCGCTTCTTGTCAAAGTAGGTCAACTCGCCGCGCAATGCCGCATGAATGTTGCGGATTCCGAGCTCCAGATGGTCCCAGAAGTTGGCCATCGAGTCTTCGACATCGAGCATAACGCCGGGCGCTCCGGAATTGAGCATCTTGACGACAAGTTCCGCGTCGTCTGCCGGTCCGGTCATCTGATTGCGCTGATCCTGACACCACTGCGGCAGATCGATGCTCCACTTGCCCGTCGTGGCCTCTGACGCCAGGAGATGATTCGGCAGCTTGCCTGCATGCACGGCGTCGAGCACCTGCTTGCGTTTCGCCACCAATTCACGCTGTTGCGGCGTGAACCGAGCGTGCAGCGGCAAAAAGAATTCCAGAAAGCCGGACGGCAGGTCGCGCTTCGGATTGAAGCTCTCCGGCGCGCTGTTGATCGCGAAGCCCTGCAATTTATCCATGTCGGATAAAACTCTATCAGCACGGGGACAGCGTCCGCACTGATGAGGCTTTTCTGTCCATGTTCTGAGGCAGTGGAAATTCAGGCTAGCATTTCGAGTTGTTGCCTGCCGCAACTCTCCCCTATGATGGCATCCAGAAAGCCTGGTTTGACTCCGTTTAGAAACGAGCACCTGTGGTAAGTACCGAAACCTGCGCCTTGTGTGGCGGAAGTGGCTTTAAAACTGTGGCTTCCGCGTCCGGCAAAGCGTCAGCCGTGACCCGATGCGACTGTCGAGTGAGCAACTGGCCAGAGTTGCTGCTGAAAAAAGCCCGTATCCCGGCACGATACGAGCATTGCACACTGTCGAATTTTGAAGTCGATGGACGCGGTCACGCTTCGCTGAAGACGGCGCGTTTGCGCGCGGAGCGCTTCATTGAGGATTATCCGGTAAATACAACCGGGCTTCTGCTGGTCGGACCTGTAGGAGTTGGAAAGACGCATCTCGCGGTCGGCATCATTCGTGAGTTGATCAATCAGAAGCGTATTCCTTCGCTCTTCGTCGATTATCGAGAGCTGCTCAAGCAGATTCAGAACTCCTATAATCCGACAGTGCAAGCGACGGAGCTGGAAATTTTGTCTCCAGTCTTTCAGGCTGAAGTTCTCGTGCTTGACGAACTCGGCGCGGTGAAACCCACAGAGTGGGTTTGGGACACGGTGAGCCTCGTCCTGAATACACGCTACAACGACAAGAGAACAACGATTATCACCACGAATTTTCCTGACGAACCCGCAACCGGAGCTCAGACCGACGCGCCCGACCGGCTCGCCGCCAGACGAGCCGCGCGTGAAGAATCTCTCGGAGATCGCATTGGAGAACGCATGCGCTCGCGCTTGCAGGAAATGTGCAGAGTCGTGAAGCTCGAAGGCGAAGATTACCGTCCAACCGCGCGCCGTCAGCGACACTGAATCGCAAGTTCTCGTCCAGCAATTCGGAATGGTGCTGCATCCGAATCGGCCTTCTCGAACTCGTGGCACGGCATCTCACTCATTTGCCGGGCCAGCATGCATCACTCGTGTGCTCCGGCGACTTTAGTGATGAAGGAGCAATTTCATGGCTCATCTAGGTACGTTGCGCGACTTCCGTTTTAGCAACAGCGCCGACGACATCCGCGGCAGCAAACTTTACGGACGGAACGACGAAAAGTTGGGCGAGATCTCTGATGTGATCTTCGATCACCAGAGTGGCGACTTGCGCTATGTGGTGGTTGACACCGGTGGTTGGCTGAGCAGCAAAGAGTTCCTTGTTCCCTCCGACCGGATTCGCCCACGAGGCAAGAAGGACGACGAATATGTAGCCGAGCTCTCCAAGCGAGAGATTGAGAGATTTCCTGCCTACGACGAATCCAATTTGAAAGACAACCAGAAATGGTCTAAGTACGAAAAGGACTATCGTTCCGCTTCAGGGTTCGAGGAGACCGGCGGCGTGATGCATCAGGCCGGCGGCACAAACATCCTTGTTCCGGACACTTTGCCTGCAGAGGGAAGGATTCCGGTCGCATCGTCGGCTCAGCCGCTACCAAAATTCAAGAGTCCCATTCCTCACCGCGACGTGCGTCCGATGGATACGACGGCGACAGCCATGGGACAAAAGCCGGATTACGAACGCCTGACCTTCGTTCCCGACGCCATTGACGCAGGTCGCGGCGATATAAAGGACAAAGAAACGCCGGAGATCGATCCTCTGGCCATGCCGGAGGGTAGAACGCATGAGAGCCGCGCTCGCGATCTTCCGAGTCGCGAAACTGACATGGATGCTTCCGACCAAGGGGGCAAGATGTCAGGTGTAGAGCAAACCATCGAAGGCGATGCAATCTTCAACAACGAGGATATTCGCGGGCGCACGCACCAGCGCGGGAACGTACGTGAGAGCGATATTCCGAGTTATGCCACCGTTGCAGGCGAGGGAACGCAGACGACGGCCGGAAGAACTCCAAATTATCCAGACGCTGGACAAGGACAGCGTTGGGCACGCTTCGAACAGAACTTACGACGTCATCGGCCTGACATCGTGGGAGAGTGTGGCGTTTGCCGCGACTTCCAGAATCGGCACCGGGAGGACGCAGCCTAGAATCAGAAAAGCTGAAGGGGACAGAAGGAAATCTTTTTTGTCCCCTTTTCTTACATGTTGGTATGTCCGGCACGCATCTCGTCGTTGAACTTGGGTTTTAGTTGAGAAAGCGCTGTCTGCATTCTGCTGTCAAAGTTTTCTGACTGCTGCGCGAGTTTGTCGGTTGCAGTGGCGTACTCTGTCGACGAGTCGAGGTTAATCTCGCCATCTTGTGCGAGAGTGGCCGCAATCTTCCGCAGCTCGTCACTCGAACAGTCGAGGTATTGCGCGTCATACGGATCGGCGATCCATACTGGACTGCGATCACCAAGTCGCACAGTGGTCCAGAACACCTTCGATTGCAAAAAGCTTTTACGCTGCGACTCGCTCGTGTCATTGAAGATGAATCGCTTCTGGCGAAAACTGAAATAGCGAGTGCTCACCGGCACTGGCTGGCGATTGCCGCTCTTGGGCAGCTCCAATTGTCCGAGGTCGAGAGTTTTGCGAAGCGCGTTGAACGTCACCATTTCAGCGTATGGCTGCTCAAGCGCGGGAAGCACTTCCGCAAATGTCACCGTCATGCTGGCTGACACCTTCGCGTGCAGCGGACTGTCAGGCTGCGCAAGCTGCGCATTGCCGTGCAGGATGTAAGAATCTGCGCCGGACGTGGAGCGATGGTACGGCCAGCTGAACTGCTGCATCGAAAGCGGCAGACCGGAGAGCGTTACAAACACATCCGGACGCGGGCTCCGCATCCGCTTCGCCAGCGCCTCGATGTAACCATTTAGCTCTTCGTGCAATTCGGGCCGCGCCTCGAGCACAGACGCGAACGCCTCCGACACTTCAAGCGAATGAGTGCTTCCGGAATCGGCTTTGAGCTGAAGCTTAGCTGTAGGCGCGCCGGTGAAATCGGTTCCTGCTCCAGCCGCGACGACGCCCAACCGCGCTTTCGTGGCGAGTTCCTGAAGCTGTTCCAAGATGTTGGTGTGTGATGCAGTCGGCATATTCGGCAAATGTGTCGATATTTTACGAGAGTCTTGTAACTGATATTTTACGAGAGTCTTGTAACTGAAGAGAAGACCGTCGCGCCCGGCGCTCAGTGCAGCGGATGTTAGACTTGACTGAGACACATCCTCGCGTTTCTTCCGCAGGCGCCTGCGGCGAGCGCATTGTGGACTCGCCGGCCAATGGACCGTCTTCACATCCGAAATTTCGCGATCATTGCCCATATCGATCATGGGAAGTCCACGCTCTCGGACCGCCTGCTCGAACTCACGGGGTCGCTGACTGTGCGCGAGATGCAGGAGCAAGTCCTGGATGCGATGGATCTGGAGCGCGAACGCGGCATCACCATCAAGGCCCACGCCGTGCGCATGATGT
>CAZLIE010000038.1:0-29517 GCA_964559345.1 uncultured Terriglobales bacterium
ATGCCGGCTTCGACGTTGAGCGCGGTTCTTACTCCGGGCATTGACAACCCTAATTCGACCAGAGTGATGGCCACGGCGGGCTGCATCCCCACCAGCACAGTTTGTGCGTCCAGAATTCGAGCCATGCCGGAGATGTTCGCCAGCATGCGGCCGATGAAGGAATCTACGATTTCGAGCGATGAGATATCAATCAGCACTCCGCGCGATTCATGCTTGGCAATCGCGTTGGTCAGGTCCTCCTGCAGCGTCATGGCAAGTTGATCGTGCATGTCCACCTGTATGGTGACCAGCAGGAAGTTACCCATGCGGAGAATCGGGATTCTTTCCACGCGCTATGCTCCCTTCCGATCCCCGGCCTGCTTCGCATCCACACCATCGGCGGCTTTGGCATTCTGCTTATCGACTCTGACAACCATCTTGCCTGTCTTTTGCAGGGCGACGGCGAGGGCGTCTGCGAGCGACGCTTTGGTGATCACATCGCTTAAGTTGATGCCGAGATGAACGATGGTTTGAGCAATTTGCGGGCGTATTCCGCTCAGAATGCACTCCGCACCCATGAGCTTAGCTGCTGTAATTGTCTTAATAAGATGCTGTGCAACCAGCGTATCCACCGCGGGTACGCCGGTGATGTCAATGATTGCAACCTTGGAATTGGTCGCGACGATCGTGCTCAAGAGGGACTCCATCACCACCTGAGTGCGGTTGCTGTCGAGGGTGCCAATCAGGGGAATGGCTACGATCCCCTGCCACAGCTTTACTACCGGCGTGGAAAGCTCGAGCATTTCTTCCGCCTGTTTCGCAATCAGTTGCTCTTTGGTCTGGAGATAGGCGACAAATGTCAGGAGCCCAAGCTTGTCCAGCAGAACTGTGGCATTCCACAATTCTGTAAACATGGCGGCAGGATCTTTGGAGAGATCGGCTCGCAATCGCGCGAACAATGGCTGCTTTAGGGAAAAGACAAAGGCGGCAGTCTCTTCCGGACTGAATCCCTGCTGTGCGCGGGATGCGGAGATGTCGGTGAGCCGTTCGCGCACCGTTGCCCATTCCGGGCTGCTGACATCTGTAACATTGCCATTGCGCGCCGCATTCGCGATTGATTTCAAAAGGTCCGTGGATTGAGTTTGCAGCTCAACATCAGTCATCAAGTCGCGGCGACGAACGGCCGCAAGCTGTTCCTTGATCCAATCGGCGCGCAGTTCTGACTCATCTTTCTGCAGGACATCGGCGAGTTTGCTCATTCAGTACTCCAATGGGAGGGAGGTTAGAACTTTGGAAATGGCTCAGGCTGGGTTCCGGACGCGCAACAAAACCTCTATTATATCGTAGATGTTACGCGCGTTTCGATGGCCTGCGGCGTGAGGCCGAATCCGGTTCAGAATCCGCGCCGGCCAGCAAAGAAGCCAGCGATTTGCGCAGAGTAGCCGGTCCACTGTGCTTGGAAATGAACTTCCTGGCACCCATCCACGTGGTCAACTTCTTATCGGTCTCGGTATCCAGCACGCTCCACACTGCACAGGGGATGGATTGCAGTTTCGGAGTGGCGTGATAGAAGCGCAGCAATTCATAACCACTTGAGCCGGGCAGGTTCAGATCAACCACAATCAACTCTGGCAAATCTGAGCCGCTGCTTAGTTGGTCTGAAAGCGTCTCGATCGCACGCGAAGCCGCTATAAAGCGTTTCACTTCGTAGTCGCCAATTTGCTTAAGCGCCGACTCGACCTCGTGGACATCGCTGTCGACGTCTTCCAGAACTAGTACATAGGGCATTTAGGGAGCTCTAAATCAATTTTGGACCAAATTTCTATACTGCACAAGTTGTGGCCCGGCACAGAAACGAACTTCTAGGTGAGAGCATCCTTGACAAATCGTGTCCGGGAACTCCGAGTGTACGCAGACCGCCCACCTTGATGTGGATGGGGGCGTGATTAGGGTTTTTGGTTTTAGTTTCGATCTCTCGCTTTAAAGATGAAAGATGCCCTGGCCGGCACATGTCGGGTCTTGGCTAACACGCGACGTTGCCATAGTGCATCCAAACAACCCTGCATGAAGAGACGCATACTTTGTTTATCGGCTAATCCCGAGCTCGGGAAACTCCGGGAGATGGTTCTGCGGCAGGCTAGATACGAAGTAACGTGGCCATCGAGCAAAGCGGACTCAGAGCGGATCATGCAAGACCAGAATTTCGAGGTTCTTGTCGTTGATCATACTATCTCCGGCTACACGGCGCGGGAGCTGGCAGAAGCCTTTCGTGCAAAGAACCCAAATGGCAAAGTCATCGCCATCACGGCGACCCCCTACCTGATGATTAGATCGGACAAGATAGTGAAAGCGACTGACGGTCCCGAAGGTTTAATAGAAGCCATTCAAGAATTGCTTGAGCCCCCAAATCGCGCCGTATGCGGCTGATCGCCTCCGTATTGAGGAAATCGAGGACAATGGACATTCAACTTCAGGTCAGATCTACGGCGGGTTCTGCGAAAGACGATGTCAAGAGCACACACTGTTCCTGATCACATCGGGAGGGCACTGCGGATTCCAGGCGCTTCTTCGCCTCTGCCATCAGTTGCGGCATAAGTGAGCGCGGTTATCCAAGAGCGCGTTTCGTAGGGTGCGGTGTTGCTCCCGACGCGCAGGCTCTAGTTTCAATCGCCGGTGCTTGGGTGATGGTTCGGCATGATCAAAGTCGCAGAGACGTTCTGAGCGGCTGACAGTGTTCCTGTCTATCCCATCTTTCGTGCTGACTGGATGATCATCGCTCGTGGCCTGGCGCGGTTTGGCATTACTGGTATGTAGGTTTTTCGTTCAAAATGCGGAGATTCCAAACGGCAAGGCTCGGCCAGCCCGGGTCTTACAGATGTGGCCCTCTGTGCCGCGTGACCTTCCCGGGAAGACGAGCGCCGCCAGAGGGTTTTGATTTTCCGCTGCGTGTTCGCTTGTGAGAGCAGCGCGACGCATTGCTCGCTTGGGTGAATGAGCTAAAGGCGGAACTGGCCGCTACGGAAAAGTGGGGTGACTAAGCCCAGGATCCAAGAGGTACGCAAAGAGGACTGCGAACAGAAACACGATCAGGATGCGGCGTGCGCCATAGATGAATCCTGCGGCAGCAGCGAACAACACAATCGTGAGGAGTACACACGCAGTGCGCCTGTCAAATAAGCTCATGCCTTTTGCGATGCCCAAAACAATCCTTCGTTCCAGACGCGTTGAAACCAGCGCCGCACCAGTTCGACATTTGGCTCTAAGGATGAATTGCTGGGTACCATTGATCGTCCAAAGGGGATACAAAATGCGCCAGGGTGAGCCCTCCATGAACGTCACCGCGTTCACGAAGGGTTTACGATTCTGGCAGAAAGACTATGCCGCCTTATGAAGCTCGGACCCGCCAGCATCCGATCCGTGCTGCTTCACCATCTTGTTGTAGTTGCCCATAATAAGGAACGGGGCTGCCCATTGGCCGACGAATAGCGCCCAGTCGTCCTGCTTGGCGATCTTGAGAATGAGCGAAACGCTCATGGAGCCTAGGGCTAGTCCCAAAAAGACACTCGATGGCACGCGGCCCGTTTGTTTTTCGATTGCTCCGGTAAAGCGATCTTCGGTTGCGTCGCCTGCAAACACTTTGCTTTCCATTGTGAAACTCCTCAGTAGTGATGTCGTATTCACGTTTAGGGATGATGGTGTTCGGTTTGTTCTGGCGGCTGTGATCGAGCGCAGCCGTGAAGCTGCAGGAATCAAGCGATACCCTTCTTGCGGTCGCTACTCACGTCGCCTTCGCGGTCGACGCGCAATTCCTCTCGCTTAACCTGCTCGTTCACTTGTCTGGATTCTTGCACCTTCTTCTTTCCCACCCGCACCTCTTCCTTCACCACAGGACGCTTCTCCACGCTAACCTGTTCTTCCGAAAGCGGGACCCGGATTTCCCGATCGGATCCGATTTCGCTCGAAGCTGCGGCTCCTCCCTCTGCTGGACGGCGTTCGATCACCAACTCCTCTCGCGTTACTGGGACCTCGATGGATTGGTTTTCGGTGATGACTTCTTTGCGCAGGCGAACCTCTCCGGTAGGTACTCGCTCTTTGTGCACCCGCAGAACTTCGCTGAGAAGCTGCAGGCGCTGCGTTCCGCTTTCCTGCACCTCGCTTGCCGGTTGCGCAGAGAGTTGTACCTGCGGTCCCTCGAGCTGTGCGTTGTGCTCTTCGAAGATGTCTTCGGCCTCCTGGCGCTGTTCCGATGTGAGCGTGCTTACACTCACGAGAACGCCGTCCTGCTTCAAGTTGCCGTACCTGCTTAGATCGTCAGCGGTGGCACCGGAGTCCTCGCCGTAGTTGTGGTCTTTGCCCTCGAAGAAATTGGCGATCTTCCGCCAAAAGCTTTCGCCTTCATCGCTTGGATGAATAGAAGTTCCGCTCTCTGCGGTCGCTACTGCAATGCGATTGGCCGAAATGCCGGCCTCAGTTAGATCGTGAATTGCGTTTTCTGCGTCTGAGTAGTGTTGAAAAAAACCCACGACATAGCTCGAGTTAGTGGCTTGGCTGCTGTTTGCACTCATTAATTTTGCTCCGTGATTTGTGTGTTAGGGTCGGAAGGAACGAGCGTTCGTTCGATAGCTCGCTCAACCTTGGTGACTATTGATTTTCGTTAGGCCAGATAGGATGCGATTTCCAAAGTCGGCCAGAGAACAATCGAGTGCTGGCGCACAATGGCCGCCGACAAATTCGTTTGGAATTAGCATTTGCGCGTGAAACCTTGCTAAGTCAGACTAAGTAGCTGGTTCGTTTCCAATCGGCAGCGGCGGGACGCGCCATCATCTGCCGAACCTAATTCTTTTCATGATGCAGCAACCCTCCCGTTGTGCCGCTAGGCATCGTATAAGCACAAAAGGAGTCCCAAATGAGGAAAGTAGTATCGATCTTGTCGATTTCCATGCTGGGTTGCGCAATTGCGGCAGCTCAGGCCGACCAGCCAGCCACGTCAACCGAGAACGGCAAAACTGCAGTAGCCAACGTGCCGCGTGAGGCTCAGCGCCATCACAATAATTGGGGATGGATCGGGCTGGTGGGCCTTGCCGGACTGGCTGGACTACGACGCCGCGAGCGCAATGAGGTCACGCGAAACGACCGCGACGTGGAAATTCGCCGTGTGGCGTAAGCAGTTTTCTTCCAATAGAGAAGTGCGCTAGCTACTGGACAAGCTCCGAGCCCTTGTTGAACAGGTCGGTCAACTCGTCAAAAAGCCAGCTTCGGCGACATGGAACCGGTCCTCGTATATTCGATTTCTGGCTGAAGAAAATGTGCTCACGAGTGTCGGATAGCTGATCAAGGGGCCCGGCAGCCCGGACTCATCCACAGTGGACAAATATGCAGCGGAGTCTGGCTTAGTCGAGCAGACGCAGCGTGCAGCATTCCGTTCCATCCAATGTCCCGAATGCGGTAGCAACAATACCTATCGGCGGAGCGATCTGAAATCTTTCGCGCCTAGAGGCAAAGAATTGACGTTGGAACCGAAAGCGTTTGTTCCCAGAGCTTCGTAAAAAGACCAGCATTCTGGCTGCTCTGATCAAACATTGATCCACTCACAGCACTTACGGGGGTACGCTTCACCCCCGGACCAGGAAAAGCAGCCCGGCTGCAATCAGCACTGCCTGGATGAGGAGAACAAACACCGTCTCGGGAAGCCTGTCCACGATTCGCTTTCCCAGAAATGAACCGAAAATCATGATGGGGCCTAACGCGAGGCCAACGATGACACCGAACCGCGATAGCACGGCAGCTTGGCGATATGCAACCAACTTCGTAACGTGCATGACCACAGTCGAGAGTGCCTCCGTTCCGATGTATGCGGACTTAACCAAGCCATAGGCCAGAAAAAACGGAGCCATGATCGGTCCCACACTGCCCAAGAGCGCTGACAGAAAACTCGCTCCCGCGCCAATACCTGCGAATGCCTGAATGGGGAATTGTTGGGGATTTTTTGGGTGCAGATGACGCCACATAACAACCAGTAGCAGGGGTGACGGGCTTCGGTAGCGCAGCAGTGCTGCTTCCCGCTTTGGTTGCGGCATTCGGAGTGCGTGAAGCAATTCCCATTCTCACAGTCGCACAACTTATCGGCAACGGAAGCCGCGTTTGGTTCCATCGTCGCGAGTTGGACTGGCGTGTTGTTGGTTGGTTCGCTCTCGGCGGTGTGCCGATGGCGTTAACGACCCACTGCGAGATGTGAGGCATAGTCGTCGGAACTCCATTGTGCACTCCTCGTTCAATTTAGGAATTCACATTTTCGAAGCGCCTCACGAGTGCGTCGATGTCCCGACGCGCAATGAAGTGGACGTGAGGCGAAAATTGTCTCTCTACGATTCGACTCTCTCCTATGCGGTTGCAAAGTCGGGCATTTCGGAGTCGTTGAATGCAGTAGATCGAAGATACGGGAAGAGGATTTCAGTGCCCCTCGCAAACAGCACGCAAGCAGCACGCGGTGCCGCCTAACCTGTTGGGAAATGGTGGGGGCGGAAGCAATCGAACCTACAACCTACTGATTAAGAGTCGGAGAACCCGAATGAAACTGCTGGAATTTCGGCGAAGGAGAGTAAGGGCTGCTGGACTATTGCTGGACTCTGCGCTGCAAATGAGGGATTTCAGCGCAAATGAAGACGTTCTAACTCCAACAAGATACATGTAGGTCAGTGAAGACGAACAGGGCAGGTCGAATTAGCAAACCGCCGCCTTCAGAGTTCTAAAATCATCCGCTAGGGCCGACCATGCCGCTACCCGCGCCCGAGTTTGACGGTGCGCCAGGACAACAGCATCTGTTTCGCGACTAGCGCCCATATATATCTAGTGCCCGTCAATCTGGGAAAATTCACCGCTTCTAAGGTGAAAAAGTCCATGAAATCTTGCTTTGGAAAAATCTACAGAGACTCGCCGCAGGTTCCGAACCGCGTTTCGCCCCGAGCCATTGATGCTTCCCTCTGTTCTTACGAATGGGCATGGACTTGGCAAAAATGCCCGCCGGTTCTTTGAGATGACTGGACCAGCTACTTCAATATCAATGCCCTCCCTAGATACGTGAGTGCGAACAATCCGGATGCAACCCAAAGAAGCTTTAGGCAGCCATGGATAGTGATAACCTCGTGGTCGCGGACACTTTCGAGTTTGTTGGAACGACGTAGGTGCCGTTTGGACTCGATGCTGTTCCCTTTCATCGTGTGCTTGTCAACCAGCCACAAGACTGCTGAAAACAGTGATGCGGAGATAGACACTGCTATGCACCCAAGTGGCCGATTCAGAAAGGCGTCAAAAGTGTCAAGCGGATCGACCAACACTTGAATCTTCCTGTTTTTTATCGCTAGATACTGCCGACGATGCGAGCCGCGGACCTTCCTCTTTGATTGCATTCTTAAATTCGCGAATACCTTGTCCCATTCCTTTTCCTAGATCGGCGAGCTTCTTAGGTCCGAATACCAGCATGGCTATGAAGAAGATCACCATTAAATGCAGTGGTTGAAATAACCCTTCAAACATCTCTTGTTCTCCTGTCGCAAATTCTCCTGTCGCAAATCAATTTTTTGGAATATCGGTGCGGTTCCACCAGCCGCCTCCAAGGGCCTGAAACAGCGCCGCTGTATCGGAATAACGATTGGCCTGTGCCTGCGCGAGCGCAATTACAGCCTGCTGATATGTTTGCTCTGCGCTGAGTAGCGCCAAATAGTTCGCGTAGCCCGACTGAACCTGTCTCTTAGCCAGTTCGAGAGTGACGCTGGCAGCATCTTTGGCGGCTGCCGCGGTCTTCAGACCATCCGCATCCTGCTGAAGCGCATTCAATGTGTCAGCTACGTTTTGAAAGGCGGTCAACACCGTACTGCGATATTGTTCCGCCGCCTGCACATAGGCTGCCCGCGCAGCGCGCACACGGTGGCGCAGAGTACCGCCTTCAAATATCGGCTGAGTAACGCCAGCGGTTAGGTCCCAAGATTCTGTCCCTGCCGCGAATATGTCGCCCGTGGCGGTCGCAATGGCTCCATAGTTTGCCGTCAGGGGGAAGCTGGGAAATTGATTCGCGACGGCAATCCCGATTTGGGCAGAGGCTGAATGCAGGTTCGCCTCGGCTTGGCGGACGTCTGGTCGTTGCTCCACGAGCTGCGAAGGAAGACTCACCGGCAACTCCTGCGGCAATTGCAGACTGGATAGCTCAAACTTTTCAGGCAGGTCATTGCTGGGAAATCCGCCCGCCAGGACCGCTAGAAGATCGCGTTGCAGAGAGAGTTGCTTAAGCAATGGGAGCAAAGTCGCACTAACCTGAGCGAGCTGCGATTCCTGTGCCGCGACTTCCAGCCTGCTCACATAACCATGCGCGAACTGGTTGCGCAGGATCTCCAGCATGTTGGTATTCACGGCGATCAGTTCACGCGTTGCATCAATCTGCGCGCGCAGCGACGCTTCCTGAACCGCAGCGGTGGCTACGTTCGAGCTCAGCGTGATGTGCGTGGCAGCCAGAGCAAAACGCGTTGCTTGCTCCTGCGCTCCCAGTGCCTCGACGGTTCGCCGGTTCAGACCAAAGACATCGGGCACAAATGAGACGCCGACCTGAGGCGTGTAGAGGCTGTAATTCAAAGCGTTGGTATTGGTCACCGGTGATATGTCTGCCGACGCTTTCGCGCGTGTTGCGGCAAATCCGCCGTTAATGCTGGGATAGTAAGCGCCGCGCTGAGCCAGAACGTTTTCCCGCGCAACCACCAATGCCGCCTGCGCCGCCTTGAGACCGGGATTCGCCTTGAGCGAACGTTCAATCAGATCGTCGAGTGGCTTTGAGTGAAATAATGTCCACCACTCGCCGGGAATGTCATGCCCGTCCACAATTCGTTGTGCCTCACCACCGGCGACGTTGGGAGTGCCGGTCGTAGTTGAAATCGGCGTGACTGTATAGCCGCTGACATCGGGAGGCGCAGGCTTCTTGTACTTCGGCCCGACTGCGCAACCCGCAGCGACCAGCAAGGCTGTCATCGCGAAGAAAAAAGTGAAGCGCGATATGTGAGTGACGCTCATACGAATCAATCCTTCAAGGTCTTCGGGCCATATGTGTACCGTTGATAGTCCCAGCATTTCTGCTGTTCGCGTTCGTCGCTCCATCGATGGCCGCTGGATTAGGATCACGATGATGCAGATTATTCGCCGGTGATCCTCTGCCCGGAACGGCGCCTGGTGGCCGAGTTGGCAGCGCAGATTTGAGAATCTCGTTGTGAGCGAATCCCTCTTTTGCAGCCCGCGCAGATTCACGCACAGCCGCTAAGCGGGTATTGATCTCGCTGCTGGTAGGACGCGCTTCCCGCCTCGGAACCTGCGCAATACGTTTTCCAGTTCCCACTATCCCGCCCGAACGCTTGTTCCCGGCGGGACGAAGGTGCGCCGGCTGTTCCGCCGACGCTTCCTGGTCCGCACGAGACTTGTCACCGTCGGCTGCGCGAGAAGCATTTGCAGCGGAGGATTGCTCAGATATTGGATGGAATGGGGCGGCGTAAGTTACCCCATTTATCAGGATCGAGCAGGTCAGCATGAAGATGAGCTTGGTTTTCATTTTGATTCGACCTCCGCGGTTGGACCGTTCTCCCCGCTCAAAAAGACCACCTTTAGTGGAGGCACGACCAGGAGCAGCATGATGGGGCCAAGCAGCATTCCGCCGACGATCACGGTTGCCAGCGGGCGTTGCACCTGGCTTCCAATGCCCGTCGAAATCGCGGCGGGAAAAAGCCCAATGCAGGCAGAGAGACTCGTCATAAGTAATGGCCGCATCCGAGTGGATGCCGCGTGAAACATAGCTTCCACAGGAGTTCCGCCGCGCAGCAGCGCCTGGTTGTAGTACGTGATGATCAGAATGCCATTCATCACTGACACTCCCAGGAGCGATACAAAACCAATCGCGGCCGAGATGCTGAAGGCCAAACCGGAAACGTAAAGAGCAATGATTCCGCCGGCAACGGCGAAGGGAATTCCGGACAAAGCAAGCAGCGACTCGCGCAGCGAGTTGAACATCGCATAAAGCAGTCCGATGATAAGGATGAGAGTTACGGGGACGACGACCTCAAGACGTTCTTTTGCCGCCTGAAGTTCGCCAAACTCACCCGCCCAGACCAGTCGGTATCCACTCGGAAGCTTGATGCTTTTGTAGATGCGGTCCTGAGCTTCCGCCACGGTGCTGCCGAGATCGCGGCCACGAACGCTGAACTTCACCGGTATGAAGCGCTGTACGCTCTCGTGGTAGATCCACGCAGCTCCCGTATCTAATGAGATCGTCGCCAACTCGCTTAACGGGATATAAGCATTGCCACCGCCGCTCGTCTGATATGCCACCTTGATTTCACGAATTTTGTCGACGCTGTCGCGATATTCGGGCGTGTAACGAACTGCCAGCTCGAACTGGCGGTCGCCTTCCAGCACAGAAGTCGCCACTACTCCGCCCAATGACGCCTGAATCACAGAGTTCACCTCGCCCGAATTGAGTCCATAACGCGCAGCTTTCTCGCGATCCACCTTGATGTTGAGGTTTGGCTGCCCAAGCACAGGGAAGATTCCCAAATCGGCAATCCCGCGGACCTGGCCCATTTGGTCGCGGACTTGCTGGGCAAGATTCGTCAATTCTTCAAGGTTGGGGCCGACGATCTTGACCGAATTGGCACCTTTGACGCCGGAGATCGCCTCCTCGATATTGTCCTGAATGTATTGCGAGAAATTGAAAACGACTCCCGGCAGTTCGTTGGTAAACTCCGTTTGGATCTGATCGGTGAGCTTGTCCTTGGTTAAGCCGCGCGGCCACTCGTCAAATGGCTTGAGAGGCACAAACAATTCCACATTGGAAAACGGCGCAGCGTCACTGCCGTCATCGGGCCGCCCGTGCTGCGAAACCACCGTGGTGACCTCCGGATGTCGCAGCAGAATCTCGCGCATTTTCCTCGCGGCAGCCTCGCCATCCTGAAGGGAAAGCGTCATAGGCATCGAGGCGCGAATCCAGAAGTTGCCTTCTTCCAGGTGGGGAAGAAATTCGCTTCCGAGCTGCAGCGCAACCAATGCAGCCAAACCGAGAAAGACCACACCGATTCCAATTGCTAGCGCGCGGCGCTTGAGCGCGAGACGCAGCGCAGGATTGTAGACGCGGTGCAACGCTCGCACCAGGAACGTCTCCGCCTCCTTTACCGTTTCGGGAAGGAGCATGGAAGCGAGCACTGGAGTAACCGTAAAAGTTGCAATCAAAGCTCCGGCCAGCGCGTAGCCATACGTGCGAGCCATAGGGCCGAATATCTGTCCTTCAACTCCCTGCATCGTGAACAGGGGGACGAAAGCGGCTACTGTGATGAGCGACGAGAATAGAACTGCCTTGTCTACCTGAATGGCACTGATCAGAATTAATCGCAGTCGATCGGTCCATGTCTGCGTCTGCGGCTCTTCCTGTTGTGTTGCTGTCGTAGGGTCCGGACCCCAAACACCCTGGGCAAGATGCTGGAGCATCTGCGCTCTGTCTTCCCGATTTGCCTGGAAATTTCTAAAAACGTTTTCAACGAGGATTACTGCCGAATCCACGATGATCCCGAAATCAACCGCGCCCAGCGAGAGCAGATTTGCGCTTTCTCCGAAAATGACCAAGAGAATGATCGCGAAGAACAACGCAAACGGGATGTTGACGCCAACGATAATCGCGCTGCGCAGATCGCCAAGAAAAATCCACTGGATCAGGAAAACCAAAACGCAGCCGAAGATCAGGTTGTGCAGAACAGTATGCGTGGTGACATTCACCAGCCAGGATCGGTCGTAGTAGGGAGCGATCCTGACTCCTGGTGGAAGACTGCCGTCATGATTCAGGGTATCGATCGCCGCTTTCACTTTGGGAATCATGTCGGCAGTCTTTTCGGTGCGCCGCATCACCACGATGGCTCCAACAACATCGTCGTCGGAATCGCGGCCCAAAATGCCCAGCCGTGGCTTGTAGCCAACGCTGACTTTGCCGACATCTTTGACGAGCACAGGAATTCCATTCGCCTGGTTCAAGACAACGTTCGCGATGTCGCCCACCCGGTAGCCCTGCAGCAGATCGTCGGCGCCGCCATCGTCAATCAGGCCGACACCTCGGATATTGATCGACTGCTGACCAATGCGGATCTCGCGTCCGCCGACGTTGATGTTGGCGTTGCCCAGCGCCGTCAGGATCTGCGGGACAGTGACGTTGTAGGCTTCTAATTTGTGCGCATCGACTTCGACCTGGAATTGCTTCGTGGGTCCGCCCCAACTGTTCACGGCGGCGATTCCCGGAATGGTCAGCAGCCGGCGCGCGACGATCCAATCCTGAACCGTGCGGAGATTGGTAATTCCAAATCTCCTGGGTCCGACGAGATGATAGCGATAGATCTCTCCCGTCGAACTGTTGGCTTGAATTGTGGGCACCAAGCCGCCCGGCAGACTGACGTTCTGTTGCATCGCGGTCGACGCCTGGCTGTACGCGAAGTAGTAATCAACTCCATACTTGAAAACCACGCGAACAAAAGCCAGACCATAGAACGAAGTCGAACGGATCACGTCGATGCCAGGCGTGGAGTAGAGTCCAATTTCCATTGGACGCGTGTAATAGCGCTCCATCTCTTCGGCGGAAAGCCCGGGTGCCTGCGCGGTTATTTCCAGAATCACCGGCGTTGGATTCGGATATGCCTCGATATTGAGCTTCTTGAAAGCAACGAATCCAGTAACCCCGAACAGCAACAGACCGAACACCACAATCGCGCGGCGGCTTAGGCAAAACGCTATGAGAGACTTGAACATATCTGGTCGTCTTTACTCCGGCGCTCCTAGTCCGACGGCGGCGTTTGCAGCATGTTGCTTAGGAAAATTGCTCCATCGCTGACCACCAACTCTCCAGGTTGCAGACCTGCGAGGATCTGAACCTCGCCGTCCCGTCGCAATCCCGTTGTAATCACCCGTTGCGAAAAACGATGACGATCAGTTGTTACCCAGGCTGTCATCGTGCCATCGCCTTCGCGGACCACTCCACTCGCTGGTATGGCGGGGGATTCCACCGGCTGGTGGACGCGAATCACGAAGTTGGCGAGCATTCCCGAACGCAGTTCATTTTTGGGATCCCGGATCTCGGAACGGACCGTCACTCGGTGCGTAGTGGGATCAACCATCGCGTAAATTTTGGAAATCTTTCCCGAAAAGACGCGATCCGGGTAGGCTGGTACCTTTACCGAGACGGGCTGCCCCAGGCGAAAAAGCGAGAGGTCGCCTTCAACGATGCTCGCCAGCATCCATTTGATGGAGACGTTGGCGACCGTATAGGGCGGTGTCCCGTTCCCAGGTTGTACGAATAGTCCGGGAGGTGCATTGAAAGACGTGATTTGTCCTGAAATGGGACTGCGGACAACCAGAGCCGGGTCATTCTTGCGTGCAGCGATGATCTGGTCCATCTCAGCATCCGACTTGCCGAACACTCGGACGGCATCACGGGCGGCCCTGAGTGCGCCTTCGGCGGCCTGCTGTTCCGAAGTCACCTGCTCCAACTCCCGCTCCGAAACCCCGTTGTTCTGCCTAAGATCCTTGACTCGCGTCAATTCCTTGCTGGTCAGTTCGAATGTTCCCGCAGCGGCAATTAGGGTTGATTCGGCCTGGATCAGATCGGGACTATCAATTGTGTAAAGCGCCTGTCCCTTTCCAACCGTGTCACCGAGTTCCACGAAGCTCCTGATGATTCTTCCCTGATATGGCGGGAAGACCTGAACCGACAGGTCTTCAGCGAAACTGATGGTGCCGACTGTCTCCTTCTCGACAGGAAACACATATGTACCCACCGGTTCAACTTTGATCGCGCTGAGTTGACTCGCCGACAGCTCGAGTGTCGTGGGTGATTGCGAGTTCGAAGTGGGCGCTGGGCGCTGTACATTTTTGCGTGGAGACTCGGACCTGAGAAGAACCGTCGCGACGACGAAAGTCAGGACTGCAGCGGTAACACTGAGCGTCTTATTGCTAAAGGGCAATCCGCGTTTCGTCACAAATCTTTCGCTAGCCCTTCAGAGAGTGAAATCGGGGATAATGATCCGAAGCTTCGGAAACGTGCGTATCTTCGCCTTCGCAGCTCGAATCGGGAATGCGGACCAACTGCCTCGTCTCGGTTGGCGCGTCCTTGAAATGCGAATCGCGTCAGTTCCTAACCCATTGGGAGCGAGAAGGAGCCCTCTACTTTCTTAAATGGCTGGCTCGAAATGGAGAACCCTGTCTTTCAGACGGAGCACCCTATCTTTTGGGCTCGGGAGCCTATCTTCTGGCTAAACCATCTGCTGTCTCGATTAGTTTGGTTAGAGTAGGCATTGTGGAAAGGCTTGCTTTTTTAGTGCATGAATCTTTTCTCAAACAGCTCTATTGCCAAAAGGAAATTCGTACTCACATTCGCGATATCGCTGATCGCGGCGATTGCGTTCGCCGATTGGCTCACCAAGCCATACATCTCAATCGGTTTTCTCTACTTGTTTCCGATCATGCTTGTCGGGGGAATACTCCGTCGCTGGCAAATTGTCCTTCTATCGTTGCTCTGTGCAATCCTGCAGGAAGCATTTAGCAATCTTCCTCCCAATGAGGCGATCACCAGGCTCCTAATGGCCTCAGCCGGTTTCATCGGAACCGGCCTCTTTGTTTCTGAGACAACGCGTAAACGCGAGCTCGCCTTGAAACATGTGGACGAAGTCGAAACTCAGATCAAAATGCGCCAGGAAGCTGAGGAGCAGCTACGCGTGCTTGTGGAGAGCAGTCCGGCTGCGATCGTCACAGTCGATGCGACTGGACGGATTCGGCTCGCCAACGAGGCAGCTCAGCGTCTTTTCGCCGAAGGTAGTACCTCAATTGTCGGGCAGCCAATCGCTGAGTTCTTGCCTGAACTCCAAACGGTCGTGCAGACACAACGTTCACAGCTATTCCGCACGGCTTTGCATTGTCGGGCAAAACGCAGCAATGGAGAGATCTTTCTGGCTGCCGTTTGGTTCTCGACCTACACAACTAACCTAGGACCAACGGTGGCGGCGATCATAGTTGATCTTTCAGAAGACTTGCGTGGCAGAGAAGATCTCAGTCTGGACCATCTTTTGAAAAACGCGCGAATTCTGATCGGGGCAGTCGCGCATGAAATTCGTAACCTGTGTGGAGCAGTCCGTGTCGTCCACAAGAATCTCTCTCGCCTCCAATGCTTGGAGAACAATGATGATTTCCTGGCACTCGGCACTTTAATTGAAGGACTGGAGAAATTGGCTGCGATGGAGCTGGGACCCGGTTTGGATCAAACCTTGGCCTCGGTTGAATTGCAATCAATCCTCGACGAGCTGCGAGTCTTGATTGAATCCTCGTTTCAGGAAGATGGAATCACAATTCACTGGCAGCAGTCCGCAAACGATCTCCCTTTGGTGTACGGAGAACGATATGGGCTGCAGCAGGTGTTCTTGAACATCGCCCGAAACAGCCAACGAGCGATGCGAAGCACTTCCCGCAAAGAATTGAGCATTACTAGCTCGGTCACGCAGGATTCGGTTGAAATTCGGTTCGAAGACACGGGAGTTGGGGTCTCTTCACCTGATCGACTATTCGTACCTTTCCAGCAGGGAGCTGATGCGACTGGTCTAGGTCTCTATGTTTCGCGAGCTGTCCTGAGAAGTTTTCGGGGAGACCTTCGATGCGAACCCCGTGCTACCGGATGTTGCTTCGCGGTAGTATTGGCGCTTGCGCGCGATGTCGGAGAATCTGTGAGTGGTTGAAACACCAGCCAGCGCCATTCGATTATTGCTTGTTGACGACCACGCTCTCTTTCGCGAAAGTGTCGCCCGATTGCTGCAGTCAGAACCAGGCTTTCAGGTCGTCGCGAATTGCGGAAATATCGCCGACGCACGCCAGATTTTGAATGAGGAGGATGTCGAGCTCATTCTGCTGGATTTGGACCTTGTGGGGAGCGAGGCGAGGACCTGTTGAAGAATCTACCCCCGAATTATGCAGGTAAGGTTCTTCTCGTTACCGCAGGTGTGGACCCAAGCAGAGTGCCGGACTTTATCCGAAACGGTATCGCGGGCGTCTTTGTCAAACACAACCCTCCAGAACTCTTGATACAAGCTATTCATGAAGCGGTGCAGGGCAAGACGTGGTTCGAACAGGGCCTGCTTCAAACCGCAATACAGAGCGAAACGAGAACTCAGCCGAGCACGGGTGTTCCTCGATTAACAGAACGGGAACGGCAAGTACTTAGGCTGGTATTTGAGGGTCTCGCCAACAAGGAGATTGCCTCTCGGGTGAGCACTTCGGAAAGTGCTGTTAAGGCGAGCCTTCAGCAGCTTTTCGCAAAGACCGGCGTGCGAACACGAACTCAGCTGGTCCGTGCCGCCCTGGATCGCTATCGCGATCAAATTTGAGTCGCATCCTCGCTTTTCTCCCACGCGGATTACGACGACCGACTCGTTGATCTGTGATTCTGTTTGGTACTTCCGATGGCAAGGTGTTCGCAAAGGCGAGCTTGAGAACTTACTTTCAGTGAGGGCTAGAGGCCTATCCGGAACTCCGCTTCCACCTTGAGGAAGTGCTTTGGGGCGTAAACAGCGTGGTGCTCTACTACACAAACCGAAAGGGATCACGGACGGGAGAGTTCATGAAGCTGTCAGCGATTGGAGAAGTGGAACGAGTCGTAGCCCACTACAGTGCTTAACGAGAAGATTGCAGATCGTCCTGCCCGATTCTGAGTTGTTTGTCTACGTAAACAAGTTTCTGGCCGGCGTGGTTAAGAAGGAAACGACGGGCGAGCAGGAGGAAAGTCGCGAATAAATTGCCGCCATTGCTCGAAGATCGATTGCTATTCCGCAGGAAGCTGTTTGCCAGTCTAAACGCCTTTCAATCTCGACCGGAATGCAATGCACAGTTGCTGCACGCTACGCTGCAAGTGCGTATTTCGGTGCAACTAAGACGCTGCTAAATCAAACAAATACTAAAAGCTGGTTTGTACGAATCGGGCAGGTTGAATGGAACACTGCTAGATCACATTGATTACAGCGTTGCTGAAGACGATGGGGACTCCTCCATCGCAACTTCCTTTAAGCGTACCTCCGTGGTCAGACGAACTCGGCACGTCAAGGAGATGCGATTCTCTTGCGGATCAGCCGGGAATTCGGGAAGAGCATTGAGCGGCTGCCAAGCTCCGTGCCACTGTCTTGGCTATGACGGTACTGGCTGAATTGTTTGTTTCGCGTCAATAAGGATGGCGGCCTTTGGCGCTGACTCCAGCCCACGACGTTGTTCGGATAGAGCTGTTGCGCGCTTTGTGAGTTCCTTTTCGTATTCGCGCAGCTCCTTCACATCTGCTTTCGGATGGGGCGCCGGCACTTTCTCCGAAGTGTTTACCCGATTTCGAAGTTTCCATTCCGATCTGCTGGTGAATGAAGTCCACAACGATTATCTGCAAACTCTCATCGAAATTGGGATTGGGGGATTCGCCGCAATGCTGTGCTTTGTCGCGATGCTTTATCGTCGCGCAACGCGCAGTCTTGTGCGCGAAACGTCCGATCGCAATCCAAGTCTTCGAACGGCTGCACTCACTGGCTGCACCGGCCTGTTGATACATGGACTATGGGATTTCAATTTGCAGATACCAGCAAACGCCGCCTGGTTCTTTGTACTCGCAGCAGTGGCCAGCGGGCCCATCCAAGAGCGTGGGTTGAACTCGAGACACGCGCTTGACAAAGAGAAGACAAACATTCCAGCCTATCGAACCTGAGGAATAAGAGGAGAAACGAATGACTTCCAGACAAAACGCTCTCGAAGACTTCCGGATGTTTCCGTCAATCACTGAAGCGTGGGAGCTGCTCAAAACGGGTTTGATCGTCAGCAACGAGAGCAAATACCGTCTAGAGCTATGGCACTCCTACTCGAATCCCGATATTCCGTACTACGTGGCCATCTATATTCAGACGGACGGCGTGTGGAAACGCATGCCCGATCCGCCTTTTCCCACCGGCCTCGACGGCGACCAAACTTTGCGGGAGGCCATGGCTTTCTTATCGGAACGCGCGGCCGCTTAGCTCAGCACCTCGCTCCCACTCGCTCACTCCCACTCGTCAGGATGGATCAACTCACTGGCCGGACCCGTTGCCTCGATCCGACCGGAGCGCATTAGCAGAGCACGTCCGCCGAGGGCAATTGCTTCGCGCGCCGAATGTGTGACGTACAGGATCGGCACGTTGTGGGTTTCGTTCCATTTCCGGAGATCTTGGATAACTTTGCTCCGTGTCGCCCGATCTAGGGCGGCAAGCGGCTCATCAAGCAATAGGGCGCGGGGCTCGGTAATCAGGGAACGGGAAAGTGCGACGCGCTGACGCTCGCCTCCAGATAGGTCACGGGGATGCCTGCGGACGAACTCATCAATGCCAAACTGCGCGAGAATCTGGCGAGCCCGTTTTCTCGCCGCATCAACATTGTCGGTTCCAAGTCCGTATGTCACGTTTTCCCAGACAGTCAGATGAGGAAAAAGTGCCAGGTCCTGAAAGACATACGCGAGCTTCCGATGCGGCACAGGAATATCGAGTCGCGCGTTGCTGTCGAAGAGTTCACAATCACCCACAGTGATCTTTCCGACGTCAGGCCGCTTCAATCCTGAGATGCAATCAAGAACCGTGGTCTTGCCCGCCCCAGAAGGGCCAAATAGCACCGTAAATCCAGGCGGCAGGCTGAAGGCGCAAGTCAGCTCAAAACTTGAAGAGAGGCGAAGGCGAATATCGGCAGAGAGTTGTGTCACGCATTCCGCGCAGGTGACCACAGGCTGAAGGCGCGCCGGTTCAGTCCGTAAACGAGTGAGAGGATCGTGAATGAAAAAACAAGCAGCAACACGGAGGTTCGAGCGGCAGTGGCGTAATCGAGCGCCTGCACCTCGTCATAGATAGCAATGGATACCGTCTGCGTGACTCCCGGGATGTTGCCGCCCACCATCAGCACCACCCCAAACTCTCCGATGGTGTGCGCGAAGCTCAGCACTGCTCCGGTAATTACGCCTGCAATAGAGAGGGGTAGTGTGATAGTTCGGAATCGCCGCCATGCAGACGCCCCGAGCACTGCTGCGGCATCGAGCAGATTGCGATCCACCGCTCCAAACGATGCTGCCATCGGTTGCACCGCAAACGGGAAGCTGTATAACACGGAAGCAATGACCAATCCGGAAAACGAAAACGCCAGCCTGGCCGAGAAGAATCGTGCGGCAAGACTTCCCAGTGGGCCTCGCGGTCCGAGCGCCACCAGCATGTAGTAGCCCAGCACCGTGGGAGGCAGCACCAGAGGCAATGCCACCAGGGCTTCGACCAGAAACTTCCAGTGCCTTTTGGAGAATGCTATCCAGTACGCGACAGGAGTTCCAAGCAGAAGAAGGATCAGGCAGACGACTGCAGCCAATTTCACACTGAGCAGGATCGCCGGCCAGTTCATCTCGGCTTTCCGTTCGGCACAACGAAACCGTACTGTTTTAGAACGGCGATAGCTTGCGGTCCCCTCATGAATTCAACAAAGGCTTTGGCCTGCTGCTTGTGCGACGAACTTTTAAGAATGACGCTTGCCTGCCGCAGCGGAGGATAGAGTTTCTGCGGAATTTCGAAATAGCGGCTCTGCCCCTTCATGGCCGGCGCAAGCACGAGAGATAAAGCCAGAATGCCGACATCCGCGTTTCCAGATTGCACGAACTGCGCGGCCTGAGAGATGTTTTCTCCGATCACGAGCTTCGGTGAAACTTTATCCCACAGGCCGGCCTTCTTGAGCGCAGCTTCCGCAGCGCGTCCGTAGGGAGCATGGGATGGATTCGCAATCGCGATCTTTTTTACGTTTCTATCGGCCAACACCGAAAGACCTTTGCTTACATCCACGCTCGACTTGCTTGGGGCCCAGAGCACAATATTGCCGATCGCATACGGGGTAAGCGATCCAGGTTCTATCAAGCGAGCGGCCTGCAGCTTCTCCGGATAACTGACGTCCGCGGAGAGGAACAGATCATAAGGGGCGCCATTCTCGATTTGGGAGAAGAAGTTTCCCGACGAGCCAAAGATCAGTCGCACGCCAGTCCGCGTTTCATGCTGAAACTGGTCCGAAATTAGCGTGAGCGCGGGCTGTAGATCGGCGGCAGCGGCAATCGTGAGTTGTTCCTGGCCAACTGCGCGAGCAGACAGAGAAACCAACAGCAACAGCACAAATACTCGCAGGATCTTGTCCAATCGCCGACAGCCGTTCGCAGGCACGCGCATCGGATTGAAAGCTTAGCAGTAGTCGCCTAAATGTGGCAGTGACTCATGCCACGCTTGGCCAGATATTGCTGGTGATAATCCTCGGCGACATAGAAGGTCGAAGCCGGAGTGATCTCGGTCACGATCGGCCGGCGAAAACGCCCAGAGGCCTGCGCTTTCTCTTTTGAAGCAATGGCGATCTGCTGCTGTTCCGGTGAATGGAAGAAAATCGCCGAGCGGTATTGAGTTCCCACATCCGGACCCTGCCGGTTCAGTGTGGTGGGATCATGAGCGCCCCAGAAAATGTCCAGCAGCTTTTCATAACTGACTTTCGCAGGATCGTAGGTGACCTGCACCACTTCAGCATGACCCGTCTCGTCCGTGCACACATCCTGATACGTCGGATTTTTTAAGGCGCCGCCCAGGTATCCCACCTTTGTATCCATCACTCCGAGGATTTGGCGGAAGGTCTCCTCCACTCCCCAAAAGCATCCTGCACCAAATGTCGCGATTTCCATTGTGACTCCTGACATCAATTCTAATCCGCCCGGCGAATCAGCGATCTTTGAGCCGATAGACAAATTTCAGCCCCGACCAGATTTCGTCCACGGCGCAGACTTTAACGTCCACCATCCAAACTTCAATCCGATGTCGCGCACCAGGTTCTCATCTAGGTCGGTTGTCACTCCGGAGGACTTCTTTGGCCACGAGATCCAGAGCGTGCCTGTTCGCTTCATCGCGTCGTGAATCTTGGGCAATTCGCGTTTCAGCGACGACAGGTCTCCGGCAAAAAGATGCAGAAAATCCAGCTCAGTGCCTAGCGTCGTTTCCATGTCGAAACTGCCGGCCTTCTGGATCTCTGCCTGATATCCGCGCGGCGCCCCGGAGAACCAGACACGCTGTCCGGGCTTCAGTCCCAGCTTCTTATGGAGCGGCGTCCCCGAGTAACCGGCGGTTTTCATCTCGGACCTCCCATTGCACCGCCTCCGCTATACTGCAGTTCCGGACGTCTTAAAGTCGCACCCAAGTCTCATATGTCCCTGATCATACGTTCGTCTGACATCCACGCAGCTGGTTGCTACACGACCACAAGGATTCGCAAGGGTACCCACATTCTCGAATACACCGGCCCGCGCATCACTCGCGAGCGCGCCGACCAGATTTATGACGGCCGCGCCACTACCTACCTGTTCGGCCTGGACAACGGCAAGGACATAATCGATGGTCACGGGACCGCAATGTTCATCAACCACTCCTGCGATCCCAATTGCGAGACCGACGAGATCGACGGCCGGGTATGGGTTATTGCACTGCGCGACATCCAGCCTGGCGAGGAGCTTACCTACGACTACATGCTCTACGACGGCGCCGACGACGACTTGGCAATATGTTATTGCGGGTCGTCCAAGTGCCGCGGCACGATGTACTCGCCCCAGGAAATCAAAAAGATGAAACGCCTTAAGCGCAAACAGACCAGCTCTGCCGCTTAGATCTCAGCCGGGCAGGAGCCCGCGCCGCTGTAAACTGACGATCGGATTCGTGTACGCTGTGCAAATGGAGTCTGCCTTTGCCCAAGTTTGAGGATTGTCTCTCGCAACTGGAAAAAATAGTCGAGCAGCTCGAGCGCGGCGATCTGCCTTTGGAGCAGTCGCTGAAGCTGTTTGAGGAAGGCATGCGGCTCTCCACCTCATGTCGCCAGGAACTCGAAGCTGCCGAAGGCAAGGTTGAAATCCTCATGCGCCAGGGCGGCAAGCTCCAGAGTGAACCCTTCGAAGGACTCGGCGAAGAAAAAAGCGCCGGCAAATAATCGCTCTGCTCGGGCGCTCGAAGCCGTCGTTTATACTCCGAATCAATGCTCAAGGAGACGTTGGCATCTGGCTGCGCCCTCATCGACGCTACGCTCGACCGTCTTCTCCCACCGGAAACACAGACTCCAGCGTCGATCCATCGGGCGATGCGGCACAGTGTTTTTGCGGGCGGCAAGCGCATCCGTCCCATCCTTTGCATGGAAGCCGCTCGAATGGTTTCGCGGAATGGCAAAGCTGCTGAGCTTCCGGCGAGGGTGGAAGAACTCGGCAGCGCACTGGAGATGCTGCACACCTATTCGCTCATCCACGACGATCTTCCCGCGCTCGACAACGATGATCTGCGGCGAGGAAAGCCGACGTGCCACGTCATTTATGGGGAAGCTATCGCCATCCTCGCCGGCGATGCGCTTCAGACCTACGCTTATGAAGTTCTGAGCAAGCTGCGGTGCGCGCCGGAGAGACGCGTCCGGATCATCGAAGAGATTTCCCGCGGGACAGGAACGATCGACGGGATGATTGGCGGTCAAGTGATGGATCTCGAGGCCGAAAATACCACGCCAGACGCGCAGGTCGTAGAACAGATCCATCGTTCGAAAACCGGGGCACTGATTACTGCCAGTCTGGTCTCGGGCGGCATTTACGCGGGCGGCACTGAGCCGGAAATCGAGAATCTGCGCGTTTTCGGCCGTGCCATCGGTCTCGCCTTCCAGATCGTGGATGACGTTCTCGATGTGACGCAGTCATCATCGCAATTGGGCAAGACTGCAGGCAAGGACTCTGCGGCAGAGAAGGCGACCTTCCCCGCTGTGTTTGGAATCGACGAGTCTCTGCACCGCGCCGATGCCTTGGTGGCATCAGGGTGCGCCGCACTAGAATCATTCGGTGCGCGGGCAGAGACTCTGAAGCAATTGGCGCACTTCCTGGTCGAGAGAAAGAACTAAAGCTCCGCAGCCGCCCGGCTGCCGATTGGAGAATTGAATGTCCCCGAAGCTTCCTGAAACATTCAATGCGCTTCTCGCAGAAGGAAACGATTCCAGCTACACGGTCCGCATGGCGCGGCTCTTGCCGGATCAGCTTCCGGCCGGCGATGTCCTGGTACAGATCGATTATTCGTCCCTGAATTACAAGGATGGGCTGGCCATCACCGGCAGGGGCAAGATCATCCGCCGGTTTCCGATGGTGCTCGGCATCGATCTTGCCGGAAGCGTTCTCGAGAGCAGCACAAACGAGTTCAAGCCCGGCGATCGGGTGCTCGCAGTTGGGCAAAGCATGAGTGAGACGCGCTGGGGCGCCTACTCTCAGCTCGGGCGCTTTCCTGCTGACGTGCTGCTACACATGCCGGAATCTCTCGACGCAAAGCAGGCGATGGCCATCGGCACCGCTGGCTTTACGGCGATGCTCAGCGTGATTGCTCTCGAACAGCATGGGATCAAGCCGTCAGATCGGGAGATGATCGTGACCGGAGCGGCCGGCGGTGTGGGGTCGATCGCGGTGCTCTTGCTCGCCAAACTGGGTTACAAGGTGGCCGCGTCTACCGGACGTCCGGAGACCCACCAATATCTGCGAGAACTTGGCGCTGCGACCATCGTCGATCGCGCGGAGTTGGCGCGTGAGGCGGCACCCTTACAGTCGGAGCGCTGGGCCGGTGGAATTGACAGCGTTGGAGGACAAACACTTGCCAACATCATTTCCGCCACAGTCTCCTACGGTGCGATTGCTGCATGTGGCCTTGCAGGCGGAGCAAGTCTCAAGACAACGGTTTTCCCTTTCATCCTTCGCAATGTGGGATTACTCGGAATCTCTTCTGTGGCAACGCCGAAGCCGTTGCGAATTGAAGTATGGCGGCGTCTGGGGTCCATTCTGAAAGCACAAGACCTGAATTCCCTCGCGCGCGTGGAGCCATTAACCCGATATCGCGATCTGGCCGAAGAAATTCTCGCCGGCCAGGTGCGCGGCCGAGTGGTGGTTGACGTAAACGTTTAAATCAGCGCTCTCTGCGAGGGAAGAGTGTGAACTTACGGTGACCAACTCCCTATTTGGCCGTCTAAATCAATACCCAGAGGGAAACCTGAAGGGAGCGGTCCCGCAGGTTCGCGGTGAAGGCATTGACGATGCGCGACGATGCTCTCACGCGGACCTCGGGTCGCTGATCGGCATGTTACATTCGGGCCCGTGCCCTCGACCTCTGACACTCCTAATCAGTCTCGCGAGCTTCTATATTGCCCCCGGTGCGCGGTCCAGGTAGGTGATCCGTTGACATGCGGAGACTGTTCGGCAGTCATTTGCCGAGTCTGCGGCACGCCGCTGGAATCCGTTGACGATCTGGGCATAGGGTAAACGTTCTTGAAGCGCGATTCTCAGTCGTCCCGCCGGTGGGCGGGATTCACCTATACTAGCCAACGCCACCCAGCGCTTTGCGCTGGGCTACTCTCGGTCGTACCGCTGAGAAGCGGCTGTCTGGTCGATCAGTGGGCACTCTTGTCGGATATTAAAGATACAAGGAGAGTCTCCATGAGCACCAAAGAGACGATGAGCTCGATTGGCCAGCCAGTGCCGGAGTTGCCGGTCGTTGATGTCGAACGCGCACAACAGCACTACCGAGACGTGCTCGGCTTTGAGATTGGATGGCTCTACCCTGGCAAAGAGATTGGAGCCGTGTCACGCGGAAATGTGGCGATATTCTTTCGCAAAAGGAAACCGCCATT
This sequence comes from uncultured Terriglobales bacterium, assembly GCA_964559345.1. Classification (GTDB taxonomy): domain Bacteria; phylum Acidobacteriota; class Terriglobia; order Terriglobales; family Acidobacteriaceae; genus Gp1-AA112. The sequence goes on from CAZLIE010000038.1 coordinate 24,754, forward strand.
CGAACCTGCAGTTCACTGGGTGTTCGCTGAAGATATCGATGGAACGTATCAGGAACTGATGTCGTTGGGTGCGAACATCGTGGATTCTCTGGAGAGAAAGCCGTGGGGATTACGGCAGTTCACCGTACAGGATGTGGACGGGAACCTCTTCTACTTCCACCATGATTAAGGCGCAACATGACAAGACACGATGTAATTACCGATGAACGCCGCCACACTGTATCACGTCCTATTCTCACCTCCACCGCCGCGCAGTTGTTCGTTGCCAACATCAAAGCATCGTGCGATTTCTATACCGAAAAGCTCGGATTCATGGTCGAGTTTGTCTGGGGCGATCCACCTTTTTACGCACAGGTTATCCGCGACAGTGCGCGGCTGGCTTTGAGGCTGGTCGGAGAGCCCGTCTTCGCCGGCGATATCCGGGAGCGTGAGCACCTGCTCTCGGCTTCCCTCACCCTCGCTACCGCAGACGAAAGCAAGCAGCTTTTCTTGATTTACCAAGCGGCAGGCGTGTCCTTTCATCAAACATTGAAGAAAGAGCCCTGGGACGCCATGACATTCATTGTCGTGGATCCCGATGGAAATCTCGTTCTCTTTGCTGGCCCTGCCGATTAGAGCGACCGCCACTCCTGCTTCTTTGCTGAAAAATCCAATCCTCATTTAGACTCGCCAGTTTGCTTGTGTGACTTCAGCGCAAGCCTTCCACACATTTTGTTCACGAGGGTCCATGAAATTACTGGTTATTGGCGCCGGAATGATGGGATCGGCAGCGGCTTTCGATATGGCGCGCTCCACCGGCGTGGAGTCGGTCACGCTGGCCGATGCTGACATTGAACGCGCGCAGGATGCCGCACAGTTCATTGCAAAGTCCCACGGCCGTAAAGGTGCTCCGGTTAGGCCTGTAGAGTTGGACGCGGCTAACGAGAGTGCGGCGGCGAACCTGATGCAGGGACACAACGGCGTGCTTTCGGCCGTTCCTTACTTCTTCAATGTCGGATTGGCGCGAGCCGCGATTGGGGCAGGCTGCCAGTTTGCCGACCTTGGCGGCAATAACACGGTTGTGCGCAAAACCCTGGCCATGAGCCGCGAAGCCGAAAAGAATGGCATTGGACTGGCTCCAGACTGCGGACTGTCGCCAGGCATGGCAAGCGTGCTCGCGGGCGAGCTCTTTCGACTCTCCACTGCGACCGATGGCAAGGACAGGCGGCGAACTCGTCTCAAAAAAGACAAACCTCAGGTGGACGCGCTCAAGCTCTACGTAGGCGGACTGCCCAAAAACCCCAAGCCTCCATTCGAATATCAATTGGTGTTTTCGATCGAGGGGCTGATCAACGAATACGTCGAGCCGGCCCGGGTGCTGAAGAATGGCAAGCTGATGCAGATCGAACCCCTCAGTGAGCCGGAAGAATTTCGCATCCGCGGCTTCCGGCCGATGGTCGCCTTCCACACTTCCGGAGGAACCTCGACGATGCCGGAAAACTTTCGTGGACAGGTCGGAGAGTGTTTCGAAAAGACGCTGCGCTATCCCGATCACTACAAGCTGGTCCGCGGCCTCTATGACCTCGGATTCTTCTCGAGTGAGAAGCGCAGGTTGAACTCCTGCGAGATCAGCCCGCGGGAGCTCACGTCGAACCTGTTTCTGGAAAAGCTTTCCGGAGACGAGCCGGACGTCACCATTATGCGAATCGAGGCTCATGCCAAAGGCCGCGTACTCTCATTCACGATGGTTGACGAATACGACACGAAGACCGGATTGACTTCGATGATGCGAACCACGGCCTGGCCCGCCTCAATCGTGCTGCAGATGATGGCCAGCGGAACGATCACAAAGCACGGAGCGATTTATCAGGAGCTCGACGTTCCTGCCGATCTGTTCCTGCGGGAGATGTCAAAGCGTGGCATTCGCATCCGTTTCGCGCAGAGCCGCCGGTAGTGCCGACTCGATCTCGCGACGAACGGTGGCGATTAACTCCTCTTTATTTTCGAAGCGAGACGGATCGATGGTCGGATGAATGACCATCCGCACCGTACCGGAGCGGATGACTGAACTGCCTTTGGGCATCAGGCGCTGCGTACCGAGGATCGTCACCGGAGCGACGGGCATGCCAGTATCCATCGCAAGATAAAACGGTCCTTTCTTGAACGCAAGCAGCCGTCCCTCCGGCGATCTGGTCCCTTCCGGGAAAACGGTCATGTATAGTCCGCGACGCAACACCTCGCCGGCTGCCCGCATGCTATTCACAGCCGCCTCGCGATTGCGGCGATCTACCGGAACGAGATCGCCCACCCGCATCGCGGCGCCGAGCACCGGAATTTTAAACAGCTCCTTCTTCACCAGCACCGATGTCCGGCGCGGTAATCCGCGGAGCAGCACCGGAGGGTCGAGGTTCGAGACGTGGTTGGACATGACGATATAGCTGCGCGACGGATCGAGGTTTTCCAGGCCTTCAATTTCCACGCGCACACCGGCTATGCGCAGCCCCACACCGGCGATCCATAAAGCTGTCGCATAAATGAAATCCGCGCTGCCGGAAATCCATGTCCACGGGAATGCGACCAGTCCTGCTAGGGGCGTGGCGATGATCGCGAATAGCATCGCTGCCGTGGAGCGGATGGCAGCAATCATCGTGGAGACGGAACCGGAGAGCTGGGCTGATCCTCGGATTTCAACCAGGCTGTTCGGCGCGCAATCTGTTGAGCACTGGCCTGCGGAGACTCACGTACCACATACTCGGTCTGAGTTTTTGCTCCGAGGGTGAGCTGAACGTCTTTTCTTGCACCGCCGCGGGTGATCGCGATGTGGACCGCGCGTCCGGGCTTCATGCTCTCGAAAGTCTGTCCCATTCGACGCGTTGGGCTCTGGCCATCGATTAAGACGATCTCGTCGCCTTCCTGCAGACCAGCTTGACGCGCCTGTTCCCCATAGATTTGATCGACTACATCCGGCCCGGTGAAGTTACGCGAGGCCGAGAATCCTGGGTCGCCCACATGTTGCTCCTGTTTGGTGAGCGTCAGTCCGACTGTCGCAAAAAGCTCGTCAAAAGGCAGCTCATCGGTTCCGGCGACGTATCGAGCGAAGAAGCTGCGCAAGTCAGTCGCGGTGAGCTTCTCGGCTTCTTTGCGTACTCCGCCGGAATCGGGAAAGAATTTGCCTTGCTTCGCGTAATCCATGTTCAATTCGCGGAATAGATCGCGAAGCGAATGGCGTCCACGCGAGTCTTCGCGGATTTTGAGATCGAGCAGCACCCCCAGCAGATCTCCTTTGTTGTAGTAGTTGATGCTGCGCTCGGGCGCGCGGTAAGCGGGATACTTATCGAGCCAGGTATCGAGGCTCGATTCTTCCGCCGACTGGGTCAGATGGGCTGGCCGTGACTCCAGCGTTGTGATGGCTCCGGAGAGCTGCTGGTAATAGTCCGCAGGCTGGATCAGTCCCGAATTCAGCAACGCTAGCCCGGCGATGGTGGTGGTTACACCTTCACTGAACCAGAGTGCTCGTGTGTAGTTCTCATGTATGTAGTCAATTGGCTCCAGCGACTGCGGACGGATCCGCTTCACGTTCCACAAATGAAAAAACTCGTGCGCGCTTACAGAATTGAAGGCCTTCAGGTCCGTGAGTTGATTTGCGGAGAGATCAATGGCTGTGGAGTAGGCGTGCTCCATGCCGCCGCCCGCCGGCCCGCGCGGAAAATGGTAGATGAATACATAGCTCTCAAATGGACGGTCGTTCATCCATGAGGTCTCCGCAGCCGTGATCCTCTTCAGCGAGTCGAGCAGCTTTGGCATCTGGTAGTCGGACGGATCGGCATCGACAACTACGCGATATTTGGCTCCTCCCTGTTCATAATCGGTTTCCGCAAAATCCCCCAATTCGGCGGGAGTGTCCACCAGGCGATCGTAGTTTTCGGCATGCAACAGATATCCGGCAGGAGCACCTTGTTGTTCCGCCGCTACGGTCAGGGCAGGAAGTGCAGTTGCGAGCTTCCAGTTGGCCGGGATATTCGCCAAATGTAGAGCGATCGGCAACTCACGACCGTTTACCGGATACATGAGCACCTGGGCAAAGTTGAGGAACGCATGATGCGTGTTGAATTGAGCGCCGAACGGGCCAGCTTCGTCCAGCATCAGGTCATAATCCAAGTTCAGCCATCCGGGATGAGGTTGGATGTGCCATGTTGTCTTGTCTTCCTGGTGAACCGACAGGCGATCTCCACCCTGGCTGGCGGCGCTTACATCCAGGACGTTCTTGGAAAAATCGCGTATTTGATACAGCGCGTTCCACGTTGGCAATTGCACTTCATTGCCGCCAGTCTCGGGATCGAACGACATCCGCACATGAACCCGATGCCGTGCCGCATCAGAAAAACTAAGAGTGTAGTCGAGTTTGGATTCACTCCCGGCGGTCTGAGCAATTGCCAAACCGGAAAAGAGAAATGACAGCAGAAGAAGGCGGGCTGTTCTCATCGAGTTTTTGTGGAAAAGGAAGCTCCTATGCGCGCTGGCAGTTTCTCATAAATGCCGCCGAACCCACCGTTCGAGAGGATGGCGACAACATCGCCGTCGCGAAGCTCCGGCGTGATCGATTCGACAATCGCATCAGCGTCCTTGCATTCTCGGGCTGAGCGCTTTTGCTTGCGCAATTCCTTGATAAGCGCCGAAGTGGAGAGTCGCTCGTCTTCGGGAATTGCCTCAGCCTTGAATACGCTGGCGACCACGATCTCGTCGGCAATTCCCAGGCTCGCCGCCAGTTCCTTAAAGAAGACGTTC
>CAZLIE010000039.1:0-29452 GCA_964559345.1 uncultured Terriglobales bacterium
TCTTGGGCTGGAGATGCCGCAATCATCTGCGGCGGCGCAGCCGACAGGGCGGGCGCTGTCACACAGCAAGTAGGCGGAATGTCTCATTGAGATTTCCAGAGTTGACAAACGAAATCTCATGGGGAATGATTCCGGTTGCGCTCTGTACAATGGAACGCCATTTCTGGTGACAAAACGCTGACAGTTCCTACTATGAAGGTGCCCAAGGAAGCAGATGAGAAGTATGTGGTGGAGGCCGTCGTTAAGGCGCTGGACGTGCTCGAGGCTTTTCAGGATTCTGAAGAGCTCCCACTGAAGGAAATTTCCCGGCGTGTGGCTCTCAACAAGAGCCGCGCCTTTCGGCTGCTGTACACGTTATGCGAACGCGGATACGTGGAACGCGGATCCGACGGGCAACGGTACAAGCTCGGCGTCAAGCTCTTCGCGCAAGCCTCCAATCTTCGCCGGGACGTAAAGCAAGTCGCACAGCCTTACATGCGCCAGCTCCTACTGCGCTTCAACGAGACCATCAATCTGGCGGTGATTCACAAAGGCGAGGTGCTGTATGTCGATTTGCTCGAGAGTTCCCGCGCATTTCGAATGTCGGCGATGATTGGCAGCCGCATGCCGATTCCGAGTACCTCTCTCGGCAAGGCACTGGTCGCCTTCGCTCCCGAAGACGAGCTCAAGACTTTGCTCGACCGGCTCACTGCCTGGGAAGCGCGCAAGCTGAAAAGCGAGCTACTCATTGTCCGGCGGCGCGGGTATGCGGTGGATCGCGAGGAGAACGAACCCGGCGTGGCCTGCATTGGCGCGGCAATCCTCAATTCGGCTGGCCACGCCGTCGCTGCCATGAGCGTGTCTGGCCCTTCTATTCGGATGCTGAAACAGGAGCGCGATATCGGGTCTGCGCTGCTTGCCACATGCGGTGAAATATCCAAGAAAATCGGGTACGCAGGCCAACCGGAGAGCCGGTCCTCTACTCGGAAGCCAGTCATCTAGAATGTCCATTTTGCCGATAAGAGCGAAGAAGGATTGTCGATGGGATCTGGTCAGCCTCGGGGAGGTGATGCTGAGACTCGATCCATGGGATGGGCGCATCTCCACGGCGCGCAGCTTTCGCGTGTGGGAGGGCGGGGGAGAATACAACGTCGCGCGCGGTCTGCGTCGCTGCTTTGGCATGGAAACGGCAATTGTGACTGCATTCGCCGATAATCCCATCGGCCGGCTAGTGCAGGATCTTATTTATCAGGGCGGCGTAGATCAGTCACACGTGAAGTGGGTGCTGTACGATGGCGTCGGCCGAACCGTCCGCAACGGGCTGAACTTCACGGAGCGCGGCTTTGGAGTCCGTGGAGCAGTGGGAGCTTCTGACCGCGGACACACAGCTACCTCGCAACTGCGTGCAGGAGATGTCGATTGGAAGACAATTTTCGGCGCGGAGAAGGCGCGCTGGTTCCATACTGGCGGGATCTTTGCCGCGCTTTCTGAGTCCACGCCTGACGTAGCCAGGGAAGCGATGCAGGCGGCGAAATCGAACGGAACAGTTATCTCGTACGATCTGAATTATCGCGAGTCGTTATGGAAGGCTATCGGCGGGAAAAAGCGCGCAACAGAAGTGAACCGCGAACTGGTAAAGCTAGTGGACGTGCTAATCGGCAACGAAGAGGATTTCACCGCCGCGCTCGGTTTCGAGGTAGAGGGTGTGGATGAGCACCTGTCGAAACTCGATGTAGAAAATTTCCGTCACATGATGGAGAGAGTCAGCGCTGAATTCCCGAACGTTAAGGTTCTTGCCACAACGCTGCGCAACGCAAAAACAGCAACTGTGAACGACTGGGGCGCAGTCTGCTACTGTGACGGCAAGCTCTACCAGGCGCGCACGCGCGAAGGCCTCGAGATTTATGATCGCATCGGCGGCGGCGATTCATTTGCCTCGGGTCTCATTTATGGATTTCTTACCGGACACAATCCGCAATGGGCGGTTGAATGCGGAGCCGCCCACGGCGCGCTTGCCATGACCACTCCGGGCGACACGACAATGGCCACGCTGTCAGAAGTTGAGAAGCTGATGAAGGGCGGTTCCGCGAGGGTCGCCCGCTAAAGAGGAGTTCAGCTTGATTAGCTCGACCGAGATCGCCGGATGAAAATTCGAGACGCGAAGGTCTTCGTATCTTCACCCGGCAGAAATTTTGTCACGCTCAAGATCTATACCGATGAAGGTATCTACGGCCTCGGAGACGCAACGCTCAACGGACGCGAGCTCGCCGTTGCCAGTTATCTCAACGATCATGTTGTTCCGTGCCTGATCGATCGCGATCCCTTCCAGACCGAAGATATTTGGCAGTATTTGTATCGTGGTGCTTACTGGCGTCGCGGACCTGTCACTATGAGTGCCATTTCAGCCGTTGACATGGCACTGTGGGACATCAAGGGCAAAGCCCTGAACACACCTGTATACAACCTGATTGGCGGCAAGTCTCGGACGGGAGTAATGGTGTACGGGCATGCGAATGGCAGAGATATTTCCGAGACGGTCGATGAAGTTGCCAAGTACATCAACATGGGCTATCTCGCGGTTCGCGCGCAGTCGGGAGTACCGGGGTTGCCGAGCACATACGGCGTCGGCCGCGGCAAGTTGTTCTACGAACCGGCCGAGAAAGGCCTTCCTCCGGAGAATGCGTGGTCGTCTGAAAAATATCTGATGCATGCGCCGAAGCTGTTCGAGGCGCTCAGGCTGAAGTTCGGCGATGACGTTCACCTTCTGCACGACGCCCACCATCGGCTGACTCCGATTCAGGCGGCGCGGCTTGGCAAGGAGCTCGAGCCATACCATCTCTTCTGGCTGGAGGATGCCGTCCCCGCCGAATTGCAGGAAGGATTCCGCATCGTTCGTCAGCACACCACGACGCCGATTGCGTTGGGCGAAATCTTCGATAGCGTGTGGGATGCAAACGTCCTTATCTCAGATCAGCTCATCGACTACCTGCGGATGACCGTTGTTCACGGCGGCGGCATCACCAACCTGAAGAAGGTTGCGGCCTTTGCTGACATGTATCACGTCCAAACGGGATGCCATGGGGCGACGGATCTTTCGCCGGTAACCATGGCTGCGGCCCTGCACTTCGATATTTCCATTCCCAATTTTGGAATCCAGGAATACATGCGTCACACCAACCAGACGGACGAAGTATTTCCGCACGGATATTACTTCAAGGCCGGATATCTGTACCCCGGCGATCAGCCGGGACTAGGCGTGGATTATGACGAGAAGCTGGGTGAGAGGTTCCCTTATGAACGCGCCTACCTGCCGGTGAATCGGAAGCTCGATGGAACAATGTGGAATTGGTAAGTACAACGGTCCCAGAGAATGACATTCGCGCCACTCGAGCTTAACGGCAAAGTCGCGGTCGTAATCGGCGGCACGTCCGGTATTGGTCGGGCGCTCGCCCATGGACTGGCGGAAGCCGGTGCCGACGTCGTGCCAACTTCTCGGCGTGCCGAGCAGGTCGAGGCCGCCGCAAAGGAAATCGAGCAGCGGGGCAGGCGGTCGCTGCGAATCATGTCCGATGTCGGTGATCGCGGTTCCCTCGAGCCGCTTCTGCAACAGACAGTGAAGGCATTCGGCAAAGTGGATATCCTTATCAACTCTGCCGGTCGCACCAAACGCACTCCTACGCTGGAGCTCGCGGAGTCCGAGTGGAACGACATCATGGAAACCAATCTCACGGGAGTCTTGCGCGCCTGCCAGGTTTTCGGACGACACATGATCGATCGCCGTTATGGGCGGATCATCAACATCGCTTCCCTGAGCTCATTCGTTGCGCTGTATGAAGTCGCGGCCTACGCAGCAAGCAAAGCGGCCGTGGCATCGCTGACCAAATCGCTGGCGGTGGAATGGGCTGCGCACGGAGTTTGCGTAAATGCCATTGCCCCTGGCGTCTTCCGGACGGCGCTGAATGAGAAGCTGCTTGATTCCACTCCGCGCGGGCAAGAATTTCTCATGCGCACGCCAATGAAACGCTTCGGGCAAGTTTCCGAACTTGCAGGCGCAGCCGTCTTTCTCGCCTCCGACGCCGCGAGTTTTGTTACCGGGGAAATCGTCACCGTCGATGGTGGATTCCTCGCTAGCGGCGTGAACCAATAGGCGATTCCATTGTGGTAATGAGTTCGGGATACCAATGCGCCGGATGCGGCGAATGGAATGAGACTACTGTGGATTCCAGCGCCGGCTCACGGCAGACCTATGTGGAAGATTGTCAGGTGTGTTGCCGTCCTAATGTCCTGCACCTCAGATGGGATCAGGGCCTGGCAGAGTTCACGATAACCGCGGAATTGGAATGATGCTTGCCGCGATTCTCTAGCTGGCCCTGCGCAATGGTTCAACAACGGGCAGTTCGTAAAGCTCAACGTGAAAACCCACGGACAGACTCTGCTCACTCAACGGTCGTTTCAGCCGAAACATGACGGGAACCGCGCACGCTGCGCAACGAGGAAACGTTTGCGAGGCCAGAAGAGTGACTTCATTCGGTAGAGCATGCTCGGAGTGCGTAACTTTGTAAACTCCATTTCGCGGAACTGACGCGCCGGTCATCCAGGAGCTTTGCCGTTCGGAAATTGAAGTTATTTTGCTCGGCATAGTTCCACGATCGTGTTTTGTGCGACTGCCCACACAACTCGATGCGAATGTGATGTCAGAGATTGTGACAATGTTGCAGAATAAGTAACCCAAATAGCTGAAGACAGGTGCATTCGTACTCGAAGAATGCAGAATTTTCCCGAAGCGGCAACTCTCGATTGGGTCCCCGCAACTCTCGCTTGGGTTCCTCCGTTGAAAACACAGCACCAAAAGAGGTTGGAAGTCCATGTGCTTCCTCATTTGTGTTGCGACGTATAGAGGAGGCCCTATGAAGAGCAAGCGCATCTCTGCCGGATATCGCGAGAATTGCGGTGGACGTCTTCGCAGTCTGAGCAGTGGACTGCGCAGCAAATTCAGGAGCCTTGCGGAATCACATCTGTATGAAGAATTGCGCGAGCGATTATTCGGCCAGGCGTCTGTGCCTATAGCCGAGGACAAAAAAAAAGCCGCGTGAACTAGCGGGAGGAAGAAAATAGAGAGAACTTTTCCACAAAGCAACCAGAGTCACGGAAGGTGACATCACAGTCTCTGCCCAGTTTCGTCAGACAGGAGAAGTGTGTCTGCATGCCTGGATTGGGACGAAAGAAGCATCCGAAAGCTCGAACTGATACACTAATCATCCTGTTGCTGGATAGCCATTCCAGATTTTTGCAACAGTTCCTCCAGTCCCAAGGCTACGCGACTTCTTACGCAAGCACCGCCGACCAGGCGTTGGCACTCTGCGTCAGCAATCCGGTGCAAGCAATTGTCATCGATGAGTGCCTGCTTGCAAGTGTGGACGGCTGGTCGGTTGCTCAGTCGGTGAAGATGGTAAAACCGTCTATTCCAGTGATTCTGCTGTCTCATGGACCACTGACAAACGCTTCGCTGCCCGACGGCGTTGACTTCCTGGCCAGCGATGCCGACCTTCAACAGCTAACCGCAGTCCTCAAAAAATGCGTCCGGACGGGCCGATCGCGGAGCGCGCAGCAGTAAAGCCCGAATCCTGAATGTGCTATCACTGATAGCATGGCTAGCATCGTAGTGCGTCGTCTCGAGGAAACATAAAGGCACGTCTTCGCCTGCGAGCGGCAGCAAAAGGACGCTCGATGGAGGAAGAAGCCCGCGAAATCCTCACGGATGCGGTCGGTAGTCGTAAGAAAGCAAATCGCAGCGTTCACCCCACGCGCAAAGCGCGGGTTGAGGCGCCTGTCAAAGGCTTGCCGTCCGCAACGCTATTGATACCGAATGCCCCGGCGTGTTATCGGCTATTGTCACCCCCGCTACCTCCGGGGCGCGCAGCGGAGCTGCTCAAGCAAGAGTGGGGCCAACGCTGAACGTTTAAGTGGCGTCAAGTGCGGTGATCGCTTGGCTCTTGAGGGAACCAGGCGCTGAACGGGTAGCGGAAGCGTTCCGCAAAGCGGACCTGGTTTTCGCGTCGGACCTAACGATACTGGACTGCGAGCGCGTACTCATCCGTGCAATGACATTCGGAGAAATTTCCGAAACGAACGCTGTTGACCGACAAAGTGAACTGCATGCACTCGCAGCGAACTGGAACATCCTCCCAATTAGCTCGGATGTGCTTCATCGTGCCCGTCGGCCGCTCCCAGCCGAACCTATCCGCACGCTTGATGCAATCCATCTCGCCTCCGCGCTCGCGGCCAGATCGCTCAGTTCCGTAGTTGAGCTCCTCAGTCTTGATAATCGTATTCGTGCGTCGGCACGTCAATTAGGACTCAAGCTTCAACCATAGCTTGCGGAAGGCTTGCAGCGTGCCGGAATCCCACATTGTTATTCGAGATTTCGCTCTGGCCGCGGCTGGTGATGCGGCAACGCCGGCGGCATCTCTGATACGTTCCATGCCCACGCAGCGAGAAATGCTGCACCCTCATTGATCTGGCCGGGAATCACTTTGTCGAAAGTGTCGGACTGGCTGTGATGCGCCTCGCGATAGTGCGCCGGCTTCTGCAGACAGAAATATGCAGGCACTCCTTTGTCCAGGAACTCTACATGATCGGAGGAGCCGAAGTAACGCGTGCTTAGCGGATCGAGATCGAAGACCTCCTGCAGTGGCCGATAGATCTCTTCCATTAGTGACGCGGTCTCGTATTGGTCCTCAAGGGCGATGCTGAAGACCTTGCCCGTTCCCGTGTCCTGGATGAGCACTGCGTCGATCTTCGGAATCTCGCTGGCATGATTGGTGACGAAGGTGTTCGCGCCGACTCCGCCCTGCTCCTCCCCTGTGAACAGGACGAAGGTGATGGTCCGCTTTGGCTTCCACCCGAGTGCTTCGAGCGTGCGCGCAGCTTCGAGGGTAGCCATGGCGCCGGTGCCGTTGTCGAGAGCGCCTTGTCCCAGGTCCCAGGAATCGAGGTGACCACCGATAATCACGCGCTCATCGGGGAACTGGCTGCCCTTGATCTCGGCGACAGTGATTGATGCCTTCGCCGGGCCGAGACTGAACGTGCCCACTAGATTCACTTTCATGCTCACGGGAGCCTGCTTCGCCAGGCGATAGATCAGGCTGTAGTCCTCGTGAGTGACGAACGCCATCGGAGCTTGCGACGGCTCATAGCGGCTGAAGGTAGTCATGTTGAAGAGTGAGTCGGTCTTGCCGCTATCAAACAGGACGGCAGCCGGATTCTCCGCCGCCAGTGCGCGCATCATCTGGAAGCGCTGTCGGAAACCGCCACCGGCATTCGGCTTGGGAACGCCGTGGCTCGGAGTGATGACCGCGTCGTAGGCATTGTTGGGCTGATCGTTGTCCGGCGGAATCTCGGCGGGAGGACGCACCATCACGATTGCGCCTTTCAGTTTCCCTTTGTATTTATCAAGGTCGGCGAGTGTCTGCGCATCGATCACCAGAACGTTCCCGGTGACCGGGCCACTCGTGGCCTTGCTCCAGCCCGCCGATCTAACCTCGATGACCTTATTGATCGGCGAGGTGATCTGGGCAGTATCCTGTCCGCGCGTCCAAGCATGCGGAATTTCTGCGGTCTCGAGATGAGCGTCAATCCCGTAATTGTGGAAGCGCTGCAGTGTCCAGTCGCTGGCGCGGTTCATCTGCGGAGAGCCGGTCAGGCGCGCACCGATTTCAGTCGTCAGGTACTCAAGGTTCTTCATCAGTTCGGAATGCGACTGCACCTCGGCGGCGATCTTCTGATCGGCATCTTCCATCGCAGTGCGATAGAAGCGTTTATCCTCGTCGGAGCGAGTGGTTTGCGTGGCAGCATTGCCGGAAGCGGCAGGCTGCTGGGCAGGCGCTTGGGCGACAGCGCCGAAACCGAGAAGAACAACGGAACACACGACAACAGCTTGCGTGTAGGAACGCAACGTCATCAACACCTCTCCAGTCCCCCGGAAAGTAAATGCTCCGAATGGGGACTGGACAGGTTAACAGAACTCAAACATCACATCGTCGGCGCAACTCGTTAATGCGTCTCCAGCGCAGCACGACTTGGCGAGGTTTCAGCGAGGTCTTCGAAGCTGAAGTGGTTTGACACATTCGAGTACTCCTTGCCGGCGGCCTCAACATAGGGATAGACGAAATAGTTGAGCGGTTCTCCGTTCTGCTTCGGCGAGAGCGTGATGTCGCGCCCGACCGAGAACTGGACGCGATTGTCGTCGTGGTGGCCGAAGAAGTAATCGCGCTTCTCCTGATGCTTCCACGCCTCGGAGATGTCCACGGGGACCCAGCCACGATCCTGTGTGTAAAAATCCGCCCAGCAGTGATAGCCCGCGACTTCCCCTGAGTGCTTGTTGATTGGCAGGGGGAACCCGATCTCGAAGCGTGCAGGAATATTCTGCGAGCGCGCCATCGAGATGAACAGTGAATGGAAGTCCGTGCAGTTCCCATGCTTCGCATTGCAGGCATAAAGAGTGTCGCCGTGTCCCCAGCCAGTCCCAGACTTGTCGTAACGCATGTTGCTCAGCACGTAGTCGTAAAAGGCGTGCGCGCGATCGTAGTCTCCGCCTCTGACACTGGCAACCTGCTTGACTGCCAGTTCAGCAGGAAGACCGGTGGTCGGCACGAGTTTGTCGGGTGACAGCAGACGTCGGCGCTGCTCCGCACTGAGAGTACCGGCGCCGAGCGCGTGACTCTCGCGGCGGACAACTTCATACACAATCTCAAAGTTGTACTCGTCGCGATCGGCTTTGGGCGATTCGGCATAGAGCATCTCATCGCCATATTCAGCTTCCTTCGTCCGGACTAACGGCAGGTCGCCTTTCTCCGAGGTGACTTTCACGGTCTGAAACTGATTCGAATGTGCCAGCGGGACCCAGATCCTTAATGGGACGCCAGTCTGTGTGTTGCGAACGGTGAAGGCGTAGTGAAAGGTGAAATGACGTTGCGAGGATCCAGGCTGTGAAAGTGAAACGCCGGTGTATACAAGCAGTGCGACAACAATGCGGATAGCGCAACGCATAGTCTCTTCCTCTTTATCTGACGTTGGTTGGAATGTGGGTGACGACAGCCCGGGCGTCAGAGGCTAGCTTCAGGTGAAGCCGGAGGTGCGATCCGCAGCATAGAGCGGGAAGGAAACAGCCGCGTTGAAAAACAGAGGACTCATACGCACTGAACGCAAAGAGATGCTAGCCCCAGAACCTACCTGCGTGCAACAGCTAAGAAAGTTAGCAACGACACAGAATTAACGTGACGTTACTAACTTCCGTGCTGCGCGGTATGAGGGATGTGAGTCCGGCACAAGGTGCCGGGTCGGACTGAACTAAAACGAGTCTAGCCGGTAGCGTTCAGAAGACGGCGCAGGTTCTCGTAGTCATCGTCTCCGAGAGCGACAAAGCGGAAGGGACTCTCGCCGTGTTTCTTGCTGGCGAGAAATTCGACAATTCCGTTCACCCGGCCGTGTTGTGTGCTCAAACCGAGTTCGGCGACGGTGCCGCCGGATACTTTGACCTTCAGAGAAGCACAGCCGCCGGTTAGCGAGATGCGGTGGATACTCCCGTGAACCAGTTGGTCTTCTACCCTGAAATCAACAGGTTCCGGGCGCTTCAAAGAGGTACGCGGAGCTCGTACTGCAGAGTGAACGATGGGGAAATGGGCCATGGCAGCCACTCTACTGCCAGCGCATTCTGGGCTAAAGATTACCTAAGCCGTAAAGAGCTGCCGTAATCGGGCGGGTCTCGATACCAGCACCGAGGTTCCTTGCCTTCTCCCAGAACCGGGCAGGAATTCCACGGAACTGCTAACAAACACACAGCGTACACGTCTGGAGTAGGGATGAAGCAGGGACAACACGAGGAGGTTTCATGAACCGTCGATTACTGGGATTGGGAGTCTTGGCTTCGATGTTACTGCTGTTCACGGCAGCATCTGGAGCGCAGGACCAGGGCACTGATAATGGGCATGAGTTTCATTGGAGCGGCAAGCTTCCGGCTGACCAGGTGCTCGTAATCAAGAATGTGAACGGGGACATCAATGCAGCCGGCTCCAGTTCTAGCGACATTGAGGTCACGGCAGAGAAGACGGGGCCGGATGCCGCCCAGGTGAAGATCCGCGTTGCGAAGCTCAGTGACGGCATGGTGATTTGCGCAGTGGCTCCGGGCTGGTTTGGCGGCGATGACTGCGAATCGGGATCCCACTTTGGCAACGATCACAATCGCACTAAAGTCAATTTCACTGTGCGCATGCCGCAGAATCTTCGCTTCACAGGACAGAGCGTGAATGGTTCCGTAACCGCCAATGACATGGGACGCTACGTCGAAGGTACGAGCGTGAACGGCGGCGTCCACATAGACACCCGCAGCTGGGCCTCGGCCAAGAGTGTGAATGGCTCCATCGAAGCCCGCATTGGCCGTGCCGATTGGACGGGCGAATTGGATTTCAAAACCGTAAATGGCAGCATAAAGCTCGAACTTCCTTCCAACGCGAGCACTGACGTGAATTTCGCCAGCGTTAACGGGCAGCTCGAGTCAGATTTTCCGCTGACGCTTCAGGGAAGCATTGGCAAGCACTCGGTCCACGGCACGCTGGGAAGCGGCGGCCGTGAGTTGAATGTGCACACGGTAAACGGAAGCGTCGAACTGCGGAAGGCAGCGATCTAAGCTAGGCACTCGCTAGCGAACGAGCGCTTCGAGTAGATCGTGCACGAAGGGAAGTCCGAAGAGAACAGCGGCAATGTATGCCGCCATTCCGAAAGCTGAAACGATCATCCAGCGTGTTCCATTACCGGCTGGCCGTTGATTGGGCGGGTACTCAACACACTCCCGCAAATGTAGAATCCGCGTTGGCAGTTGTGCCGCAGTGCTTACCGGAATGAAATAAGAGGCATTCACCGGAGTGGAAACCAACGTAGGCGAGCTAATCTTCACAACTTTCACCAGAGCCGACGCCAAATCGAGCGCTGATGTGCCACAACGCAGAGCCGAATAGTCAGCCGCAATTTCAGAAGCATTGAGCCAGACTCGGTCGAGAGCTGGAGACTTCATCATCCAACGTGGCGGCTGAGTAATGCTGATCGCCAAACGCTTCAAGTTGTCCCACGAAGCCATGTGGGCCATCTCGTGTTGCATCGCGGCGCAGAGTTCTTCCGGTCGAAAAGACTTCAATACGTCAGATGAAATGAAAAGACGCGGATGGAATATCCCGACCACAGCCAACAATGCCAGTGGCTGCGGTGCCACGTAAATCTCAGGCAGGTTCGGCAGATGAAGCCGCTGCGAGTTCTTGATCCAGGCATTTGCCTGCTTACGAGTAGCGACGAGCGAACCCATCAGACGGAACGCCAATCCACCAATTGCGACCGCACCAATTGACGCGAGCAACAGCAATCGAGTGCTGAGCGTCTCCTTCGTTGCTAAAGGTTCCAGCAGCAGAAAAGCGGGAAGAGTCAAACCTAGTGATGCCGTAATGCCTAAAGCTACGGGCAGCATGCGGAGCATGAAGATTTCGTTAGCGAGATTGCCTGGGTGCTTGCGAGGCCGCTTCAGATAAATGCGGTAGACAGCGCCGCTCAGCAGTGCGCCGATTCCAGTCGCAAGCGCCAGGACCGCCAAACACGCCGCTATGCAAAGAGCGATGTACATGTCAGTCTTGTCGCCGCAGCTCCCGGCGTTTTGCCTTCACTAATCTCTCCAGTTCATTGAGGAGTTCGGCATCTTTCTGCGTTACACAATCGACGAAGCAGGAGAGAACGACATCGTGTCCGCCATCTTCCGCAAGTGCGATTCCGAGCAAGTGCTCGGTCACACGTTCCCTGTATTGCTGCTGGCTCAAGCTGGGAGAATAGTAGAAGGCATTCGCCTCTTTGCGACGCGTGAGCAATCCCTTTTTGAATAGACGGTCGAGCGTCGTCATTACGGTCGTGTAGGCGAGACGCGGCGTGAGTTCCGCATGTAGATCTCGGACGCTGGTCTCTCCACGCAACCAGATCCGCTCCATCAGCTCCGATTCGAGGGTGCCAAGCTGCTCGACAGGCGCTTTGCTCTTGCCGAATTGGCGCTTCAGCCACATCGAATCAGCAATGATATGCCATTTAATGAACTAAAACGTTACTCGAGCCTGGAACTGCAGTGAACGTGCCGGCAACTGGTTCGTGATGGCAGCGAGCGGCTGTCCGAACCCCGGACCAGGTGTCGCGCCATTGCCGAAGGTCCCGCTGTAGCCCACGATGTTGCGATGATTGAATAGGTTGAATGCCTCGGCGCGCACTGTGAGCTGCACGCGCTCACTTCCCAAGGCAAATGGCCGCTCGATCAATGGCGAGACATCGTAAATGGAGTTGCCGCGTCCAGTGTTACGTCCAATCACGACTCCATTGATCACCGGACGATCTGCTGTCGCGCCCGGATCGCCGCTGTTATTGCTTCCAGTAACGATGTTGAATGGCAGCCCCGAGGCGAGCGTCGCAAGGCCGCCTATCGTGATCTTCAGCGGAGCAACGTAGAAGCCGCTGAGCACGAAGCGGTGCCGCTGGTCGAAGATCGCATCCCCATATTCCTGTCTCCCGGTGAAGTTTGGATCATTAGGATTTTGCCCAGGCACATCCGGATCGACATTGTCCGACGCATGTGACCATGTGTAGCTCGCCAGCACTACAAACCGAGTCGTAAAGCGGTGATTGAGATTGATGTCCAGTGCATTGTAATGCGCGAAACCATCGTTCACGTCGCTCTGAATAACGGCAAACGGCGGTTGCGGGTGCGTTGCCCTTGTCGGATTGCAAGTGAGGCCGCGCTGTCCGTACCACTGGATCCAAAATGGACGCGTGCAGTTGGCCGCCTGCGCAGTACGAATCTGCCCTGGCGAAGTGCGGACGAATGGTGAAGGGGCGTCCACATCCAGCGGACGGACGATTCTGAGCGTGTGTGAGCCGAGATAATCCGCGCTCAGCACCCAATTCGGAGCAAGCTGCCGTTCGACGCCAAGCGTCCATTGCTGCGAATAGGGATTCAGCAGCGCATTTGGATATTCGATCAGCGATGATGTATCGAAGAACTGGTTGTAAAACGCGCTTCGACCGGGGCGCAAATAGAGGCTTCGCACCGGCGCACTTGCGCCCGGAGGAAATGCCGGCAGAGGAGCGGCGGAAACGCTGCTTGGAAAGCCAATCTGTCCCGGAGTCGCGGTGAAGTTAAAGACGCCGGTTGGACCAGACAGAGCGTAGTTGGCCTGGGCGTTATCGACAACCTGCGAATGATAGATTCCGAACCCGCCGCGCACCGCAGTCTTTCCGTCGCCGTGGACGTTGTACGCGAAGCCAATGCGGGGAGCGAAGTCCTTGCGCGAGTCGGTAAACGTCTGTTGTTCGTAGCGCAGGCCGAGATTCACGGTCAGATCTGGACGCAGCCGCACATCATCCTGCACGAACAGCGACCACAGCGTGTCATCGACTGTGTAGTTTGCGTTGCCGAAACTCTGGGTGTAACTCGCTACATTTCCGATATTGCTCAGAAATGCGGGACTCTCGCACACTCTCAGCGGCTGAATGCAGGTCTTGTAAAGAAATTGGCCGAGAGAAATTGGTCCGCCGAACTCCTTGCTGTTGCCACCACTGTGCGCGCGGAGCACATCGGCGCCAAACTTGAGCTGCTGGCGACTTAGCGATGCGGATACCGTGTCATTGAACTGGTATTGACGGTTCTGCAGCAACGCCGATTGCGATGTGCCGGTGGTAAATGTTCCGCCAGTCGATACCGGAACCTGAAACTGTGTCCCAAAAACAACTGGATCGAACTCGGTGATCGGCGATGCCAATTGGAATTGCACTCGCGCGTTGTTCAGCAGGACGGGACTTAGGATGGCGGTTTCGCCCACTTCTTGCGAGTAGGTTCGCCGTTTGAATATGCGATCGACGGTGGGCAAACTGTTTCCGCCGACGGTCCCGTTGGGATTCGTGTCGTGAAAACTGTCGGCAATAGTGCGGAAGAACAGGGTGTTCTTGTCATTGATCTGGTGATCGAGGCGCGCGAAGGCGAGGCTTCCGCGATAGCGTCCGACAAAGCTGCCGGGCGCAATCGGCGAAGTAATCGGCGAGGCGCGGTTCTGCCAACTGTATTCGCCGGACAGAAAGAAGTGCGTTTGCCCTCTTTTTCCGACTGGTCCACTCAATGATGCGGCTGTTTGCCACAGCGTGTCGGTTATGATGTCGTTCCCGTTCGCCGCATTTGTAGCGGTGAACCCAGAGAGTTTCGCCGCAGTATCTGACGGTCGCCATGTTCCAAGCGCCTCTCCGTGGAATTCATTGCCGCCGGTTTTCGTAACCAGGTTTACGACAGCGCCCGTAGTCGCCCCGTACTCGGCAGAAAAGGCGTTTTCAAGCACGGTAATCTCTTGCACCGCGGCTAACGGAACGCTTGAGAAGATTGTCTGGCGTCCCCAACCATCGTTTGCTGAGGCGCCATCGACGACAAACGACGTCTGGCGGCGTCCGGAACCGTTGCTGGTGAACAAGAACTGGTTCATGAAAACGTCGCCCTGATTGATCGCAGGATGATTGGCTGCATTGAGCAGCGGAAGGAATGTGATCCTGCGGTTTAGGATCGGTGTGTTTTCGACCTGAGTTGCGCTGAGATAATCGCCGAGCTGCGGCTCGTCTGTGCGGATTTCACCCACTACTCCAGTCACATTTAAGACTGTGCTGTCGCTTCCGATATTCAATATTAGATCTACTGTGGCGGAAGTCGCGCCGATAAGAGTGAGAGCGCTCGAGTGAGCGTCACTAAAACCGTGTTTCGATGCAGTGATCTGGTATGTGCCCGCAACCGGAAGCGCCGAAAGGCTGAAATTTCCGCGCGAATCGCTCGTCGTAGTTCGGCTTAATCCTGTGAGTGAATTCTTGGCGATGATCCGAACGTCAGGAACTGCGGCGCGGCTCTGGTCGGTAACTTGTCCGCGAATGGTTGCTGTGTCGGATGTTTGTGCGATGAGTGCAGCAGAAACAAAAAGTAACTGCACAACTGCGGCACTTCTTGCGACCACCCTGAGCTCCCGCGTGTCCGAAATAAACACGTAGGCTATCGCTCAAAGGCCCGCTACTACCACGAATCGTATGAAAAATAGCTCAGAATGCGGCGGAAATAGAATGCCGCGCAGGCGCTTCCTCGGAAATATCTGCTTTTAACTTGCGTGCATTCTCGCGAATCCCTTAACCGCAATCGGCGAACGGACTACGCGACTTCGCAGCGATGACCACAGCATTGCTAAATGATCGGCGCACAGGTGGACATCTTTCAAGTCGCTCTGAACGACCTTAACATCCACCGAATATTGCGCACGATGAGAGCAGGCGGAAGTATTCGCGTCAATTTTTGCGCACTCACAGCAGTGCTTTTCTTCTTTTGTCTGAGTCATGATGTTGCCTGATTCTCCAAAACAGGGGCTTTCACTGACGACGAAATTGATTGTATCGGAGGACATGTACTTCCGGGGAGCTGCAGCGGCTCAGAGCTTCTCCTAGGGCAGGCTCTCGGGTTGAAAACAAAGGCCTTACTCCGTGACCACCCCTAGGGTGGTGCACCAAAATTCACAAAGTATTAACACAGAAACTGGCCTAAATTGACGCAACTGAAAGGCTTTGGAGCGGTGCTCTGGCTAGAATACGCATGTGAAGCGAACCATTTTCGTAGTTGAAGACGATCCGGACATTTCGCGTCTGGTGAAGCATCATCTCGAACAAGCTGGGCTAACCACCCGAATCTTTCTCAATTCCAGGAGCGTCATCGCCGACGCAACGCGGCAACATCCGGCCGCCTTTCTGCTCGACATCATGATTCCGGGCGACGACGGAATGGAACTCTGTCGACAAATTCGGGGGACAAGCGGCCTTGCGCCGATCCCCGTGATTTTCTTAACGGCAAAGGGAGATGAATCCGACCGCATTGCGGGCTTCGATTTAGGCGCGGACGATTACATTACAAAGCCGTTTAGTCCGCGGGAATTGGTCGCCAGAGTGAAGGCGGTGCTGCGCAGATTTGAGCCGCCGCTGGCGCAAGAAAAAATTTCAATGGGTGATTTGGAGATCGATTCCGCGGCAATGAGCGTAATTGCGCGCGGAGAATCGATCACAACCACGGCGACAGAATTCCGTTTGCTTGAATATCTGGCGTCGCGCCCCGGCCGCGTGTTCACTCGCGAGCAACTTTTAGACGCAGTTTGGCGCGATACAAGCTACGTCACGCCGCGTTCTGTTGACGTTTATGTGCGCCGCATCCGGGAAAAAATCGAGCAGGATGCGGAAAATCCGCGCTTTTTGCGGACCGTCCGCGGCGTCGGATACAGGTTTGAGGCTCCGAAGTGAAAAGCAGTGTGTTTGTGAAGGTGCTGGGCGCCTTCCTTGTCGCCATTTTAGGCGTCACGTTTGCATTGGATTTTGACATCCGGCGCGAGTGGGAGAAGTCGCTGGTTGCGGAAGTCAAGCACTCTCTCGATCAGCAAACGCGGCAATTCGCGCTGCGTGTAGATAGCGATCGCGACCATTCGCCGGCTGAAATCGTCAAGCAAGTCAGTGAAGCGACGGGAAATCGCGCCACCATCATCGACAAATCCGGCAAAGTTCTGGCCGATTCTCAGGCCGATCCGGGCACGATGGAGAACCATTCCAAGCGTCCCGAGTTCGTTTCCGCGTTAAACGGCAGCATTGGATCTGCAACGCGAGTCAGCAAAACCGTCGGGATTCCGTTTCTTTATACCGCTGCTCCGGTAAAAAACGGCGCGGTGAGATTGGCATATCCGCTTGCTGATTTGAAGCCGGTTGGCCTTCAGATACGCCATTCATTGATTCGAGCGAGCTTATTGGCGGCGGTTTTCGCAGTGTTGCTGGCTGGGGCAGCGGCGATTTTCGTCGCGCAGCGGTTGCAGAAGATCGTCACCTTTGCCGAGCGCGTGGCCTCCGGCGATCTTTCCGCGCGTATTCAAGTGGAGCACGCAGACGAAATTGGACGCGTAGCCATGGCCCTGAACCAGACGGCAGAGCGTCTCGAGCGCAATTTTAAAGACCTTGAAGCGAGCAGACAGCAGCTTGAAGCGGTGCTGAACAGCATGCAGGCGCCTGTGATCGCGGTAAATCCGCAGGAAAAAGTGGAATGGGTGAACGGCGCAATGAAGCGTTTGATGGTTAGCCGCGTACGTCTTCAGGCGCCTTTATTGGAGACAATTCGCGAGCCAGACCTGCTTCTTGCCGTCCGCGAGACGCTCAGAACGCGCGCAATTCATACCACCAGGGCACGGGTTCTACCCGGACGCACGTATGAAGCGACCGTGGCGCCTATGCTGGCCGGCAGCGCAGTGGTGCTTTTGCATGACTTAACCGAGGTAGAACGCGTCGAAAAAACGCGCCGCGATTTCATCGCAAACGTCTCACACGAGCTGCGAACGCCACTTACTTCGGTCCAGGGATACGCGGAAACGCTCCTCGACCTGGAGTCTAGCCAGAACGGAACGCGCGAATTCCTGGAAATTATCCGCAAGAATGCAGCCCGAATGTCGCGATTGACGGAAGATTTGCTGACGTTAGCGCGAGTTGAATCGGGCGAACAGCGCTTCCGAGTGCAGGAAATCCCGGCTTCTCAGCTCCTCAAAGAGGCTCAGCAGTACTTTTCTGAGATGGCGCACTCGCGCGGTAGCGATCTCCAGGTGGATATTTCGAGCGACGAACTGGTCAAAGCCGATCCCGAAGCCGTACACCAGGTGTTCTCAAACCTGATATCCAATGCCGTTAAGTACTGCCCCCCGGGGACTCATATAACCATCGGAGCGCAGAAAATCGGCGATGGCGTGGAGTTTTTCGTGCGAGATGCCGGCCCCGGCATAGCCTCTGAGCACCTGCCAAGGCTCTTTCAGCGGTTCTATCGCGTTGATAAAGCGCGCTCACGCGAGTCCGGAGGCACCGGATTAGGGCTGGCCATCGTGAAACATATCGTCATTGCGCACGGCGGAAATGTCCGCGTAGAGAGCGAATTGCAGCACGGATCGACGTTTTTCTTCACTCTGCCATGCGCGGAAATGGCCAAAACCAGCGCGTAAATGGTCTGTATGCGATCGAAAAACCTTCTTTTTTCGAGCCTTTGCGGCCTGCCAGGGTTCTACACCTGATCACGCGGATTTTCACGGATCACACGGATTTTGGATTTGGTCAGCTCAGGTAAACGGTGTGACAATATTGTCGCAAGCCTGACACAAGCGCCGGTCTTCCAAGACCGGCGTTTTTTGCCCGATATAATCCTCCGCAACATGAACGTACCTCCGGTCTGGCTCGTCATCCTTTTGCTCTGGTCTTGCTTTCTGTCTGCACAAACTGGGCCTGGTCTGGCCGACCGTGCCGACAAAGCTGCTCCACCCCTTGCGGGTGAAATCAAAGTGGTCGGACTCAAGACACCAGTCAAGGTTCTCCGCGACCGCTGGGGAGTGGCCCACATCTACGCTGCCAATCAGCATGATTTGTTCTATGCGCAGGGATTTGTTGCGGCGCAGGATCGTCTTTTCCAAATGGAGTTGTGGAAGCGCGCGGGGCAGGGAAGACTTGCAGAGGTACTCGGACTCGAGGCGCTCGACCGCGATCGCTATGCCCGCCTGTTGCGCTACCGGCCTGCTTCGATGGCCGGCGGCAAGCCGGCAACGGGCGCAGCAGGAATGAGGTCTGAATATTCAAGCTACGCGCCGGATACGCTCGCGATCCTCACCGCATTCACTGATGGCATCAATGCGTACATTCGGTATCTCGCTAATCCTGGAGCCCCTGGCTTGCCGGTCGAATTTCAGCTTGCCGGATTTCCCCCTGAGCCGTGGAAGCCGGAAGATTGTCTTTCACGCATGGCGGCCTTTTCCATGACTGGGAATTCCATCTCCGAACTACGTGATGCCCAGATGCTCGCAAAACTGGGCTCGGACAAGGCCGAGAAGTTACTCGACACTGATCCCAAGGTCAAATTGGATTCGGCTGCCGGAGCCGACTACGCGGGGCTCTCGCCTGACCTGTTGAAAGGCATGGTCGGCGGAGATGCGCGCATCGAATTTCCGCCGCGCGCCACGTCAATCGGCAGCAATAACTGGACGATCTCGGGCAAACTCACCAGCAGCGGAAAGCCGATGCTGGCCAATGATCCGCATCGCGTGATCGCGATTCCATCATTGCGCTACATCGTCCACTTGGTTGCGCCCGGCTGGAACGTGATCGGCGCGGGTGAGCCCGCATTGCCCGGCGTTGCCATTGGACACAATCAGCATATTGCATGGGGGCTCACGATTTTTCCTGTCGATCAGCAAGACCTGTACATTGAGGAGCTCAATCCAGACAATCCGCTCGAATACAAATGGAATGGCAAGTGGCAGCGGATGCGAACCGAACAGACGACGATCTCGGTGAAAGGTGCGGCGTCAGAAGCGGTGGCGCTGAAGTTCACGCAACACGGTCCAGTTCTGTGGGAGGATGCGAGCCATCATCGCGCACTGGCCCTGCATTGGGTGGGTAGTGAGCGGGGAACTGCTGGATATCTAGCGTCGCTCTCAGTCGATCGCGCCGCGAGTTGGAAGGAGTTTCTTGCCGCCCTGCAGCGCTGGAAGCTGCCGCCGGAGAACATGATCTACGCGGACACTGAGGGCAATATCGGCGAACAGTCCGCGGGACTCACGCCCATCCGCAAATGGACTGGACTGCTGCCGGTGCCGGGCACAGGCGAATATGAGTGGTCAGGATTCGTGCCACTCGACCAGCTTCCGCGCACCTTCAATCCGGCCGACGGATGGTTCGCCACCGCGAATAATCGCACCATTCCGGAAGATTACAAGTACAAGGTCGGCTACGAGTGGTCCACATTTCGCATCGAGCGCATTCGACAGGTTCTCGGCGAGCTTGCGGGCCGGCGCCAGAAGGTCCGGCTCGAAGACATGCAGAATCTGCAGAATGATGTCTATTCCATTCCTGCCAATGAACTGATCCGCATGTTGCCGCGGAAGACCGACGGCGCGGAGGAGCGCAATCTCGAAATGCTGAAGGATTGGGACCGCAAGGTGCTTTCGCCTTCAGTGCCGGGCTCGTTGTATGAAGTCTGGGAGCGGCGTGTGCGCAGCGCCGTGCTTGAGCAAATTGCCGGCGCGGCAGCACCGGAATTTGCGGGTAGCGTCAATATCCAATGCGCAATCGACTACCTGAACGCAATGCCGGCTGATGATCGGCAGAGGCTTCTGCTGACATCATTGGCCGATGCGGGCCAGGAGATGGTCGAGAAGCAGGGCGACGATCCGGCGTTGTGGTCGTGGGGTGCAATGCACACTATGACGTTCCACCACTCCCTTGACCTCGAGCCGGGCGGCAAAGCGCTTTTTGACCTCGGTCCTGTGGCGCGTCCGGGAGACGGCAATACGGTGGACGCAACCGGCACCCGGGGAGCAAGTTTTGAACAAGCATCCGGCGCGAGCTATCGCGAAATATTTGATCTTGGTAATTGGGACAATTCGCTCGCGGTGAATACGCCCGGACAAAGCGGACAGCCGGAGAGTCGCCACTACTCGGATCTACTGGCATTGTGGTCAGCCGGGCAATACTTTCAGCTTGTCTATTCGCGGCAGCAGGTGGAGGAGAATGCGACCGATACATTGACGCTGACCCCCAGCATCAGTCGGAATGCCGGCAACGCAAAGACGCAACCAAAACGGAAAGTAGTAAAGATGAGGGAGAGGACTTAGCTGGCGGCCGAACGGGCTTTTGTCCCGCTAGGCGCGATCTTTTCAAGACGCGCGATTAGGGCCTCTGGACCCTGGCCTTTGACGA
The DNA here is from genome assembly GCA_964559345.1 of uncultured Terriglobales bacterium. Lineage (GTDB taxonomy): Bacteria > Acidobacteriota > Terriglobia > Terriglobales > Acidobacteriaceae > Gp1-AA112. Next base: position 20,824 of record CAZLIE010000039.1, read on the forward strand.
GGTAGCTATGCACCACTTCGTGATCTTCGTTCACCTCTTCGCCAGTCACGATCACTATTGGCGCTGAGGGAGCAATCTTTTTCAGAGCTTTCGCGACTTCCAGACCAGTAGTTCCGGGAAGGTGGTAGTCGAGCAGTACGACCTGGTACTCGCCTGCCCGCGCCATGGTGAGACCCTGCTCGGCCGAGAAGGCCACGTCGCAATCGTATCCTGCTAGCGCGAGCACCTTCTGGCGCATGACATTCAGCATCTCGTGATCGTCGATGCTCAGAATCTTCGGTCGAGGATTGGTCACAAGCGATTGATTCTCTCAGACGAGGCGCGCCCGTGCCCATGAAAAAAACCTTAGGCGCGTAACTGTAGTACCCGTAGGTTCACTCGTGAGTGTTTGCAATTTTTCTCAAGAATAGAACTGCCCGAGAATCGCGCCGAAGATGGCGTGAGTGACAAAAATGGCCAACGGCGTCGTCACCCCGTAATTCAGTCCCATAAATCCGGGCGGCTCCAGCATGCGCGTGGCCGTGGGGCCGTGTGTCTCACTGGCCATGCGCGGATGAATTCCGGGCATCACCAGAAAACCAATTACGCATATTGCGAGGCCATGCACGAATCCCACGATTGCCCCGCGATACCACGTTGGCCCACCCATGAACTCCATAGCAATCACATAGAACAAAGAAAAACCCCAGCCTACAAAGATGTGGATGAAGAGGCCAAGTGCGCGCGCACGGTCCCGATTTGGCGTAAACGCCGACCCAAGAATGTAAGGCAGATTCAGGCGCGTAAGTCCGAGCCCCTGCGCAATCGACTCGAAGATGACGAGCGCCATACTCGAGACGAAACCCCAGAAGAGCCAGTGTTCCCACGAGATGCTAATCGTCATCCGGGCTGTTTCTCCTCGCGCGTCTGCCGGTCCGAGATGCTGAGGGCAGCGTTAATAAGGCCAATATGCGTGAACCCTTGCGGAAAATTTCCCAGCGCATCGCCAGTTTTGGGGATCCACCTCTTCTCCAAACAAACCCAGATCGTTGGCGAATCCGAGTAATTTGTCGAAGACCGAGCGCGCTTCGTCGAGCGACCCTCCTCCGAGCGCGAGATACTCGACTGCCCAGAAAGAGCAAATTCCAAAAGCTCCCTCACCCGGGCTGAGATTGTCGCGATAACGAAAGAGCAGGACGGAATCGGCTGCCAGTTTTTCCTGAATGCGCTTCCATGTACCGCGCATGCGCGGTGAGTCGGCGGGCACGAATCCATGTTTGGACAAAAGCAAGAGACTGGCGTCAACTTCATTGCCGTCGAGAACAGCCGTGTACGACTGCAGGGATTCATTCCAGCCGTGCTCCTCGATGCTTCCGCGAATTTCATCACGAGTTTGCCGCACTTGCTTCAGATCCAATTTCTTCAACAGACCTTTATCGTAAAGCTCAATCAGCTTGTGCATCGCCACCCAGCACATCAGGTGGGAATGGGTATGCCGAAACGATCGTCCGCGCGGCTCCCAAATTCCTTTGTCGGGCAAGCACCAGTGCTTGCGAACATATTCGCCCAGACCGCGAAGGACCCTTGCGCTGGAACCGTCGAGAGATTTGTTGGCTTCGTCCAACTGCGCCGCGGCTGAAATGACCTCACCATAGACATCGAGCTGCATTTGCGATCGAGCGCCATTGCCGATTCGTACCGGGCGTGAACGCCGAAAGCCGGAAAAGTGCTGCAACTCGCGTTCGCGATGGGCGGGTTTGCCATACAGCGTGTACATCGGCAGAAGGCGAGGCTGGGAGAGATTCGTCGAATGCAGAAGCCATTCGATGAAGTCCTCGGCTTCGTCGTGGTATCCAAGTCCGAACAGCGCCGTGACGGTCATTGATGCGTCACGCAACCAGCAGTAGCGATAGTCCCAATTGAGATCGCCGCCAACCCGTTCAGGCAGGGAAGTCGTGGGCGCCGCAACGATCGCTCCCGACGGAGCAAACTCCAACAGCTTAAGAGCCAAAGCGCCGCGGAGCACGTGCTCGCGAAATTCGCCCTGGTACTCGCAACGCGCCGACCAACGTTGCCACCAGCCAATCGTCTGATCGAGCGCCGCCTGTGACCATGTTCCGAGCGGCGAGAGCACCGCCGGCCCGTGCTCCATCATTACGAGAGAGCAGTAGCGAGATTCGCCCGCCCGCAACACGGTCTGGCTTTCCACGTAATCATCGCGGATCTGCATTGGAAGATCACTGCGCAGCCACAGGGCCCCGCCAATGAACTCCAGCCGGATGCCGAGAGCTTTGCAGTCTTTCCAGTTCCGCCGGCACTCTCCATACTTTGGCCGAGGCGCGTAGATGCCACGCAGGTCCACCTCGCCGTAAACGCATTCTATTTTCCGCAAGACTTCACGGTCGGGAACGGCGTTCGCCCGTTCATACGACTCGGCATAGACGGGCATGCAGTCGGTGAGGCGCAGAACACCCGAGGGGGTCAGGAATTCCGTCTCGATCACGTTGGTGCCGGGCAGGTAGCGCCGCGTGGACCTGTATTCCCTGTTCGGCGCAATACGCCAGAAGCCGCCTTTTTCAGTGTCCAGGATCGCGGCGAAGATGGAGTGGCTGTCGAACCAGGGCCAGCACAGCCAGTCCAGCGAGCCCTGCCGGGAGATCAACGCAGCCGAGCGGCAGTCACCGATGATGCCGTAGTCGCCGATACTGGTTGCAACGTCGGAGCCGTAGAGCATTCTCTGCGTGCCGCTGCGAAGAAGTGCAGGATTATACGGCTGTACTGCGGATTGAAACTGATGCCAGTGCGCCCGTTCGATCCCGCTGGATGCCGCTGTTCTACTTCTTTGCAGACTTGGAATTTGCAACCTGAAGTTGATCGTCAACCGAGAAAACGCCCGGAACCTGGTTTGCAGCAATTCTTGCCTGCGTCTTATCCATCTCGTTATCGACGAAGCCCTTCAGCGTTACGTGTCCATTGTCCACGATCATGTGAATGGACGGAAGCGCTCCCATCGAGTAGCGATAGAGTCCATCTTGATTGAAGATCGCGCGCGCGACCTGTCTTCTGATCCGGTCGTCCATCGGGGACGGGGGCAGAACTTTGATCTGATTGTCCACGCGACTCACGCCTTCTACGCGCTTCACCGAGTGCTCGGCGTCACTCTTTAGCGTTGGGTTCACAACGCTCCCCAACAAAGTAACCGTATCGCCGTTCACCTGATATTCGAGATCGTCAAAGATCGAGTAATACGACAACATCACCAACTCATGACGAACTTCCTTCGCGATGCGCTGTTCGTTCGGGTCCTGCATGGCAGGTCTCATCGCGAGCTGTGCGCTGTTATTGTTGCTGCTCTGCGACGGTGAAGATCGGCTCTGACTACTTGATTGCGAATGTCCAAAGACAAGTCCGCAGAGCAGAAGAGTAGTTGCAAGTAGCCTCATGATTTGTCCTCCATTTGCTTGCTAGTAGATGCCCTTCAGCCACTGCATGGTGCCATCCCTTGATCCAACTCAGTTGCGACTTCCTATACTGGCGCTAATTGGCGCAGTTGAAGGTTAGATCACGCAACATAGCCCGTCTGCTAACGTGTCTGGAGCGCTGAATAGCTCATCCAAATACCCTCCCATGCGCGGAGCCCGCTCAAGTTGCAAAACAACGCTCAGGGGCCGTATCGTTAACCGTTCGGGTTTTCAGGTTTCCAATTTAGTTCTGGATACAAGGAGAGATCGGCAAATGGAAACAAAGCCGGCGCAGAACATTCAGGACACTTTTCTTAATACTGCCCGCAAAGACAAGTCACCCATCACCATTTATCTGATGAGCGGAGTAAAGCTGAGCGGCAGGATTCGGTCCTTCGATAAGTATTCCGTGGTGCTTGAAACCAACAACCAGGAGCAGCTTATCTTCAAGCATGCCATCTCGACGGTCGTGATGGGGCGCGGCGCTCATCATCCGGAGCGTTCCGGGATGGAGCACCGGCCACCCGCCTCCGAACGTGCCACTGGCGCTGCGCAATCCGATAACGCTCCGCCGGCAGCTTCCGAAGGCTGAGCTTCTCCGCCAGACAACCTCGAAAATCTGTGGCTCGAAGTCCGTCGTTTACGACAAGAACAGGCGCTGGCGCGCAAGCGCAGGAGTGCGCCTTTCTCGTTGGAGTCGAAGTGCGCGGGAAGCGAAAGCCTACGCAGCAGGCGCTGCTGGCGCGGCAGGCCGCTGAATCCACACGGGACGACGATACGGATGAGCTCTCCGACGATTCCGAAGCTCCCGTTTCAAAAAAACAAACTTCAGAAAAAGACCATCACTCCGGTTTTTCTGCCGAAGACTCTATGGCAGAGTTTCGCGAACTCACCAGCAGCGCTGGCGCGAAGGTAGTCGGCGAGATCATCCAGCGGCGGGAGAAGCTCGATCCGGCAACGCTTGTCGGGCGGGGCAAGTTGGAAGAAATTTCGGGCGCAGTTGCCGGATCGCACGCGGATGTTGTCCTCTTCGATCACGACCTCACTCCATCGCAACAGCGCAACATCGAACGCGAGCTGCACGCGCGCGTCATTGATCGCACGCAGTTGATCCTCGACATCTTTGCCCGTCATGCGCGGACACGTGAGGGCCAGTTGCAGGTTGAACTGGCACAGCTCCAATATCTTCTGCCCAGATTGAGTGGACGCGGTGTGGAGATGTCGCAGCTCGGAGGCGGCATCGGCACGCGCGGACCTGGAGAGACTCAGCTCGAAACCGATCGCCGCAAGATCTACCGCCGCATGCGTCATGTCGAGGAGCAGCTCGACAATGTGCGCCGGGTGCGGGCACAGCAGCGGCAGCGACGCGAGTCAGTGCCGGTGGAAACAGTCGCCCTCGTAGGCTACACCAATGCCGGCAAATCGACGTTGTTCAACGCCTTGACCAACGCCGGCGTGGTCGCTTCATCGCGGATGTTTGCTACGTTGGACCCGACTTTGCGCGGCATAGACCTGCCGTCGAAACGCAAGGTCTTGTTGTCCGACACGGTCGGATTCATTCGTAATCTGCCGCATACTCTGGTGACGTCGTTCCGCGCGACTCTGGAAGAGGTGCAACGGGCGTCTCTCATCCTCCACGTTTCCGATGCGACGAGTTCCAATGCCGCCGAACAGCAGGAACAGGTGGAGAAGGTCCTGGCAGAACTCGAGGTGCAAGACAAGCCGAGGATCCGGGTGCTGAACAAGGTGGACCTGCTCTTGACTGAGCAGCGCGAGGCCCTGCCCACCGGGCCAGGGATCATTCAAGTCTCAGCCGTTAATGGCCTGGGACTGGACAATCTGCTCTCGAGCATCGACGCGGCGCTCACCGCAGATCCTGTGGATCGCGTCGAGGTACGCATTCCTCAGCACGAAGGCAAGCTGCTCGCGAGGATTGAGGCGCGAGCGAAGATACTCAAGCGCAGCTACGAAGGCGATCACGTCAGTCTCACGATGGAGGCGCCGGAATCACTGCTTCGGTTACTCAAGCGTTACTACCACAAGGCCGGCAGTGCTCGAATGGTTCCTGGCGACAAGGGTAAAGACCGGCAAGGGAAGCGGCGCGCGTTTAGGCAAAACTCAGAAGGGGCGCGGAGAATTAAATAGGCCCGCGGCCAGGAAGCGGTGACTTTCTCGGTCGCGAGCCCATTCGATCCTGAATCGGATCGGAGGTGATTCCATGATTCTTCGCTTATCCGGGGGGCATGTCAAGCAAACTCCGGAGCTGCTGCGCAGTATTTTCCCCTAGCATTTACACTTGTTTGAAGGCCAAAAGCCGGTTTGACACCCTCGAAAAATCGATGGTAGTTTAAGGGGTTGTCTTCTACTTTCCCGTCAATACTGTAGCCACCCAAGTTCAATGGATGAAACGCTCCGACAATTAGGCGAACTTCTGCTCGGATCGATACCAACGGTAGTTCTTTTTCTGATTATTTGGGGCGCCTATCGGGCGATCGTCCACAGCGCGCTTTCTCGCGCATTGGGCGAGCGACGCGGTAAGACTGTTGGCGTCATCGAGAAGGCCAAGGCCGACATCGCCGCCGCGGAGCGGAAGACCGCCGAATACGAGCAGAAGCTCCGTGAGGCACGGATGGCCGCTTTCAGGGTCCAGGAATCGCGTCGTCAGCAGATCCTCGAGCAGAAGATGGCGGCCATTGCCGAGGCAAGACAAGCTTCAGAGATGCGTCTTACCGCGGTACGCGCGGAGTTAGAGAAGGAAACTGAACTGGCGAAGGCCCGGGTTGAGGCGGAAAGCTCGAATCTCGCTGCTGAGATCATGCGTGTCATCCTGCGAGCCGGATCAGCCGATCGACAGCCTGTCATGGAGGGTAGGCGATGAAGGTCATCGCACGCCTGACGCTGCTCCTCCTCAGCCTTATCGTCGGTTTGAGCTGCTTTGCTCAGCAGGCGACTCCGGGTGCTTCGCAAACGGCTGCGTCTCCGAGCGCTCAAGCCGGTGAAGCTGGCCATCGCGATGCGATGACGAGGGAGCCCGCAGACGAAGAAGAGGCCTTCAAGACTTCGCCGGCTGTCCAGTTTGTTTCGCGGATCACCAAGCTTTCGCTAAACACCGCTTACTGGCTGTGTGTCGGCGTCAACTTCGCGATTTTGGCGATTGCGATTCTGCTGTTCATGAGATCAAGTTTGCCTGCAATGTTCCGCAGTCGAACTCAGGAGATCCAAAAAGGAATCCAGGAAGCCCGGCAAGCCAGCGAAGATGCGGGCCGGCGGCTGAAGGACATCGAGCTTCGCCTCTCGCGTCTTGACAGCGATATCGCCGAGATGCAGAAGCGCGCCGAAAGCGAAGCTCGTATGGAGGAAGAACGCATTCGTGCCTCGATCGACGAAGAGAAGCACAAGATCGTTGAGACTGCCGAGCAGGAGATTGGCCAGGTTGCCAGTGCCGCACGTCGTGACCTGCAGAAGTATGCAGCGGAGTTAGCAGTAGAGATCGCGAAGAAACGAATCCATGTGGATGCTGCGGATGACAAGGTACTGATCGCCGACTTTGCTCGGCAGTTAGGATCTCAATCCCGCAGTAACGGGAACCGATAATGGCGTCCTTCACCGGCATTTACGCGCGCGCACTCGCAGACGTCGTGTTGGGCCGCAGGCTCGACGCCAATCGTGTCGCGGCGGAACTCGAATCGGTTTCGCGCTTGCTCTCAGAGAGCGAGCGGTTGCGCATTGTCTGGGAGAGTCCTTCGGTAGAGGGCGAGCAGAAGCTGAAGCTGCTCGATGCCATCGCAGGGCGGCTCGGGCTGACTCGTGAAGTCCGCAACTTCGTCGCAATCCTGATTTCCAATCGACGCATTCACGCCTTCCACGAAATTGCGAAACAGGCGATACAGCACATCAACGATGTGCTGGGAATCGCGGATGCCGAGATCTCCAGTGCGCGGGAATTAACGGCAGAAGAGAGGCAGAATTTGGAATCACACGTCGCAGCCGTTACCGGTAAGTCGCTGCGAGTTCGATACGCCCTTGATCCCAAGCTGATGGGCGGCGCCCTGGTGAGGGTCGGTAGCACGATTTATGACGGCTCCGTGCGCGGTCAGCTGGAGCGCATGAAACAGCAGTTGATCAACAGCTAAGAACGGCGCGTAAGCGATGCGGCCCGGCGGCGCCGTCGATATCATTCACAGGCCAGGTTGCCTGTATCACAACACTGAGAATCTATGGCACAGATTAGAGCAGACGAAATTACAAAACTGATTCGTGAGCAGATTGAAAACTACGAATCGAAAGTCGCGGTCGATGAGGTTGGCACGGTCATCTCCCTCGGCGACGGAATCGCTCGCATTTACGGCCTCGACAAAGTCATGGCGGGAGAGCTGGTCGACTTTGGCCACGGCGTTAGCGGTATCGCCATGAACCTCGAAGAGGATCAGGTTGGCTCGGTGCTGATGGGCGATTACACCGAGATCAAAGAGGGTGACCAGGTGCGGCGTACCGGCAAGATCATGGCTGTGCCCGTCGGTGACGCAATGATTGGCCGTGTGGTGAATGCGCTTGGTGAACCCATCGACGACAAGGGCCCGATTGCAACCAAGGATTTTATTCACGTCGAACGCCTTGCTCCTGGAGTCATTGAGCGTCAGCCGGTCCGGGAGCCGATGGCAACCGGTCTCAAAGCTATCGACTCGATGATCCCGATCGGGCGCGGACAGCGCGAACTGATCATCGGCGATCGCCAGACGGGTAAAACCGCCGTCGCGCTCGACACCATCATCAACAACAAGGGCAACAACCTGATTTGCATCTATTGCGCAATCGGCCAGAAGCGCTCGTCCATTGCGACCGTGGTGAAAACGCTTACCGACTATGGCGCCATGGATTACACCGTCGTAGTTGCCGCGTCGGCCTCCGAACCGGCGCCGATGCAGTACATCGCTCCTTACGCGGCCTGCGCGATTGGCGAATACTTCCGCGACAACGGTCGCCACGCGCTGGTGATCTATGACGATCTGTCGAAGCACGCGGCTTCCTATCGCGAGATCTCGTTGCTACTGCGGCGTCCGCCGGGCCGGGAAGCTTATCCCGGAGACGTTTTCTATCTCCACTCACGATTGCTCGAGCGTGCGGCCAAGCTGTCAGACAAACTTGGCGGTGGATCGCTTACGGCATTGCCGATCATCGAAACCCAGGCA
>CAZLIE010000040.1:0-29336 GCA_964559345.1 uncultured Terriglobales bacterium
AAACGGTGTGGACGATACTGGGATTGAACCAGTGACCTCTTCCGTGTCAGGGAAGATCGCCCCCTTTGATCTTGGTCCTGGGGGGAGCCCCTGTGAGGCGTGGTGTCGCTGACCTGGACAAATGTCCGGCACGGTCGGGAATCGTCGGGGCGTGGTTGGTTCGGTCCGGGGTCGGTGGCTCCCTGGGTTGGCTCCCGTGGCTCCTCCGCGTACCCGGTTGGATGATCTTCTGAAGCACGGAGCGCGCCTAAACGGCTACCTAATGCTATAGGCAGGGCTCAGCCAGAGGGCCAAAGTTCCGCCATGGCTATCTCTCCTCCTAACCAATGCCGGTTGGATCCGAAGTCAGCCCGCTTGCGTCTGATGTGGTGGACCATACGCGAGGGTGCTGGCAGTGACTCCAGGAGTAGGCGACGGTGGACGAAGAGATTGCTCGGGTCAACAGACGGGCCGAGCGGCTCGGCCGCACGCTTACCGCCGGGACGAAGCTCCTGCTCTTCCTGCTGTTTGCTGGTTCCATACTGTCGGCGATGCTGGGCATCACGAGCCCCATCTGGATTGCCATCACGGCAGTCCCTAGCTTCTTCCAGACGGTTGACTGGCTATGGCCCAGCGCCCCCATTGGCAAGTATCGGGTCGCCTTCGAGCGGCTACGGCTCCTGGTGGTCCGCCTTGAACGACGCCGTCGATTGGCTGCGCTGTTCGCCCGCCACGGCCGCGAGGAGCTTGCCGCCCGGCACCTAGCGCCGGAGGAGGCTGGCAAGTTCTCGGTTGCTGCTCAAACGCGGCGGAGGCGACTGCGAAGAAGGCTCGCCGGTGCTACCGGGGCCGTACTCGTAGCTTGCGGCGCAAGCTACGTCGTTCTGCTGCCAACAGCAGACGCGAAGGCTGCGCGCTATTCAATTGGCCAGGAGTTCCCGATCGGCGGCGCGTTCAAGCTTACGGTCTTGCGTGCACCTAACTGCTATGCACATAGAGGAACCAACCAACCGGCTTGCAGCGTCGACGTACGCATCCGAAACACCAGCCATTTTAGCCAGATCATCGGCCCTGGATCGTTTGGCAGCGTTAATCTTAACCCGTACCCTAACGGCAGCTTCAGCAGTACGGAGTTGCTCTCACACGGAAACAACTTCGATTATGTCGACGCCGCCTTTGATACGACCGACCCGGGTCCTGAACAAACTATTAGCGCAACGCTCTATTACAACGTGCCCACGACCGATCCTGACGAACTCTTGTTCATAGTCGGGCCGTCTCAGCATGAGGTATATGTATCGCTTCACCCATAATCCGAAGTTCTTTATCAATAGGCCACACGGTAGGCTTTGGCCAGATTCTGCAAGGCTACACCGGCCCATGCGTTCCTACAGCCCACCGTCGAGCTTCTTAGGGTCGGCTCGCGCAAATCCTCGTTGCGCCGGATAGCCAGGGTTATCGAAATTATTCCCGTAGACCACCTTGTACGCCGTGTGTGCAAAAGTGATCTTATCGACTCGTGTGATTGGTGCAGTCACGCGGAAAGGGCTGCCGTAGAAGTCGAGGATCTCGTTCGTAGTAGTTCCATTGGGGGCGTCTATGGTTAGGCGGAAGCGAATATCACAGTCGCTTAGAGCGGTTATAGCGTAGATGCTGAGGGTGACTTCCTCATTGGATTTGAGGGTGATGGCGTGCCCGCTGAAGTAGCTGCCGTGAAGGGGTTTGAGGCCCTGCACGGCTAGTGACGCGTCGTAGGACTGAGCTGCCGGGCTGGGATCATCCAGATTGAAGCCGATACCAATATCCTGTGACTCGCCACCCCCAGGCGATTCGACCAGCGTGCCTGTTAGTGGCGAGCGACACTCCTTCACCACCTCAATGTTGGAGATTTGCACCGTCTGCGCGTTGTTGCCTTGCAAGACGGCTTGTACGGTAGACGCCCCAACTTGAGCCCCGCCCAGCTTATTCACGTTGGCGAAGAACTCGCTCGAACCGCTCTGGCTATCCATGGTGGCCAGTTCGCCAGTGGTAAATGTCCGCACGTCGGAAAAGGCCACTCTAAAGCCATTTGGTTGCGGCAATATCCGTATCTGCCGGGCCCTGACGATCGCCTTCGCGTCGGTGGCGTAGACGGTTCCCGGTTGTGTAGGAGCGGACGGCGAGGAGTAGCGGCCGGTAAACCCAGACACCGTGATAGAGGGAACACGGGCCGAGGTGTGCGCCGAGGGAGCCTGGTGGCGTAGCAGGTAGACAGTGGGCACGAGAATGACCCCAACGCCAACTGTCGCTGCCAAGGCGGTACCGAGGAGGCGAGGCCGCCTGCGAGGAAGCAAAGGTGAGGGCGTAAGGGCGCTGCCTCCACCTTGCGGCATTGCGGACTCAAGCACAGGAGGCGAGTCGGGCGCGACGGTTTCGCCACTGGGTTGAGATGCTTCCTCTTCCATCGCGAGTAGGATCTTTGCTAGCTCCTGGCGAAGGCTAGCCGTTATACGGCCGTGTGTCTTCGACGAAACCGAGAGCCGTTGACGAGTGTCCTCGATACGGCTGTCATAAGACGTCACTTCGTCAATGGGACGATCAGACATAGGTGCATAGAGGGCTTCACCTAGCTCACGGAGGGTCATCTCTCGCAGGGAAGGTATCTTCCCTGAGTCTTCCGGTAGGCGGGCAATAGCCTGCTCGAATACCGAAATCAGTGCCCGAGCTTGGTCGGCCCCATAGAGGACTGGCTCAACCGTTTGAACGATGCGCTCAACAATCTCAATCTCACGCGGATTCATATGCGGCGCATAGACACGGCGCAGACCGCGTTTACCAATAGCCAAGATTTGCTTCGCAAGGTTGTCTCGCTCCGCGTCCGAACCCTGTGCGCGCGCCACGACCCCAGTCTCGCAGAGGCGAGTGTTAGGCTGCAACCAACGTTACGGAATTGGTATCACTCTTCGTCGCGCTCGCGCTCTAACCTGTCAAATAGTTCACCCACCCTGGTTAAGAACTCTTGGACAAACTCCTTGCGAAGACTCTCCGAATGAATCAGATAGCTACTCACATCGCTGGCCATCCCAGCAACATCCGGATCAGAGTCTCCACGTAGCCTCACCCAGAGCATTAAAGCTTCCTCCTGGTTGACCTCGGCGAAATCGCCAAGTCCTTCGGCAATCGCATGTCGAACCAGTGGGTTGGGATACCTACTACCCGCCCGGTAGAACTCTAAAGCCTTTTGAGGATTCCTTTTGGGTAATGCGTCTAGCTGCGCTTCAAACGCAACACGCTTTGGATCCTCTAGGTCCAACGTGCATATCCATGCTAGTGCTTCCAGCCCCTCGTCTATCGGCTTTGCCTCTAAGTGGAAGGCTGTTTCCCTGCCCTGAGCTTCCGGCGGATCGGCTTCCCCTTGTAATTCTCTCAGGTCAACAGACGGCCGAAACTCACGCTCTTCTCCTGATTGTTCTCCTCCCATCTGTTGTTCTCCTCTGGGATTACCAATATTCCCAGTTAAGCAAAGTGCCGCAAAGCTGGCAAGGTTGACGCTTTTGTCGGGTTTAGGGGAAGCGCTGGCCGCCAGGGAGGGGTCGCGGCCACCAGTTGGCCGCCAGGTTGGCCGCGAGAGATCTGCCACGGCCACCGGCCTTCCTGGCTCAATCAGGACTGTCGACCCCAACCACCTGAGCGGCCGGAAGGCGGTTTCTTCTAAATGAGTCCCGAACCCAATCCCGACCACCTCGCCGAGGAGTTGCATAAGCTCGTCGGCTGGGGTGCTCGGCCCAAGTGCTTGCCCTTCTTCCCGATGCTCCGCCAGCTGGCCGGAGTGGGGGAGAACGAGCCGCTGCACACGGCCGGCTACATCATCCGGCGCTACCTCATCACGTCCATCGACTCGCTGACCGGCGTTCATGAGTTCGCCGGGCTCTACATCGAGGCCGACAGGCTCAAGCGCGCGTATCGGCTGCTGCTGCAAATTGAAGGCACGGGCCTCAGCGCTGCTAACCGGCGCTATCGGGTTATCACCCTGCTGGGAGTCTCCTGGTCCATCGACCAATGGCGACGGATTCCCGGCCCAGAGCACGAGCTTCTTCTCGTCCTGTCAGAAGCCATGTGCGAGCGCACCTAGCCGCCACCATCCCGCCAAAGCGTGGCGCAGACCAGGGCAGTCGGCTGCGCCACGCTGGGCGCGACGCAACACCAGCCCACAAGCAAGGAAGAGGAAACCAACCGATGAGTGAGTTCGATATGGACGGCCTGGAACAGGCACGCCTGTCCGCGCTCCGTGACGCGCGGCGGGACTTGCCGCGCCCGGCTACCGCAGGCGCCTTGACGCAAGCCGCCGACTTCGCGTACCAGGCATGGCAGAAAGAGGAGGCCGCGGCTGGCGTCATGCTAACCGCTATCGAGGCCATCAAGCGGGCGAGTGATGCCCAGCGTACGGGCTGGCCGGAGGATCAGGCTATCTGCGAGCGGTTGAAGTTGGCGTTGGCTGACGCCACGGCTAAGCACATCGCCGGGATTCTCGGGAACCACACCGACGAGGTGACCATTCGGCGCGAGCGGCGGTAGGTCCTGCGATGACTGACACAACCGCGTTTGTTGCCGTCGCAAGCGGCATCGAGTTTGTCATCATCCTCGGCCTGGCCTACGCCAAGGACCCGAAGCGACTGGCCGGGGAAGTCGCTTCGGCCATTGGATGGGCCGAGCGTCTCCAGCGAGAGAATGACGCGCTCGCTCGCCAGCTCGCACAGGTCAAAGCGGGGCTTCAGGCTGAGCAGGCCCAAACGGCTCGCCACCAACACGCCGCTACCGGCTGCCAGGTCCAGCTATCGGCAACGGCCGAGCAACTCGAAGCCTGCCGAGCCGAGTTGGCGGTGGTGTCCGCCGAGCTTGCGGCCATCAAGGCGGATGACGAGCGAATCGTCCGTGAGCTCACGGACCGTACGCGCGTCGAGCTCGCCGCCCTCGAAGACCAGCGGCAGCGACTTCTTCAGGAGGCACCGTGAGGGACATCGACATGCTGGCCATCCACCGGAAGTTGTGCCAGGCGTCCAAGGCCCTCGTACCGAAGGGCGAGCCAGAGCCCTGGCAGGCACAGATGTATCGGTGGTTTGCCGTGATAGCGTCCATCGGGATCCTGATGCTTCTGCCGCCGCTGTGGGTCTTCATCATCGTGTCAGTCACGACCCTGATCGCCGTAGCGGTCCTTGCGGTTACGCGTACGACCAAGTTCTAAAGGCCGACAGGACCGAGGTTCCCGGCGGGTCAATAAGCAATATCCCGCCGGGGAACCTGAGCAAACGCTTGTGTTTTGGAAGTCTCGCTATAGGTGCGGACGTGGGCTTTCGCCGACGATAGCAGTTGTGATTATTTCTTTCCTTGCTCTTGCTCTTGCGCTTGTGCCCCTCGCCCTGTTTGCCGCGCTCGGCGGGCTGGTCATCGCCCTGATACTGGCAACCAACCGGAGGCTTGGCATGTGGCAACCATCAGAAGATCGTGTGACGTATACCGCCTTCTTCCCTCGGGACACCTCTCATCAGGCTCTCTTGAACTTCACCAGGCACCTCAACGGCCTTGGTCGGCCAAGACTTGTGGTCGATGTCTACTGCGACTGGCGGGGCTTTGTCTGGTACTTCACGGCACCCCGCAACCTTGCCCCAGAGATTCGGGCGATGATTACCACGCACATGCCGGGGTCCAGTGTCCTTCCGGCTACTGACGATCTGGTGGCTTCCACGTACTGGCAAGCCGCCCGGCAACTACGAACCACCACGGCCCGTACCCCGTTTCAGATCGATCTGGCAGAGGCCACTGCCGCTAACCTGCTCAGTAAATTCGGGCCGCTGGCCGAGGACCAGGCCGCGGTCATGCAGTGGATAATTTACGGCTCACACCACACCCGCCAAACCACCACCAAGCAGCCGGAGCACGGCTTTATTGGGCTCGTACGTCTGGCCGCCACAGGCGAAGACTCGTGGGCTGTCGTTGACCGCCTCTACCGGGGGTTGGCCAGTGCCCACGGTAACGGTACCCGGTTCGCGGACTACCTCTATGCGGGGCGAATTGCCGAGCGCGTCAGCGAGCGAGCGGGCGCGCTGCTGTACGAAGCGCGCGTTCGGGCCGATGAACTGACCGCGTTCCTTGGCATTCCGACTGGAGAGCCCAACGTGGCGGGGCTGCCGCCCGCCAAGGCCCGGCACCTGCCCCCGGACCGTCGCCTTCCGAGTCCAGGCCCGGATCGGGTGACGGTGGGGGCCAGTACCGACCCCACGGATACTCGCCTGATCGCCCTGCCGATTGCGGACCTGCCCAAGCATTTGCACCTGCAAGGCAAGACTGGCACGGGCAAATCTCAGCTCATCATCAACATCATGGCCCAGCTCTTTGAGCAAGGCCACGGGGGTGGGGTCCTCGACCCGGCCGGCGATCTTATCGATGATCTATTGCCCCTCATCCCGAGGGACCGTGTACGCGACGTCATTCTGTTTGATCCGACTGACCCCTTCCCGGTGCCGTTCAATATATTTGCAGGCACCAACCGGCCGAGCGTTGTTGCCGATCAGGTGATGGCTATCTTTGCCGGGATCTATCCGAGTTCGGCCGCCATCACCACGAACAACTACCTGCGGCCTGCTATTCAAACCCTCGCCAGCGTCCCCGGCATGACCTTGCTCGACGTAATCCCGCTTCTCACGGATGATGCGTTCCTCGGTCGGATCATCGGCCAACTGGACAACAAGAGTCTGGTCGAGCATTGGGGTCGTTATCGCCTGATGAAGCCGGGTGAGCGGTCTACCCTTATCGCACCCGTCATGCACCGCGTGCAACCGCTGTTCTTTAACGACGCCGTCCGCTTGACCCTCGGCCAGAGCGAAAATGCCCTGGATATGAGGGATATCCTTGCGAATAATAAGATCCTGCTAGCCCGGCTCCCCAAGGGGCTGATAGGGGACGATACGGCTAAGCTCTTTGGCAGCCTGATCTTCACCAAGGGCTTTCAGGCGGCACAGGCGAGGTCAAAGGGCGACCGCAAGCAGTGGATCTTGGCGCTTGATGAAGCCCAAAATTTCCTTCATACGCCACTGAGCATTGAGACGGTCCTGGCCGAATCACGCAAATACGGCTATGGCCTCATCATCGCCCACCAATGGGAACGTCAGATGGCTTCCGCGGCCAGTG
Organism: uncultured Terriglobales bacterium; assembly: GCA_964559345.1. Lineage (GTDB taxonomy): Bacteria > Acidobacteriota > Terriglobia > Terriglobales > Acidobacteriaceae > Gp1-AA112. The sequence goes on from CAZLIE010000040.1 coordinate 7,144, forward strand.
CGATTGATACGGCCCGCCATCACGTCTTCTTCGAGACCACACCCGACGATGCCCGTTCGGTCGCTCGCCTGATGGAACCCTATGCAAAGCCAGCCGATGCGTCCAATCTCGGCAGATACCAAGCCATTATTCAAGCCACGGTTAACGATGAGACGCTGCCACCCGCCACCATTGCCACGCTCCCGCCTATGCCAAAGAAGGTGTCGGCGGATCTGGTACGCGCCACGTCGAGAAGCCAATGGGGACGGTCTGCCTCGGCAGTAGAGCGCGAGATTGCGGCGCGTCAGCAGGGCTACCGCAAAGGCGACCAGGGCGAGGAGCGACCAGGGCGCGAGGAGTTGGCATGATCCTCCCGATCTACCGCCAGGACTCCCGGCACGGGTACCGACATCCCTACCGTCTGGGCTACCGCCAGACCTACCGTTTGGCGCCCAAGATCGGCAACTTTGCCCTACCGACAGCCCTACCGCGAGCGGTGCTAAAACCTACCGTCACCCCTACCGCGTGGCCCCGTCGCGCAAGGGCCTCTACCAGGTGCGAACGCCAGATTTTTGCCACAGACATACTCCATGAGGGAGTTTTCTAATGCCCTATGTCACCACCTCCTACCTGGGCTGGCTCCGTCCTCGTCTTACTCCTCGGGACCTTGCCATCATCGAAGACGTCGGTCGCTTCAAACTGATGTCCTCGTCTCAGATCAGGCGGATCTTCTTCGCCGAACGCGCCGATACCGGCCATGCGGCAAGCGAACTATCCAGAGCGCGCAAATGCCGAGCGGTACTCAGTCGCCTTACCAAACACGGGATACTCGCTCGACTGGAAGAGCGTGACGCCACCAAAAGCTCTATCTACAGTCTCGACATTGCCGGACTCCAAATAGCTGGGCTAGTCAGCGACCGGCCTCGGCGTAAGTACGCCTGGCATTCACCACTCATACCGCACACGCTTGCTGTACCCGAGCTATGGGCGCGGATTGTCGAGGCGTCCCGGGCGGGTCAGCTTACGTTGCCCTATGACCTAGCTCCAGGCAGCAAACCTCTTGAGTCCGAGCCTACGTGCTGGCGTCAGGTCGCTGGGCAAACGCTCAAGCCGGACGCCTTTGTCATCCTCGATGAGATAGACGGCGGCAAGCGCTATCGCTCGAACTTTTATATCGAAATCGACCGCGGCAGCCAATGGGGTACTCAAGTTACGAGTAAGTTCCCGATATACAACCTGTTCTGGGAACATCTGGAGGGCCAAGGGCGTAAGTCGCGCGGTTGCCTGATTCTCGTAACCAACGAAAACCGCAAGCGCTATCTGTCGGCCCGAGTCCAAGAGCAACCCGAGCGGGACCGCGCCATGTACCGCGTTGCTCTCTTTGATGACGCGCTCGATGTGCTGAAGGAGTAGGGGAGTGTTTGGCTACCAGAATCCGTACCAGGCGACCCTTGACGGCCTGGAGGAGGCGCTTGCCGCTTGCCTGCGCGCCCTGCACTCCGGTATCGGTGACCTGCCCCATGCGAGGGGCAAGGGCGAGATAGAGGATGCGGGCTATGCGGCGAAGCGGTTCCTGGAGGACGCCATATCGAGCGCACGGCGGTGGCGAGACGCCTTTGACTACCATGCGGCCGGGAATCGGACGGACTTCTGATGGAGGCGACCGCCACAAGGGGACGCGCCTGGGCTCGTCTCGGCTTCGGGACCGGCGTGGGGGCATCGCTCGCCGCCAACGTGGCGCACAGCTATATACGACCGCATCCCCAGGTCGGGGCGATCGTCGCGGCGGCCTTCTGGCCGGTGGCCCTGCTTATAGCCCTTGAGGTCATTGCCCGCGTGCAGTGGCCGGCGGGATGGCGGTGGCGGGCGCTTAGGTACGGCGGATTCTCGGCTGTGGCACTCATCGCGGCCGTCATCTCGTACCGACACATGGCGGGGTTGCTCAGCTCCTACGGGGAGGACACCTTGAGCTCCCACATCGGGCCACTGGCAGTCGATGGCCTGATGGTGGTGTGCTCGGGTGCCCTCCTGGCGATTGCCGACAACCTACGCCGAGTAAGTGAGTTCTCGGTCTCTGGGCGCGAGCTGGTGTGAGCTCTGCCAATCCCGGTTCCCTGAACATGGAGCTCTGACACACTAAGGCCCGTGCCACTGAGATTTCCATGGAGCTCTGCTCACGGGTCCTCCAGCGAAGACGAAGCGGGGGGCTCAACCGAGGCGCCCCCCGATGCCGAGTCCGAGCCTAGAACTTCACCAGCATCAGTAGCGGACGTCCCGATCGGCGACCTAGATCAAGACCGGCTCGGCCGAAGGCCGTTTGTTGAGCGGCTCGCGCACTTCCTTGGCACAAGAACAGATCCAGCGAGCTTTGTTGTCGGTCTCTATGGGCCATGGGGGCACGGCAAAACTAGTATCCTCCGTCTCGTTAAGCAGGAGCTGGAGGATAAATACAGCGAACACCTCTCCGTAATCGAGTTCAATCCGTGGTTCTACGACAAAGAAGACGCTATCGCGGCTGACTTTCTCCGGGATATTGCCGACGCTCTCAATCAGCCTTTGGAGCGGGATCGCGAGGAAGTCGCTCGTAGGTTCGAGCGCACTGCTCGTATCGTTGAGCCGATAGCGGGGCTAAACTTTCTGACTAAGGCAATCGTTGGTTCCATCATCTCCGTTGCCGGCGCACTTGGTAATGTCTCGCTTCGAGAACTGCGAGAGCGGTTGCGTCTAATTGTCGAGGCAGAGGCCGAGCGAGAGACTCCGCGCCGGGTGATCGTCCTCATGGACGATATCGACCGGCTTCCGCCGGAGCAGATTGCGATTACCTTTCGAATCGTAAAGCTTGCGGCGGACCTCGACTATGTTTCGTACGTACTGGCCTTCGATGAAAAGATTGTCGCCCAAGTACTGGGGAAGGAATACGAGGGTAATTCCGAGGGAGTTCGCTTCCTGGAGAAGATCGTACAGCTACCGCTTCATGTGCCTCGGATCGACGAGTCGCTGCTCAAAGGGATCATGCTCACAGATCTCTATCAGCTATTGGACGGGCTTGGGGTACAGCCGGCGGCAGAAGACTCTTATCGACTCCAAGTCGCGCTTGAGCGATACGTCTGGCCACAAGTGCAAACCATACGTGCCGGCAAGCTGCTTCTGAGCGCCCTAGAGTTTGCGATTCCGGCGCTACCCGCCGAAGTAAATATTGCGGACGTGGTCCTAATCGAAGCTCTACGGGTCTTCTCCGGAAGCGCTTATAAGTTTGTGAGCGCCCACAAGGAAATCTTTCTCGAAGGTGTCAATCGTAGCGATGACGACTTGAGAGCTGAGGTCAACTCCTTTGGGAGCAAGGTCCTGGGGCTTCTCAAGGAGATGTTTCCGCGCTTCGATCCAGAAACACGCGGGCCACAATCCAGTCAAGAGGTGCTCCGCTGGTCGCAGGAAAAACGCATCTGCGCCCCAGGTTACTTCAATCGCTACTTTATGTACGGCCTACCTATTGGCGATATCCTGGATTCTGATGTTGATACCGCCGCCTCGACGACTGACCCTGACGTCGGTACCCAGCTGCTAACAGCACTAATCGAGAACAACGACCCTGGGCTTGTCGTTCAGAAGCTTTTGGAGCGAGCGGATCAGCTTCCAGCCGATCAGGCTGAGGCCCTTGCGCGAAGCATCAGCAACATCACCGATCAGCTGGAAGGACACGATAGTCTCCAATCCCCGGACAGCCCAGCTTCGCGGGCGGCGTTCACTATCGTCACGCTCCTTCGCAGGATTCCGCGGCCAGATCGCCAGATGCTAGCCCTGTCACTGATGCACCAATCGCGGATGGACTTTAGAACGATACTGTTTGGTTGGCTGGAGATAGCTACACGCCAGCCAGGTCAGCAAGAACCACTGCTCAGTGAATCCGAGCTGCAAGAATTGGGTCAGTCGTTTGCCGAGGAGGTGGCGGAAGCCGACGAACGAGAGTCCGTGCTCATCCCTTTGCCGCAGATGGCGCTCTTTCTTTATCGCGTGTGGCGCGAGTACGGAGATGCCGAAGCGCTCAACGCTCGCGTAGCGGCAGCCATGCGTGATGACCCGAGGCTAGTGGCCAGGTATCTTGCACTTTCAATTACTGTCCTGGAACATGAGCAGGTCATCAACTCGATCAGCGCGAAGGGCTACCAACTCGCGGCAGCTCTCTTGCCACCTGAACTACTGGCCGAAGTGATATCGGACGTATTCCCGGAGCTCCACCAAGACTCCTCGAAGACCGAATTCATCCGTGAGCAGAGTTCAAAGACCGTCCGAGAAACCCTGCCCATGGACGAGATCCTTATCCTTACCTTTCTCGCGTTCTACCGCCAGGAGGCAGCAGCGCTGCCGCCCGTGCCTCCAACGGTCTATGAGCTCTCTCCGTCACGCCGCAGCCCATTGATGCAACGAGGCCCCACACAACCAACAGATACAGAGCGACCGACTGACCTGCTTTGTCGCATCGCCGTACTCACGCCGCACACCCCGGCTGCTTTCCTGACATCAGCAGGCGCGCCGAGTTCGCGAGTAACTGCCGAAGAGCGCGATGACACCCTAAAGGAAGTGCTCGGCGAGGCCGATGTTACCGCCTGGGCCAGGGACAACCAGGCGCTGTGGGGTGGGTCTTCGTCACCAACGTGGCGCCTTGAAGGCTACAACGAACATGCCATATCTACTCTCCGGATCGATGCAAGCGAGTGGGACGCCGGAGCTCGACCGGCTGCACGAATCGAATTTAAGGCCCAGACATACTCCGATCAAAGTGGGCGCGGCGCGGCGGCGAGCGACGCGCTATATGCCGTCCTCGATGTCGAGTTGCGTCTGGCGAGTGAGAGCGCGCTAATGGGCCTGGAGGAGCTGTGGACTCTTCTCTACGCCCAACTGTCGCTGCTCGACATATCAAGGCAAGCAACTGCCCGGCTGCTGTCGCCGGGCGAGTACAGCGACGGTGAGTTGGCTATTTGGCTCGTTAGTGGTCGCAACGACTTCCCCTCGGTCATCGAGTTGGGTGAGCCGAGTATTGTTGGCGGTGGCCTACGCCGCGAGTTCCCAGTCTTTTCAACCTTGCCGCTCGATGAGACCGGCATCATAGGGTCGCCGGCCAACCGTTCGAACTTTGCAAGAAGCCAGATGGTTGCACATGTGCTCAATGAGGTCTTTAAGGCGGGCAACCGACGAGGCTACGTTCAGCAACTTAGCCAGGTGCTGCAAGTGTGTGAGGCTACTGTTCGTGCGTGACAGAAGTTCCGTTCTCGATCATCTAAGGATTAGTGCGGAGGCGATGGACATAAATGACTCGGTGGGTCAATCGCCTGAGCCGATAGATAGAGGCGGTGAGCTACTGCGGCAGTTCGCCGCCCAGCTGGCTAAATCCCTTGACATAGCTGCTCCCCTTACGCCCATACCTAGGGTTAGCGCAGAAATGGCGAACCTGCTGCGGAAGCGGTTCGGTCCGTCCGGTGCAACGCTTGAGGAGCGGGCTCAGGAAGTAAGCGAGGCGCTATCGAATGCGGCTGAGTTGCTAGATGAGCTGCAAGCCGAAGTCCGCTTGCGCTCGGTAATCATTAAGCAGCTTGGCGAACAGACCGCTGAAGCCGAGCGCCGATCAGAAGACGCCGTGCGCAGGGCGGCGCTCGACGAAGAGGAAGCTAAGGCGGTTGACGCCTATCTAGACCGAACGTTGCAAACTCGACTTCGAGAACTTGAAAAGAAGGCTAAACGCCGGGAGATAGTGCTGGGGACTGTAGTTGCATTGGCAGTAGGGGTGGGGTCGATCCTTATATCGCATTACCTGTTTGGTTTCTGAAGGGAATGAAGTGGCCTCGACTCCTTGTTGAATTGAGAGTGCCTTAACGATCTCCCCGACTAGTATAGAGTTATGTTCGTGCAGCATCGTATGAGACTCGAACACGAAGCATTCGAACGGCTTGTACAAGGCACCAAGATTCTTGAACTCAGGCTCTACGACGAGAAGCGTCAAACCATCGAGCCTGGAGACGAGATCGTATTTGCTGATAATCTTTCGGGTCGCTGCACCTGCACTAAGGTCATCGGGCTACTCCGATACGCCACGTTTGAAACCCTTATCACTGACGTTCCGGCCACCTGGCTGGGCTACCAAGAATCCGACAAGCCTTATTTGAAATCTAGTATGTATGAGATCTATACACCTCAGGATGAGGCGAGGTATGGCGTTCTTGGCCTAAGGATGCAACTTGTAAATGAAGCAGCCCCCGACTCGTCCTTGAGTCAGGGGCGTTGAAGCCTGGCGCCCTATTCGGTGCGTCCTACTGTGCGGCCTGGCCCGCCTTGGCGGCGTCGGCCATTGCTAGCTTGTAGCGGTTGGTCACCTCCTCAGGAACGCGGCCCTTGTCGTTGACCTCGATACCTTCGCGCTTCGCCCAGGCCCGTACGTCCGCGGGGTCCGGCTCACTGTGACCGTTGGCATCGGCAGCAGGGGTACGCCTCCCGCCTTTGGGCGCGTCGGTGGGCTGGGCCTTGTCGATGAACGGCTGGAGTGCCGCACGCAGCCTGTCGTAGTTGGAGCCGGCCAGGTCCAGCCGGTAGAACCTGTCATCCAGCGAGAAGAAGCGGGGTGTCGCTCCCTCCGTCTTGCCGTCGTAGTCGTCGACCTGGATCATCTTGGTAGCCACGGTTGGCTACCTCCCTTCAGGGTCGGGGAAGGTGGGGAAGGATGGGCAGTGGTTCAACCGAGACCATCGGAACGAAGTACGCCGTCTCCAGCGCTTCTAGCCACGCGGCAACCGCGCGTTCGTCCGTATAGTCGGGCCGGGGGTGCTCGGCGAGGAAGGCGTCGGTCACCTTGGCAGCCTCGCCAGCGAGCAGCTCGGCGACGGCCGCGGCCATCACAACGTGTTCGCTTGTTCCTACGAGCGGAGTGGGTTCAGCGGTCTCGCCGTAGTCGATGATGGCCACATACACCGTGGGCAGACCTTGGATGGTGGCGCCTTCTTCGCGCTCAAGCGTTCGGATGGCGTGCGGCTCGCAGGCGTATCGGTCGCCACGCTTGAGGCGAATGACGTGGGTCGCTGGTTCGCGACATCGAATGCTGGCCTCGCATTGGACCATAGGACTCCAAGTAGCTTGCCGGATAGGCACGGCCATATCGTCGCGGATTAAGCGGTAGCGTTCTATGGACGGAATCCAAGGATAGACAGATGCGGCAAGCGATACTTCTGTATGGAATGCTGAAGCAATTTAAGGTGAGCTGTGGCTGATGCGGCGATCTATCTATATAAATAGTGTGCTCTTGACCCAATTGCCAACTCATGTTTGAATATGTAAATCATGGAAACGTCATGAGTATCCCGGAGTTGATCGACAGAGATCAGTCTGGGCCGAAAGGGTAGGAGCATCCTTATGGTGTCTTGGAATCAAGCTGTAGATAACGCCATTCCGCCGGAGGCGCGTAAAGCATATATCCAAGCGGTCGCCCAGGTTCACGAGCTCAATAGGTTGGTGCAAGACTTCGCGAGAGTGGTGCAACAAGCTGGCAAATGGCCGACGACCACGAAGTCAGAATACGACAACACTCGCGTTCCAACGAAAATTAATAGCCGCATCAGCAGTGAAAGACATGTATGGGTGGATGTCGATAGTTCTTGGGGTGCCGTTGACTTCATGGACAAGCGCCTTGAGTCCATCTTCATATATCGCGCCACGGGTAACGTAGAGATCGGCTTTCTTTGCAGAACGATGCTGGACACAACTTCACATAGGAACTTCCCAAAGCTCTGCGTGGCCGTGAATGATGCTATGGACTGGGTGCCGCGCGAGCTGGTGAACTATCTGCGCAACAACAACTTGCGGGTGCCTGGCCAATGACCCTTTATCGTTCTACCCCTTGTTCCCGCACTCGCTACGCCGGTCAGGCTTTCCTCATGGGAGAGCTTGGCCGGCGGGTTTGTTTTAAGGGGCTTCCGCTATTGCTTCATCATCTTCACCTGGAATGTCAACCACCCCCAAAACCCGAACACCCATCTGAGGCTAACGTCCGCATGGAAAACACTCGGTCACACCACATCTAGTCGCTGCCGGCAAGGGATCGGCTCGCCATTGAGCCTGGCGCCGCCAAAGAGCCATTGTGCGACGCGGAACCGCCTAAAGGTTGCTCTTACCGATATTGCAAACTGAACAAAGGGTTTGAAGATTATCAAATATGGTTTCGCCACCATTCGCCCAAGGTTTTTTGTGGTCGACGTGGAGTATAACGCTAGGGTCGGTGGCTGGCGAGCGCCCACAGGACTGGCACTTAAAATTGTCCCTTTTCATCACGACAAACCGTAAACGCCAGTTAATATTTCTGGTCGTCTTGTGCGAGGAAAGATTAACAACTTTTCCTTCGACTGGCTCAATTGTGTGACTGTCGCCGTCGTTGTTAATAAACTCTACAAACCTTTCTAGTGCTTTTCTCCAGTTGCCGTAACGCTTTTCGTAAACACCGACGCTGTACTTAGAAACAGGTTTTAATACCTCGCGGTACCTTGGTTGTCTACCTAATGTCACCCAGATTTCTTCCAGGTTATGGAAAAGCTCCTCATCGGGTATATTCATTGGGGTTCGTGTTTTCTCTAAACCAGCTCTTTCAAGTGCGTTGAACCATGAGCCAAACCTTCTAACATACGTTGTGGTACTAAATCTACCGTTATCCTCATATTCGTAGCGAGTTACTGATTTCTTTCTTAATTTATCGGCTACCAATTTTAGATCGCCAAGCAGTATATCCTCAGGTGTGTTCCTGTGGTAGTCATCAAGCGCAAACTTCATACATCAAATTATAACTTGATAAGCGAATACGGAGACATGTATTAGTGTAACTGGTCAGCCTTCTGGGATCTGCCCATCGACGCTGCGATTGCCGCTCGCCTCTAGTTCGGCGTCTTCCAGCGCTTCGAGCTGCTGTTTAACCGATCGCGTCTGTCCGGCCTGTTTGATGACACCCGGACTTGTAGCCTATGCCAGAGCCCAGAGATCGGATAACGGCAACGAGGGCTCGCGCGGTTCCTATAGGGAGGGTTTTCCTCTGATCGGAGAGTTCGGCCAGCAAGGACGATCGGGCCGGGCCACCAATATACGCAGGGCAAACGTTCACCCAACACTCACCCGATCCTAAGAGAAGCGGTTGCGCTAGTATATAATAACTGGGGATAAAGATCGGAAGGAACAGATGTCAAATATCCACGAATGGAACGAGCTGAGTCGCACTCAGGCTTTCAAGAAATACAGCCGTAAAATTGATGAGGTCATATTTGAGCTGCCTAATGGCGTTAAGGCGGACTTCTACATAAAGGTCGAAGGACCAGCTTCTGCCATCGTCGGGCTTACGCCGGACAATAAGATTATTCTCGTGCGTCAGTATCGGCCCGGCCCGAAGCAGATACTTCGCGAGATTCCGGGCGGCTTTGTAGACCCGGGAGACCAGCCTATGGAAACCGCACGCCGGGAGTTCATCGAAGAAACCGGATATGATGGCGAGTTTGAGTTTGTCGGGACATGCATCGATGATGCGTATTCGACCATGATGCGCTACTGCTATGTGGCGAAGAACTGCCGCAAAGTGGGTGAACCACAGAGCACCGACACTGAGCAAACGGAAGTAGTGCTGGTCACACTTGACGACTTTCGCAAACAGCTACGCGCCGGCGAGCTCACTGACACCGAGGTCGGATACTTGTGCCTAGACCATCTGGGCCTGCTGTAAATCCTCAATAGTAGAATGGCCTGCCTCAAGCGAGAGGCAGGCCATTGGGCTTGGCGACGCTTACGAGTCGCTAGCGGTCGTTGCCGCGGTAGATGTACTCGCCCGCGATCAGCACATGACGCTTCGGATCAGGGTGCGCCTCCAGCTCATCCGCTGCCCTGAAGCCGAGCGTGATGCTCATGCGGGTCTTGTCGGTCTGGTTTACGCCCACGCTATGGAAGGCCAGCCCATCGAAGAGCAGGATGCTTCCCTCGGGCATGGGCATCGGTACCGCCTGGTCCAGGAGCCCGTCGTACTCTCGGTGTTCGTCCATCCACGTGCCGCCACCGTCAGCCTGCGGCACACCGACGAAGGGGAGGTTCTGACTGGCCGGGAGCAGATGAGTGCAGCCGTTCTCGATCGTTGACGCTTCGAGGTAGACGACCGCGGTCAGGAGGCCTCGTGTGGGCTGGAGGATGTCCCGATGAAGGCGGGCCTCCGACTTGGTACTGGCGCTGTCGTTGACCGTTGCGTGGTTGTGTCGGTTCGTCACGAACACCACGTTCGGCCCGACGAGTGATTGCAGAGCGCCAACCAGCATCGGATGCGTGATTAGGCTCTTAACGATCCCTGGGTCGCGGTCGTACAGGCCGTACAGCTTGATGACCGGCTCGCTGCTCCCTCGGGAACTGCGCCGCTCTTCTTCGGCGAGCTTCGCACTTGCGACGAAGCGCCTCAGTTCGGCGGTTTCCGCTGGCCCGAGCACGTTGTGCAGCTTGAAGTAGCCGGCGGTCCGATAGAATCGGGCCTGCTCATGGGTAAGACCCTGCATTTGTCCGTCCTTCCTATCTGCGGTGTTTGTGGTGTAGGTATGGCTGGTACTCGCTAGAGCGGTTAAGCGCGAAGTTCCAGGTATCGACGGTGCCGATGTCGATGAAGAACTTGGTGCCATTGCTGTATGCGAAGGCCGAGCCCCGGCCGAGGGCATGTGCGACGATGTCCGAATACAGGGACAGGGGGCCGTCGGCGGAGGACCACTCCAGATTGAGCAGGAGTTCACGGCGGATCACCAGCGCACCGGTACTACTGCCGCGATAAGCGGCTTTCTCTGCCGCCTCTTTCTCGCTAATCGAGTTCGTCATCACCTCCCGAGTAAAGACGACTTCGTCGTTGTGGCCGACGTAGTAAGCACCCTCGTTGGGAACACCCGTTTTCTGGGTGAGCGCGATCGTCAGATCGGCATTGCGCGCGCGGTGGACGTTGACCAAATCGCGTTCGTCGAGCTGAACCAGAGTGTCGACGTTGACGATCAGGATGTGCTCTCCGAAGAGATCGGGATTGCTGCGAATCGCTCGAACGAGGTCGCCGCCATTGCCGAGCTGCTTATCCATGCTCAGGGCATGAACGTGGGAGGTTTTCGCGTACACACCTTCGATGTGGTCGACGACGTGGTAATGGTCGCCAACACCTACGACGACGTTGGTAACGCCCGCGTGGCTGAGCTTGTTGATCTGATGCTCAACCAGCACGACTGGAGGATTACCCACGGGAAGGAGCGCTTTAGAGATGCCGTAGGTTGGATCGGGCGCAAAGACAGGGTTTAGCCGCGTGCCCCGCCCTCCCGCGTTGATATAGCCGGTTACGTTGCTCATAACGTCGGCCTGGGCGAGCTTAGCCTGCACCGTTTTGACCCTTTGCTATAGGCGTCAATTGTCATTCGACTTTCGCCGAACCTCGTTATATTGAGGAATTTGTTTGAGAAAGTCAATTGTTTTTAGAATGCATTAACTAGCGAAGGACTAGCGCTGCTACGTTGTAGCGCGTGTAGCAATGCCGAAAATCCCCTACCCTGCGATGGGAGGGGCTGCGCGTAGGAATTTGGGCATGGTTTGCAGCTGGCGCTCGTCTCGAAGACAGCTTGAAAGGAGCTTGCTAAGTCTTCGGCTGGGGCTCAAAGCCGAGCTGCGCAGTTGGATCGGTGAAATCGGCCGAGGTTATGGCCAGCGTGCAATCAACGGGCCAACTTCTTCCGGCGGCTCAGATTGGCCGCTCTACCTTGTACGAGCTGGCCGGCGAGGGCAATCCAAAAATCGTCTCGAATCCCCGTACCGGCTCGCTCGTCCAGTCGGAGTTGTTCCGAGACGTAGGCCCTAGACAATTGAGCTAGGGCCGTTTGCTGTTTCTGCATGATACAAGTTCCAGTTATACTTCCATTCTACTACAGTACTGTTCTTCTATGCTAGAATTCTTCTTTTCTTCTAAGCTTCCGTAGAAGAAAAGAAGTTCAGAGCTACGGAAGTGCAGTACCTCGGAAGCGTTCTTGCGCTTGCGTGCTAGCACGGAACCACGCTTCCTTTCTTCCGCGCTTCTGTTAAGATAAATCCAATACTGGAGCACGGTGGCTTGGCAAAGAAGATCGCAATCATCATACGGAAAGGTGGAAGTGGAAAGACGACTACTGCCACTAATCTCTCAACAGCACTTCATCAAGCAGGGAAGCGGACGCTCCTGGTAGATCTTGACCGCCAGGCTAACGCCACCCTCGGTGTGGGGCTCAATCCGTATACCCTTGAGACCAGCCTCAAAGACCTCTTCGTAGACCCTAATCGTGACCCTCGCTCTGTTATCCAGACCACCAGCTTTGGTCTTGACGTACTTCCGGCTCACGGAGACCTAGCTAAGGTAGAGATGGGGATGCGGCCGGACGACATGTGGACTTTAGAGGAGATCCTAAAGCCACTGGATGCCGAATACGACTACATGATATTCGATACGTCGCCGGCCGAAGGTCTCATGGCTTATAACGCGCTTGCCGCGGCCGACGAGGTAATCATTCCAGTTGCCGCAAGCAGCTTTTCAGAAGATGGGCTAGCCCAGGCGATAGACGCTATTAACCGCGCTCGACAGAAGTACAACAAGAAGCTAAAGCTCCGCAACATCTTGCTCACTAAGGCAGAGCGAACTCTGATCTCGTCGTCCCTCTTAGAGTCCATCATCAAGGACTACCCGGACAGCCTATTTAAGACCAGCGTGGTTAAGAGCACGGTTGTCGACCAAGCAAACGAGCTTGGACAACCCGTCATGATTTACGATCCTGAGCACCGGGCGGCCGAAGCGTATAGGCAACTAGCGGAGAGCATCATCAATGGCGACGCGTAAGGACTTCAAGAAACAACTAGCCGACCGCGAGCCGCCACGACCACGCCCCGGCATCGTGCCGGTGGACCCGGTTGAGTTGACTGGGGTTGAACGCAGTGCCCGACCGGAGCAGAAGCGCAGTATTGCGGAATATACGAAGGGAGCTGAGGTAGAGAACGCTGCCCTGAGCATGCCTACGGATCCTCGCTCGCTCAAAGTAAAAGGGGAGGTGCCAATGAAGGTAGGCTGGCATATGTACCCGACCCGCCATCGGCAGGTGGTCTATGAAGCGTTCGTGCTTGATATGAAGCCATGGGAAGTGAATGAGATAGCATTGCGGGAGTACTTTGAGCGCAGGTACGGATCAAACCTGGCGGCGGACAACGGCCCAAGCTAGAACATAAGCTTGATCGTTGTAATCATTACCATTATGATGATGGCAAGCTAGTAACAAGGTCTGTAGTTATTCCTAGTCGCTAGCTTAGAAAACTCGGTGGCTTTGCGTCTTGTGAGAGCGACTCAGGAAAGGGTTGACTGTCATAAGCGGTGTGTTAAACTTTGTATATAACTACAGACTTGTTGCACCAAAGCCCCGACTTTTCGGGGCTTTCTCTATTAGGAAGCCTTGGGTGACCCTCCTGGGTCTAGCAGGCCGGCCAACGTCGATATCCCTGGCCTCGCTACTGCCACCATCGCCGAGCGCGTGGGCGTAATACGACAAGGAACATCTTCGGGTAAACGTCACTGCATCAGCATACGGACCCCCGTAGTCACATAGGGCTCATCCCTGAGAAGAGCGTCCCGGACTTTGATCCCCTCTAGCAAGTGAAACCTAATGCGCGGTAATGCCGGACCAGGGCGCGCAAGTAGCTTGCTAGATGAGCAGCCCTCCCACGAAACGCAGCATCAAAAGACGTACTCGACTAGGCGAGACAGGTAGGGAAGACGCGCCCGACTAGGCCCCTCTTGTACCCTCCGGTCGGCGCACGACTTCGCATTCCGCGCTTCGCGCGGGTACCCTCACCTTCGCTAAAGCAAAGGATTCGGGTGGTGGGGTTTGGCGAGCAAGCACGCTGGCTGCGCCGGTTGATAAGAATTTTGGGTTTAGGCCATCCGCTCAACAGCTCAAACGCCTACGTAGTCGAGCAGCTCCGAAATACGGCTTATAAGGGAAGTGGGGGTTACGACATAAACAACGTCTCTTGTCAACCCATTTCCCTATAAGCCTGCCCGAACTCGCCCAGCTTCCTAACGGCGCTTGGTCGCCAGATCAGCAGCTATTCCCGGTGGCACCGTCCCCTTCACCGCGTAGCGGTCGGCGCGAAATTTTTCTACCGTCTCAGCATGCGGGAGGGGGACGTGGGAGGCATTACTGATACGTCCTCGCTGGCTATCCTGTGGCCATGGCCGAGCATGCAACAACCTTCCGAACGCTCGACGGTCTTCACCTGGCTGGAACCCTGACCATGCCGGAGGGGGAGACAGACTCCGGTGTAGTGCTAGTACACGGCGGTGGTGTGACCCGGGAAGAGGGTGGGTTCTTCACCCGCCTTGCCACTGGTCTGGCTGGAGCTGGTCTTGCCTCCCTCCGCTTCGATCTCCGAGGTCACGGCGAGAGTCCAGGCCGTCAAGAGGAGCTGACCCTTGCCACCATCCTCAACGACATCCGGGTAGCCCTGGCTCACCTGCGGGACCAAACCGGAGCCACACAGCTAGACCTCCTCGGTGCAAGTTTCGGTGGTGGCATCTGCGGCTACTACGCAGCCAAGCGACCCGGTGAGGTAGCGCGGCTCGTTCTTCTCAATCCCCAGTTCGACTACAAGTGGCGGACCATCGACAGTCGGCCGTACTGGAAGGACGAGCACATCAGCGAGGACATGGCGCGAGTCCTCGACGAGGAGGGGTCAATCGCCTTCACGCCGAGCTTGAGGCATGGTCGGCCACTGCTCAACGAGGTGTTCTGGCTCCAGCCTCACACCGTGCTCGGAGAGATCCAGGCTCCCACGCTCATCGTTCATGGTACGGGTGACACACTCGTACCGATCGACTCCTCTCGCCGCGCTGTACCGCAGCTTGCTGCCACCTCCTGCACACTCATTGAGATTGAAGGCGCCCAACACGGCTTTGCCGTACACGATGACCCGCAGTACCTCAACCCGCAGAGCCAGGCGTACCAGGCCGAGGTGATCCAGACGGTTGCGGATTGGCTAAAAGGCTAGGGGACTTCCTCAGCGGGGCAAGGCTTCTTGAAGGGCTCGCACGTGCGGCCGGCTCTGCCAGCGACTCAGGACCTGCATAGTGTCAGTTAGGACAGCCACCGTGCGGCCTGAGTGCGTGACCTCGGCGACCTGGAGGGACTCAAGCCCGATGGTGGCTGCTTCGTCTGGCTCACCGCTCAGAGCCAGAGCCGCCGCACGCCGCGCCCGGAAATAGCCTGCATCACGAACTGAGAGCGTCCCGCCGTCAATAACGTCCCCAAGGATACGAGCGGCGCGGGCGGGCTTACCCGCCTCGGTGTAGCAGGCGGTACTGCGAAGCAGGAGAGTCCCCGATGTAAACGACGCTCCAAGCTCAGTCGGATCGTTCGTCCTCTTGTCCAACAGTGCGCGGGCAGCGTCAAGCTTGCTCTCGACGATCCTCAGGGGCTCACCGAGCATGGCGAACCCAAGCGCTTCCTGTTGGTTGATTTCAGCCGCAACACCAGTGGGCAGGCTCTTTGTACGCCCGGCAGCTTCAGCGAGCGACAAGACCCTCGTAGCGTCGCGCTGGTCATAGGCGAGCTGCGATTTGCGTAGGAGTACATACCCCTGCATCGCCGGGTCGTCAGCTTCTTGCGCCCACTCCATCGCGCGGTCATACCAGTAGACCGCGGTACGCAAATCCCTAAGGTCGCGGTAGAGCCAGCCCGCGAACTCCGCGCCATCCGCCCCGATCTGAAGAAGCGCGCGACGTTCACGCGGGTTTGCTTCTCGGGCGCTCTGGGCCAACGCGCCTAGCACCCTCAGTACGCGCGGCAACGCCTGAGATGGACCAAGCTGGCCATCGTCGGCCTTGCTGGCTTCGAGCTGGCGGCGCAGGACCTCGACTACAGGACCGTCGGCATTCGCCTCTGTGCGGGGCAAGTCCTCTACTGCCGAGCTGGGCGATACAACCGGAGTCGCAGAGACGCGCGTTTGTGGTGTCGATACCGCTGAGAGCTTGAACCACAGGAGGCGCTCGGGAATGCCCAAGACCTTCGCCCAGGGAATGAGTTTGGCCAGATCAGTGACCGCCTCGCCGCTTTCAATCCGGCTGACTTGCGCTTGAGTCAGACCGAGCCAGCCGGCCACAACCTCTTGTGCCAGCGGTTTGGGGCCATGGAAGGAATGCAACCGATACGCGCGGATGACCTGGCCAATGTGCCAGTTGGCAAGAGCGGCCAGCAGCTCGGGCGTACGCCAGAAGTCATCGGGGACGGCCGGGGGATGCAGTGCACTGCGGTGTGCCTTACCGCAGGGTGAGCACAGGCTACTCGTATTGTCCCAGGCCAAGCGCGCAGAGCAAACCGTGCAGTGGCGCGTGACAGCTCGGCTCATGATCTTCGTCCCGCTCTCGCCTGCGCGTGACCTGCGGTTGGACCCCTTGAGTGTACGCCCCGTTCCTGCGCGTGGCCTGGCGATATACGCGGCATACATAACGCCTGCATACGGCCACAGAGTTACCCCGGCTGACCAGTGTTGCCATGCTCGCCACCCCAGGGATTCACGGCCAGAGCGCTTGTGATCTTTCTGGCAAAAGGCCAGGTAGCTGGTGTGGAGGTGACGAGGATGCCACGGCCCCGCAGGGTCCAGCTGGAGCAGGCTGCGGCGCACGACTCTCGCGACGCCAACCAGACGGCCATCGCGCGTCAGCTCCAGCGCGTAAATCCGCATTGGTTGATTCTGTGGAGCCCCTGGCGTCGCACGTTTACGGCCTTTGCCTGTTTTACGGCAAGCTCGGTAATTCTCGATGCGAGCGAACCGGACGGGCTTAATGCTGCCATGCGCCAGGCTGAAACGACGGCACCAAGGCGTCACCACCCTTACGGGTCTGGGCTCGTTTAAGAAGACGCAGGGAAAGGATTCTCGCGATGTCCCGCTTCGATGAACCCAAGGGCTCATGGATGAACACACCAACAGGCGAGCAGCTCAACCCGGATCTGTTGGCGCCAGAAGCCGCGCCAAAGATTGACACTAGCCGGCCCCACTCGGCTCGGATCTGGAATTACTGGCTG
This sequence comes from uncultured Terriglobales bacterium, assembly GCA_964559345.1. Classification (GTDB taxonomy): domain Bacteria; phylum Acidobacteriota; class Terriglobia; order Terriglobales; family Acidobacteriaceae; genus Gp1-AA112. Next base: position 24,228 of record CAZLIE010000040.1, read on the forward strand.
GGCGGCAAAGATAACTACGCCGTGGACCGAGAGGTGGGGGAGCAGATTGCTGCAATGCTTCCTAGCATTGTCACCCAGGCCCGCGAAGACCGAGCCTTTCTGGTCCGTGCGGTGCACTTCCTGGCTGGCGAGCGCCGCATTCGGCAGTTCCTCGACATTGGTACGGGCCTGCCTACCGTCGATAACACGCACGAAGTCGCTCAGCGCATGGACCCAGCTTGCCGGATCGTCTACGTGGACAATGACCCGCTAGTGCTGACCCACGCTCGGGCGCTCTTGGCCAGTTCCCCAGAAGGAAAGTGCGACTACGTAGATGGGGATCTGCGCCAGCCTGAACACATTATTGATGCGGCAAGAAAAACGCTCGACTTCGCGCGTCCCATGGGCCTGATGCTCCTGGGCATCCTCCATCACCTCACCGACGACGAAGAAGCCTACGCCGTGATGCGGCAGTTGGTAGACGCCCTGCCATCCGGTAGCTACGTCGTCATCAACCACGCGACCAATGCTGTATTCGGTAAGGACAGCGACGAGGCCGCCGGCCACTGGAACCAGTTCGGTAAGCCCCCGCTGGTGTTGCGCAGTCCTGATGCCATCAGGCGGTTCTTCGACGGCCTGGAGTTGCTAGAACCCGGCGTCGTCACCTGCTCCCAGTGGCGCAATGAAGTCCTCCCGTGGGGCCTGCCCGACCCAGTAGACGAATTCTGTGGTGTGGGGAGGAAAGCGTGAACGACCGCGAGCGGCTATGGGCTAGGGCTAATCGATACCCCCAGCTATGGACTGGGGGTATCTCTACGAACTTTCGCTAATCGTCATCTCCCAATGCTAACCGTCCTCCATTTCTCGCCCTTTCATTACTGTCGTAATTATACTATGCGGCATGTCTGCCAAGAATAAGAAGGAGATCCATGAGCGAGCCAGAGGAACCGACAACCGGCAGTCTTACGGATGCCCACCCCTGGCTCGAAGATGGATTTCTGACAACTCGTGAAGCCGCTGATATCCTGGGGCTAGAGGTGACCGCTGAAAATGTCCGGCACTGGTGCCAAAGAGGCTTCATTCGCTACGTCAAGGAGCCCATCTCCCGCATGTACCTGGTGTGCGAGGCAGATGTACGGACGCTGGCCAAGGACTGTGAGGGACCGGTGAATACCAACACGGTGGCGAGGGTGATGCTAAGGCGGCGGGTTGGGGAGAACCCGTCCCGGTAACCTGGCCCGGAGTCGAAAACTAAGCATAGGGGTTATGAAGCGCCCCATTCCTCTCATGCTGGTAATGCCTGGTCGCCCCTGTTAACATGCAATTAGTTAATAACGGCGACCTCTAATGGTTCTTCAAGTAGTTGTATATCAAGAAGATGATGGCTATGTAGCCCAGTGCCTTAACGTCAATGTCGCTAGCGAAGGTGACACTGAAGAGGTGGCGCTGGCCAACATCCGTGAAGCGCTCGAACTCTACTTCGAGGATGAGCCCGATGCGGAATTCGTCGAGGTAGGAAAGGCTCGCGTCACTGGCCTGAAGCTTCAGAGTGCCTAAGACCTACTCTTCTGACTATGTGGCAAAGGTGCTCTTGCGTAGCGGCTTCCGATTAGTTCGACAGCGAGGATCGCACGCTAAGTTCCGCAAGGATGGCCGTATTGTCATTGTGCCAATGGGACGCAAAGACCTTCGCTTGGGCACCTTCCATTCTATAGTGCAGCAGTCTGGTCTATCTGAAGAAACATTCTCGGATCGGAAGGCAGCATAGGAGAGCCATGAAGAACATTTTGCCTATATGCCTGGGGGTTTCTGCGCTAGTACTAACTGGGGCAGTTGCGTACTACCTACTGATAATTCAGCCAAGGGAGGCCCAGGCCCAACTAGACTCCCAAAAGAAGAATGAGGCTTACCAAGCCTGTTTGAAGAACCCGCCAACAAGCAACACAGGCAACCCTTACCTGGATAAGTACGACCAGTCCTGCGCCGCCCTCAAGCCATAAACTTACTTAAGGTAGGCATCACATTTCACCTGCGGAGACAGCAGCCTCCCTAACGTGGCCGTGGCGGGGTCAGACTCACGGGCCACACAGGCGTTGTAATCATCCATACGGGTTTTGTGGGCAGCGGCAGCGTCCTTCTGCGACTGGTAATTTACCTGCTCCTGGTGCCACTTGGGCATGAGAACCAGCAGGTAGCATGCAACGGAGCACGCGATGACGAGCGCAGCGATACCAACTGCGAGGTGGAACGGTGAATCAATTTTAAGCTTGCTCATGGTCCTAGTTCAGCATTGGCAGCATTTGCGGTTCAGAACCTAGCCCAGTCCCTGGCTGCTCATTATGGCCTGAGTGTATAACAGTTATATAATAAATGCAACGGGTGTGAGGTGCAGAAGGGGGAGGGGATGAGGCTCTATTGTGAAAGATGTAAGCGGACTGTTGATGTCACTGCGGCCGAGCGCGGCAATCATTGTTGGGAGCGTGGGCCGCACGTCCATTGCCTAAGCTGCCATGGCATCTTGTATCTGCCGGTGATCCGACCAGAAGCCGCCTGCTAGCCCATTTAGCGCCTGTCTGACGCGTCCTGCACTTCCGGGCCAACAAAGATGTACCAATCCTGCACCAAGCCGTCAGATCGCCTCTACACGTCCAGAACGCCTGCATAGCTACAAAGCCTAGCCAAAGTCTGGGAGTGATGGGCTTGAGGCTGGCGGTATGGAGAAATACCACACAATCCTCGCCGACCCGCCCTGGGCTATCAATCAGGTTGGTGGCCGTGGCGCGGCCAACCACTACCCAGTAATGGATCTGGAAGCCATCAAGGCATTGTGCGTGTACGACCTCGCGCATGATGACGCTCACCTCTGGCTATGGGTGACGAATGGAACCATCTCGGCTGGCTTCGAGGTGATGGAGGCTTGGGGATTCACTTACCGGAGCTTCCTCACCTGGATTAAGCCCAGCTTTCGACTAGGTGTGTACCTGCGCAACCAAACCGAGCACCTGATGCTCGGCACGCGGGGACGCGCGCCCATCGAGTTCCGCAGTCAAGGCACATGGTTTTATGCCCCTCTCCAGGAGCACAGCCACAAGCCGGAAGAACAGTACGCCATCATCGAGCGATGCTCACGCGGCCCGTACCTCGAACTGTTCGCCCGCCGACGGCAACCTGGCTGGCACGTGTGGGGTAACGAGATTACCTGCGACGTAGTGCTATGACCGAGCAGACCACGGCAAGGGTAATCCTCATCGGGCGTAACGCCAGGGGCGTTCCCATCAGCCATGTGCGTTGGCACCGACTGGTACTTGCGGTCTGCCAACTGGTGGAAGAGGCGGGCGGGATTATCGAGGCAGGAGCCTTTGGCCCGCGAGACTTTGTCACTTCCAACGAAGACGTGTTCGTCATCGTCTTCTCTGCTGCTGACCTCGACCGCATTCGTGAGCGACTGGTCTGCCTTGCCTTGCTTCACCGACACCAGCGGTTCACGCTCATCACCGGCGGGGCCGAGGTGGTGGGGGAATGAGCCCCGTGCAGGCATACACCGTCGAGCAAGTCGCCAAGATGCTGGGCGTCGGGCGGGATAAGGTCTATTTCTTGCTTCGCTCGGGCCAACTGCGCAGCATCAAAATCGGCAAGCTTCGCCGTATCACTGATGCCCACATGGCGGAGTTCATCGCCGCCCTTGAAGAATCCGACAATGACCTTTCGTAGGTCCTCTGTCACAGTTCGCACGGCCTAAAGCGTCGCCAAGCGCTTTAGGCCGTGCGCTGTTTGGCAACCATGGAGCGACAGGGGACCGCGTGACGAAAATCCTCATTGGTAAGTACAAGGGCTCGATCTACCCCGAGGGCGATGGCTTTACGGGTGCAATCTCCCTCGGCTTTGGCCCCGATGGCAGGCGTAAGCGTCCCAAACGTAAGGGCAAGACTGAGGCCGAAGTACAGGAGAAGCTAACCGAACTCGTCCGAGATCTTGAGGCCGGGGTGAAGAGCCCGGAGAAGTACACCGTCCGGGATGCCGTCGAAGACTTCCTGACCAAGGGGCTCAAAGGCAAGGCCGACTCCACCGTCACCAACCTGCGCACCCTGGCCGAGACCCACATCATCCCGGGGATCGGGCGGAGGCGGCTCAAGAAGCTCACGGCCGACGAAGTGGATGACTGGTTGGAGACCCTCACGGACGTGTTGGCCAGCTCCACCCTGAGCAAGGTGCACGGCATCCTCAAGCGCGCCATCCGCCAAGCTCAGGCCCGCGACAAGGTGATACGTAACGTTGCCGAGCTCGTCACCACGCCCAAGGGGAAGGAGGGCCGGCCGAGTAAGGCACTGACGTTCGAGCAGGCAACGAAGGTGCTGCAAGCCGCGCTGACATCGGTGCTGTACGCCTACGTTGTGCTTTCGCTAAGCACTGGTATCCGCACCGAGGAGGCGCGGGCACTACTGTGGCATCACGTTGTGGCTTGGACAGGTGGCAAGTGGCAGCCCGTCACCAAGGTGGGTTGGGACCACGAGCGCTTTGCCTTCTACGTCTGGCGGTCGGTCCGTAAGACTGGCGACACCAAGACCGAGAAGTCACGCCGCACGCTCGAACTTCCTCGCGTGGCAGTGGATGCCCTAAGAGCTCATCACGAGAAGCAGAAGATACAAAGTGCCAACGCCGGTAAGGCTTGGACGGATCACAGGCTGGTCTTCTGTACCCGCACGGGTGGGCCGGTCGACGCGGGCAACGTCCGGCGAGGCTTCAAGGCCATAACCAGGCGTGCGGGCATTGGGGAGGACTGGACGCCCCAGGAGCTCCGTCATTCGTTCGTCTCGATCATGAGCGACCATGGACTACCCATCGAGGCGATTGCCGATCTTGTTGGGCACGCCAACCCCACCGTTACAGGCAAGGTCTACCGCAAGCAGCTCAAGCCCGTCATCACGGCAGGGGCTGAGGTGATCAACGACGTGTTCAGTCTGGACGCGTCGGAGGGTGACGGCTGAGGGTGGCTCCCTGACTGGCTCTCTGGAAGGGGCCAAGATCCAAACGAGGGCTCCAAGATCGCCTTGGAGCCCTCTGACCTGCTAGAAAGCAGTGGACGATACTGGGATTGAACCAGTGACCTCTTCCGTGTCAGGGAAGCGCTCT
>CAZLIE010000041.1:0-29028 GCA_964559345.1 uncultured Terriglobales bacterium
GGACTCGTTGCGCTTATCTGCAGAGGAAATGGTTGTGGGCGGGTAACGTTTCGACCGGACGATATGAACACATCGAAAACAAAAAACGGAAATGGCCACGATCGCGAATGGCTCAAACAAGTGATCTCGTTATTCGAGCACGTATATATGGAACGTCTGGTCTATAAGGCGATCGCCGAACGCGATGCCGCGTGTCCAAGATTGCTCGAAACGTTGAAGAATGACGAACGCATTCGCTCCGGCGTCAGCAGCACCTTCGCTGCGATCTATGAGGCCATGAACCGTCCCGAAGATTTGTTGAAGCTGCTGAATGCGCTTCCATCAGTCGGCACTGCTGCCGCGAATGCTGCTGCGACTTCGCAATCCGCGTCCAAGTAGGCTGAACCCGACTATCTGCTCACAAACGCACGGCGACAGTCACACCGTCGCGCAGCGGGATCAGCGACGAGAACCATTCCTTCGATTTAGCCAGCGCGTTGTTGTGCTTGACGATAGCCGCAGTTGCCTTGTCTTTATCTTCGACTTTTCTGGTCACACGGCCGCTCCACAGAGTGTTGTCCACCACATACATTCCGCCGCGTTTTACGTGCCGCTCCGCCATTGCAAGCACGCGCGGATAAGCTTCTTTATCGACGTCGTTAAAAACGATGTCGAACGGCTGAGTCTCGCGGTCGAGAATTTCCAGCGAGTCTCCGACTGCAATCTGAATGCGGCTCGCAACCCCGGAACGCTCGAACGACTCTCGCGCACGCACCGCATTGTCAGGGTCGCTGTCGGTGTAAATCACGCGGCCAGATTCGCCCACAGCACGCGCCCACCAGATGGTCGAATACCCGATTGCCGATCCCATCTCGAATATTCTGCGAGCATTCGCCGCACGAGCGAGCAGATGTAGCAGCCTTCCCACTGCCGGTCCAACAATGGGGACGTCATGCTGTGCCGCATACTGCTCCATTTCGCTCAGAACAGGATCGCTCTCCGGCAGCAGCGAATAGATGTATTGCTCTACCTCCGGATTCACCAGGCCGGACATCTTCCAGCGCGGCTGCTTCTGATCGGCGCTCATACGAGCGTCTCGCCGTGCTTCATGGCAATTACCTGAATGTCAGTGCCGGCGAGTTGCTTCTCCAGATCAGGTGGGCGTCCGGTTAATGCCGGGAAAGTGTCGAAATGCATGGGAATCACATATCTCGACTTGACCAGTTTGCAGGCGTATGCCGCCTCGCGCGGTGACATGGTGAACAGATCGCCAATCGGAATCATCGCCAGCTCGGGCGCATAGATTTCGCGGATGATCTGCATGTCACCGAACACGTTCGTGTCGCCTGCGTGGTAGATCTTCAACCCGCCCTCAAGCTCGATGACATAGCCGCAGGCTTCTCCGCCATAGACAATCTGGTCTCCATCCTGAATGCCGCATGAATGATCGGCGTGAACCATGGTAACGCGAACTCCTTCAATGGCCTGTGATCCGCCTTTATTCATCGGCTGAATTTGTTTCGCGCCCTTCTTCTGCAGCCACATGCAAAGCTCATAAATTCCGATAACTTTCGGATTGTGTTTCTTCACCAGCTCCACCGCATCTCCGATGTGGTCTCCATGGCCATGAGTGCACAGCATCAGGTCAATCTTTTTGAAAGTTTTCTTGTTGTCCGGGCATGCCGGATTGTTCATCACCCAGGGATCGATAAGAATCGACATTCCTGAACGGGTTTCGATATGGAAGGTAGCGTGTCCGAGCCAGGTGAGCTTGTGTCCTTTGAGATCGATCAAGACTGCACTCCTTAAGAATTACTGAGACTGCTTCCACGCCGACCAGCCGCCGATCAGCGAGTAAACATTGTTGAATCCCATTTTCTTCAACATCCACCCAGCCAGCGCGGATCGATTACCGCCGCCGCAATAAAGCACGATCTGGCGATTCTTGTCCGTCGTGACCTGGTCAAGGTCGCGCTCAAGAACGCCGCGCGGGATATGTTTGGCGCCGGGGATCGCGCCCCGCTGAACTTCGTCGGGCTCCCGAACATCGATGAGCACGAAATCATCTCCGCGTTTTTGCATTGTCTTGAGCGCGGCAATGTCAATCTCCTGGATCTCGCGCTTGGCTTCATTGCAGAGCTGGTTGAACTCCGGCATGGGCATGGCGTCACCTGTCGAAAAACAGGTGATTCTAGTCGTCCGTCGGTAGAAAAACAAAGCAGCCGTTAGGTGCAATGCGCATATTTGGAACCCGTAAACTCCGTGCGAGTCAGTGTGAGCCCTTGATGTTGATTTGCTTTTGCTATTGATGTCGCGATGAGAGCGGAGGCACAATATCCTATGGCTGCGCCGACCATCCACTCCGGACTTGAAGTGCTGTACACGCGCGAGCAGATTGCCAAGCGCGTCGCTGAAATTGGAGAGCAGATTTCCCGCGACTTCGCACGACAGAAGGTGGTGCTCATCGGTGTGCTCAAAGGCGCGACCATCTTTCTCGCAGACCTCGCGCGCTGCATCACTCTCGATGCGACGTTCGATTTTCTCTCAACCTCAAGTTATGGCAAGGGACATCAGCAGAGCGGCGAGGTGCGCCTGCTCAAAGACGTGGATCACTCGGTCGAAGGCCAGAATATCATTCTGGTTGAAGACATTCTAGACACCGGACTAACGCTCACATATCTGCGAAACGTTCTCAATGCGCACCAGCCTAAGGCATTAAAAATTGCTGCATTGCTCGACAAACCCGCGCGCCGCATTCAGAAAATCGAAGGCGACTATATCGGGTTCACCATTCCAAATAAATTTGTGGTCGGCTATGGACTTGATTACGCAGAGCGTTACCGCAATCTGCCCGATATCTGTGTAATTCCTCCCAGTGTTCTCGGCGACGAGTGAGATAGAATCTATCTCGGTCATGCCTATTGAGATTTCTGACGTCGTGCCCCAACAGGCAGGCGTTCCGGCGCACCTTGACTGGAAACGCGTTGCCTCGCTGATCGATCACACCCTACTTAAACCAGAAGCCACAGCGCAGGAAGTGGAACGCCTGTGTGGTGAAGCGGTCGAATACGGCTTTGCCTGCGCGATGGTTAATCCGACATACGTCGCGCTCGTTTCATCCTTGGTTTCAGACTCGCCGGTAAAGGTGGGAACGGTGATTGGATTCCCTCTAGGCGCAACTCTCACCGGAGTGAAGCGTGCTGAGTCACTCGATGCGCTCCGTTTGGGAGCGCACGAATTGGACATGGTGATCAATGTGGGCGCGCTCAAATCCGGCGACCGAGCGCGAGTGCAAACCGACATCCGCGGCGTTGTTCAGGTCGCGCATGATAACGGTGCTTTGTTGAAAGTCATTATCGAGACTTGCTTGCTCACACTGGAAGAGAAGATCCTTGCCTGCCAGATCGCCGTAGCCTGCGGCGCTGACTTCGTAAAAACCAGCACCGGTTTCTCCCGTGGCGGCGCGACCGTGGAAGACGTATCCCTGATGCGTGGGGTTGTTGGCGACAAACTGGGAGTTAAGGCTTCCGGTGGCATTCGCACTCCCGCCGACGCAGTCGCAATGATCCAGGCCGGCGCAAATCGCATCGGCGCCAGCTCCGGTGTTGCGATCGTCAACGAGCTTCGCTCCGCTCGCTGAACTACATCCAAATGATCATTCCGACATAGAGGATAGGTCTCTGATGTCTTTGGCCCACACTGTACTTTTCCACCATGTCTGCACATGTCAGCGCGGCGGATGACCAGCACGACACTGCTATCATCGAAGATGAGATGAGTTCCGCCCGAACCAAATCGCGCGCAGAAGAACCGCGTTCGGATGCCACGGTGTCTTCAGGAAACGGCACTCATCTGAGCGACGAAGAGTCACTGACCGCGCTTGCTGCTGCGCCGGCCACGGGAGATCCGTCAGCGCCCGACAAAATCACATCGGTATCGCTGCAGCTCGAAAAGTTTCTGATCGAAGTAGCGGACACTCTCAACAGCACGCTCGAAATCGACAAGCTGCTCGGACGAGTTGCCGAACTCGTCCGGCAGGTGATCGACTACGAAATCTTTGCCATCCTGTTGCTCAACGATCGTACGCAAGAGTTGCGCATGCGATTCCAGATTGGGCACACGCCTGAAGTCGAACGTATGAAGATCAAGGTTGGGCAAGGCATCACCGGGATGGCGGTGGAACGGCGGCAGTCTGTCCTGGTCAATGATGTCCGCGAGGAACCGAGGTACATCAACGCTCATCCCGCCGTGCGCTCCGAACTTGCCGTGCCACTCATTGCGAAGAAGCGCGTGATCGGGGTGATCGACATTCAAGCGAGCAAACGCGGCTATTTCACCGAAGAACACGATCGCATTCTCACGCTGGTGGCTTCCCGTATCGCGACCGCCATTGAAAATGCGCGGCTCTACACGCGAGTCGCTCGCCAGGCACAGACGTTGACTGTGCTGAACGAGATCAGCCGCGATCTGACGTCGATTCTCAATCTCGATCAACTGTTGAAGCGCGTGGGCGAATTGCTCACGCGCGTGATCGATTATCAGATGTTTTCCATTCTCCTGCTGGACGAGCAGCGAGGAGTGCTGGTGCATCGTTTTTCAGTTCGGTATCAAGAGAACATTCAACTCAAGCACGAGATCCCAATCGGGCGCGGACTCGTTGGATTTGCGGTGAAAGAAAAAACTGCGGTGCTTGCCCCCGACGTAACCAAGGATCCGCGATATATCCAGCTCAATCCCGAGACGCGCTCTGAGCTCATCGTTCCGCTGATCTACAAAGATCGCGCGATCGGCGTTCTCGATCTGGAAAACACACGCCGCAACTATTACAACGAAGATCATGTGCGGACGTTGACTACACTCGCCGGTCAAATTGCGATTGCGATTGAGAACGCCCAATTGTACGAGCGAATCGCTCGCGAGGAGCAGCGGCTGGAACGCGATCTCGCGATGGCCCGCGAAATTCAGGTGCGGATGCTGCCGCAGACGGTTCCACAGTTGCGTGGGGCGGAATTAGCGGCAAAGTTTGAACCTGCGTTGACGATCGGCGGAGATATGTTCGATTTTCTTGAGTACAGCGGCGCGCGAACTGGACTCGCCCTCGGTGACGTGAGTGGAAAAGGCGCGCCGGCTGCGCTCTACGCCGCACTCGTCAGCGGACTGCTTCGCTCCACTGCGGCCGCGGAGCCCTCACCTGCCGACATGCTCTCGGCCATCAATCTGTCGCTGAACGAACGCAGGATCGAAGCGCAATACGTAACTCTGGCATACGCAATTTGGGACGACGAACACCGCAGAATCACAGTCGCAAATTCCGGAATTCCGCGTCCGTTTTTCTGTCGCAATGGAAAAGTGGATCGTCTCGAGGCGACCGGATTGCCTCTTGGATTATTCGAGGAGGCCGACTACGACGAGATCACCGTAGAAGGTCAGTCCGGCGACCTGTTCGTTTTCGCGAGCGACGGTATTTTCGATGCACTCAATCCTCGAAGCGAGCAGTTTGGCCGCTCGATGCTCGAAAATGTTCTGCTTCGTAACTGCGGTGGCAGCGCCCACGACGTGGTTGAGTCGATCTTTAGCGCTGTGAGCACCCACCGCCAGAGCCGGGCTACCTTCGATGACGAGACCGTGCTCGTGTTGAGAGTGAAATAAGCAAGGAACAACCAATACCACATTGAAAATTCCGGAACGGCCATTCAGTTATCGCTCTGAGCGTCGCGCGGGTGGAGCTCAACTGGTCTGCGATCGGCTCGAGATGAGTTCGCTGGCGGAGAAGTTCGGCACTCCGCTGTACGTTTATTCCGCAACGCATATCCGCGATCGCTACCGCCTCTTCGATGCGGCCTTTCGCCGCGTCCCGCACACCATCTGCTACTCCGTAAAAGCGAACTCGAATCTGACCGTGCTCAAGATGCTGGCGCGCATCGGCTCAGGGTTCGACGTGGTGTCGGGCGGCGAATTGGAGCGGGTTCTGCACGCGGACAAACGCGCAGCCAGACGCGTGGTCTTCTCCGGGGTAGGAAAGACGCGTGAGGAGATCGACCTGGCACTGCGCTCCGGAATTCTTCTGTTCAATGTCGAGAGTGAAAGCGAAATGGCCTTGCTGGCGGAACGCGCCGCCGCTTTGAAGAAGACGGCGCCATTCGCGCTGCGCGTGAATCCCGACATTTTTGCCGAGACTCATCCATACATCTCCACAGGACTACGCGAACACAAGTTCGGTGTGCCTATCCAGCGCGCATGGGAACTCTATCGCGAGGCCGTTTTACACAAAGGCTTAGACGTTGCGGGAGTGAGCGTTCACATCGGATCGCAAATCCTGAGCGTCGAACCCTTTCGTGCCGCGCTCGAGCGGGTCGCGCAATTAGTGCGGCAGCTCACCATCGATGGGCATAAGGTGCGCTACGTGGATGCCGGCGGTGGTCTCGGGATCTCGTATTCATCCGACAAGCAGTTCGATTTCGCGGAACGGGCTGGAGAATACGCGAAGGCCATCGCTGACGGACTCGCAGGATTGAAAATCCATTTGCTCCTGGAACCCGGCCGGACGATCATCGGCCCCGCGGGAGCGCTGCTTACCCGCGTGCTCTATCTGAAGCGCAACGGCAGCAAGCGATTTGTGATTGTCGATGCCGGTATGAATGATCTGCTGCGTCCCTCGCTCTACGGAGCGCATCACGAAATCGTCCCCGTACGACAGCGCGAACAGGTCAGCAATGGTGTGTTCGACATCGTCGGTCCGGTCTGCGAAAGCGGCGACTTCATCGCTCGAGACCGCGAATTGACCGAGCCCTGCGAAGGAGACCTGCTCGCCATCCTGGACGCGGGCGCCTACGGGCTGTCACTCAGTTCGAACTACAATTCGCGACCGCGCCCGGCAGAGGTGCTGGTCGAAGACAGCAAGGCAAAGCTGATCCGCAAACGCGAGACGATCAACGATCTGCTCAAGCCGGAGCTGTAAGCCCGTAGCGGTCCAGATAACAACGTCGCTCCGTGCGCCCGCCTGTTGTCTGTTTTACCGCATATAGAACGACGGTTTTAAAACCGTCGTTCTACCCCGGCCTAAGTCACTCAATCTACAGCACCGCATTTCCACAATTTTGCGCAATGAGAATCCGTCTACAGAGGTTCAGAGCCACTGGTTCCATGCACGTAAGGAGAGCGAATAAAAAGAGAAACCGATAGAGCGACCAAGAACGAAACGTGACACCCCAAAACGGAACCAGAATACCAACACGACTACGAAGACGACGAACTCGAGACCGAGGAAGACGATTCCCTGCCTCCGGCGGTTACTCTGGATCGGATTTAACGACATGAACCACTTGTCGCCCAACGAGCTCGAAATGCTCATCGAATTACATCGATGCCAATGAAGATTGGGAGAGCCTGAGGGACACTGCAAAAGAGAGGGCCGCACAGTGGTTCGCGACGATCGAGCACGCTGATGAGGCTCCACGGTGTGCTCTTGTAAAGACCAGCGGAAAGCCTTGCGGCTCGCCAGCAGTGAAGGACGACACCTTCTGCTACTTCCACGGTCAGACGCGAGCCAAACGGGAAGCCGAGCAGACCGCGAAGACTCTGGATATGCCGTTGCTCGAAGACAAACTGAGCGTTCAGCTCGCGATCATGCGAGTGTGCGGGATGGTGGCCACCGGCGCCATCGAGGGAAAAGCGGGCAGCGTGATCATCTCCGGACTAAGGCTGGCGCAGAAGAACCTGTGAGTTCGGAACCCGGACGATGCAGACTCGAAGTCAGCAGCAGCTCGGGATAATCCCGCAGAGGTCCTGGGCAGAGCTCGGGATTATCCCGACTCGATCCCGAGTGGCGGGCGGGATCAACTCGGGATCTCGGCACTTAAGTTCTTTAGAAGTCGGGATCGATGAAATAAAAAAAAAGCAGAAAAGCCCTCCAGCGGCGTTCGGTAGCTCTGAGCAAGCTAAGCGCGGCTGGAGGGCACATCCGAGAGACCGAGCTGGCCGCTTCTCCCGGTTTTGAGATTGTCATGGGATGCAACGTCCTATCGGGACGCTGTCCGGCAGATAACGGAAAAAAAAGCCGGCGCAACATGCACCGGCCTTACGCGGCGTGAGCAGGATTACAGCTAGATCTTTCTGCGAGGACGGGTTGCCAGGTCGCGCATCTGCATGAGTAAACTGGATCGTTGCATGGCGTCGAGTTGCGGAATGAATGGCGCGACCTCTGCCACGAACGGATCCGCGGCAAGAGCGGCAATTTCATCCTCGCGCGCGCGTCCATCGCCGCGCAGCAAGTCTGGAATGGTTACTTCCAGCGCGGTGGCGAGACGGGCGAGTGACGACAGGGTTGGCGTTGCCTTCTCGTTCTCGATCTTGGAAACGTATGTGCGGGGCACCTGCATGCGTCCTGCAAGTTGCCGCTGACTCAGTCCCGAGCGATGGCGCAGGGAGCGAATGGCGAGCGCAATCTGAATCTGTGGGCGCGAGCTGCCGTTACTCGAAGCCGGAGTGGCTGCTGGTACTACAATTTCCGGTTCGGGCTCGTTGTCGAGCGACGTCCGGCAGCGACGGCAGTTATTGTTGTTGGTCCGAAACTGGACGAGATGACAATGGTCGCACCTGAGCACCTCACGCGCATCCACCGGTGCAAGAGTCGTTGCCATGTATGTTTGGGAGCCTGCCAGAGCGGGGCTACTCTCAAACTACTTGGAACCAGCAAGTTAACTGGTACCAAGTCTTGGTTACTTTGCGGTACGCTGCGGGTGGAAGTCAAGCACAATTTGCACATAAAATCCGGTATTCAATCCAGAAAAACCGGAGAAACACCGGAGAAAGTCGGCAATGAACGTTCATTCTCGTGAGTCCGCGTGGAGTTTACTAACTGAATACACTCTCTCCGAAAGCCTGCGTAAACATGCTATGGCGGTCGAGGCATGTATGCGCTCGTACGCGGAAAAGTTTGCCCGTGAGCAAGGAATGAGTGATTCCGAACGCGACGTCCTCGTCGCGAAGTATGCGATCACCGGTCTGCTCCACGATTTCGATTATGAGAAATTTCCCACACCGGCGGAGCACCCATTCGTCGGCAACAAGATCTTGGAAGAGCGCGGATATCCCGAAGAGATGCGCCGCGCCATCCTCTCGCACGCGGAGTATTCGGGCGTGTCGCGCGACTCGCACATGGAGAAAGCGCTCTTCGCCTGCGACGAGCTCGCCGGCTTCATCACGGCGACAGCGCTGGTGAAACCGTCCAAATCGATCAGCGAAGTGGATGCGAAGTCGATTCGCAAAAAAATGAAGGACAAGGCGTTCGCGCGAAGCGTATCGCGCGACGACATCGTTAATGGCGCCGCTCATCTTGGGGTCGATCTCGACGAGCACATCGCTTTCTGCATCGAGGCGATGAAGAAGGTCGCGGACGCGCTCGGAATAGCGGGAGTGGCGGCCAAGGAAGCCGTGACGAGCGAGAGCGCCCATCCATCGGGTTAGTGGCGCTCGCCCCCTTTGGACTCAGGAGCGCTGCGGTTCAACGAGGCCTCAGTGGCTTCGGTTGCGGATTTCTGGATCACCGCGGATTTCTGGATCACCACGCCGTCGAATGCGGTGGAGGCAATCAGGCGTCCATGATTGTCGGCGATTCCGCGCAGCAGCCATCCTGAATCTGCGTGTTGCCAGTTGCGTCCATTATCGGCTGTTGAAAATACCTCAGTGGAATTGAGCGCGGTGACCAGCATCTTTTTACTGTCGGCGTCATAGAAAACTGACGCGAGATTCACAACCGGAAGCCTCTCGAGGCGCTGCCATGTGTCGCCTTCGTCGTCGCTGCGATACAGGCCTTCGCGGCAGGCGATCCAGATACTGTCGTCCGGCGCGATCGCAAGATCATTCACGGACGTGATGATCTTCGGCAGCTTGGCTTCGTACCAGGTGTGACCGCGGTCGAGTGAGGCGAGCAGGAAATTGCGTCCGGTAACCGCCGTCAGCTTGGGCGAGGTGCGAACGAGGATCAGGTCTGAGTGTCCCAACACCGGCCCGCCTTCCCAACTGCGTCCCAGGTTCGAACTCGTAAAGAGGCCAGCGGAACTGGTGGCGATCCATTTGCCGTCATTCACGTCGACGTCAGTGACACGCGCCTGCAAAGTAGAGCTTTTCACCTGTTTGCGCGTGAGCGCCTTGCGATCTTTCGTCGCTTTCCGAACTACGACTTCCTTTTCTTCTAATACGCGATCGATGGGGCGCCAGCGCTCCTTTTTCCCAATCTTTTCCAGTTTATAGACTCCACCGCTGGTTCCGGCAAGCAGGTCTGGGCCGCTCTTGCGCAACGAGAACACATCGCGTCCGCCCAGCCCTGCGCTGAGTTGCGACCAGTGCGCGCCCTGGTCGTGACTGACGAATACGCCGCCGTACTCCTTGTCATTCACCAATCCCGCATAAAGCGTGTTCTGATCTTCAGGATCGATGGCCAGCGCTGCAACTTGGCGATGCGCAAATCCGGTATTCGAGCGGACGAACGACAGGCCGCCGTTGTTGCTGGCCATTACCCCGCTGCGGTCGGTGGCGAGCAACACATGCTTCGAGTTGTGCACGTCCACTAGCACGTCATTGACGATGACGTTGGTGGGCGTGATGCGCTTCCATATGCGGCCCGCATTGACGGTCTTCCAGAGGCCTTCGGTAGTTCCGGCATAAACGACTTCCGGCCGACTCGGATCCTGCTTGAGCACGCGAGTACGCCGAGCAGAGAACGGGATGCCTTGGATTTTATGGAAAACTTCTCCGGCGCTGTCGCTCTTGTAGATACCCGAACATGCGCTCGCATATACGACCTGCGGCTGTTGAGGATCGATGATGATCGAGAAGACGTCGGAGTCGTCGATCACGCCCTCCTTGATGTTCTTCCAGCTCTTGCCGGCATCGGTCGTCTTCCAAGGCAAGTGCCAGGTGCCCACGTAAACAATGGTCGGGTCTTTGGGATCGATCGCGATTGACTCGACGTTTTTGATCTCAGTGCTGGATTCTGGCGACATGCGCTGCCAGGTTTCGCCCGCGTCCTGCGTGCGGAAGACGCCATCGAGGGCGCCTGCGACCAGAGTGTTGGGATCGGAAGGAGCAATCGCCAGAGCGCGAACGGATTTACCTTCCAGTGGCTTCAGCGACTCCCATGTCTTACCGGCATCTGCGCTCTTGAAGACCTCGCCGCCCTCATGCTCGAGCGTCCACGCAGCCACGTAGATCGTGCTCGAATGGTTCGGATCGAAGACGATGTGATCGACGACGTAGTCGTTTCCCTTTCCGATACGAACTAATCGCGCCCACGTGGCGCCGCCATCGGTCGATTGATATATCTGCCCGGCGCTGGTGCCCAGCAGAATGCGTTTGGGATTGCTAGGGTCGTACGTGAGGCTGCGCACGTCGCCACCATCGGGCCCAATGGAAATCCAGCTCTCGGATTGAGCCGGCAATGAACTTTGCGCAAAAGCGCAAACGCTGACGATGAGGATGAATACCGGAAGTGCGATTCGTTTGATGACGAATTTCATCATGCTCCGAAGACCTGCTCAATTGTGTATTTATGTTGGACGCCGAGAGCTTCTCTGCGGGTTTCCGCAGCTCTCACCTTAAAGCTTATCGTCTCGCGATGAGCAAAAGGAACCAAATGCAACAAGTCTGACCTTCTCTGTAAAAACAAAACCGGCCGAAGGTCAACGACCCTCGGCCGGTGTAATCATTCAGAACGGCGTTAGCGTGGAGCGGCAGCTCCCGCAGCGCGTCTGCGAGCAGGCCGCTTTGGAGCCGGATGATCTGGAATCGGCTTGATCCTGTTTTCGTCAACCACCGGCTCGCTGCCCGTGTAGGAAGCGCCAGCAGGCACGATCCAGAATTCAGCGACCTTTCCATTCGTTCCACCTGAGCGGGTCTCAATCCGGTTCGGATCGATGCCCTTATCGTTCGTCAGATAGAACTTCGAATCAACCGCGCGCTCGGCCGAGAGGTTTGGCCGCCGTTCCGTCGGATCTTGCGAACCGACGATGACCAGCCTCGCATCTGGCTCACGCTGCAAGCGGAGAGCAACATCATCGAGTACTGCCTTGGCAGTGTTGTCCACACGCCACGGCTTCTGCGTATTCGGGAACTCGATTTGGTTGATCTTGCTGGCTGCCGGCGGCGGTGGTGGCGGTGGCGGTGGCGCCTCGACAGTCACAGTCGTCTGCGCATTGGCGCTGAGGTTGCGATCGTCTGTAACCGTACTGGTAACGGTGATCGGACCGGGCTGCGCACCTTGCGAGTTCAGCGTTGCCTGAGGGCCCTCACCGGTGATGGTGCCGGCGCTGCTCTCGTGCTTGTATTTCAGTGGACGGTTGTCCGGACTCTGGCCTTGACAGGTGATGGTAGCAGTATCACCCGGCCTAACCGTCGTCGGATTCGCCGAGCAAGTGATGGTTGGCGCTTGCGGCTGCTTCACGGTAAAGGTCGCAGAGCACGTCGCGGTACCCTTCTTTCCATCGCTCACATTCGCGGTAACCGTGTAGGAACCGCCGGCGAGCCCGTTGGTATCGACGGTGGTGGTTGCGCCATTCCCGGCGACTTTGCCACCGGTTGCCGTATAGCTGTAGGTGAGCTGGCGTTTGGGATTGAAGTTCGACGGAGTCACAGTGATCTGCACCGGCTCGCCGGCGAAGACTTCCGTGGGTTGAGCGGAGCAAGACGCCGACGGCGGACTCGGCGGCGGTCCGAGACTGCCGAACTTGAACACAAGGCCACCACTGACCTTCGCCGAGCTCAAGTTGTCACGTGCCGAGATTCCTGACGGACTGCCTTGCGGCCCAAAGTTATGGTGTCCGTATTCATACTCCGCTTCAATCAGACGGATATCGACACGCTTGAGAAAGTGGAGATCGAATCCTCCACCACCCACAAACGCAAATCCAATCGCGGACTTGTTTAGGAATTCGGGAGCGTTACGACTGATACCAAATGTCGCCAATCCGAACGGCGTTATACCTTCGAGCGGAATTCGAAATGTTGGACCAAAAGTAATGGTGTTGATGTCTGTGTTCGGACCGAAATGTGAACCGCTCTCGAGCACCGCGCCAAAATACTTATTCGCCCAGTAGGAAGCGGCAACGGTGAAACCCTGGTTGATTGCCTTGAGTCGCACCCCATTTACCGATCCGCCGGGATCCAGATAGGAATATCCGGCGAATATGTCGACCCTCGAAGGCTGCGTTTCATCCGGACTGACACCCGGGTTTGAAGCTTGGCTTGCCCGCGTAGCGGACGGGGCACTCGGCGCAGATGATTGTGGCGCTACTCCATTCGAAGACGTAGAGGGTGCCGTCGTGCTTTGATCGGAAGACTGTTGCGCTGCCACTCCAACCGAAAGAGCCACAGCGATCAGCAACAAACGGCCTAAGAAACTTGAACAGCGACGTGACATGCGCATTTCCTCCAAAAGAACTTCAACGGAACAAATAACGAGATGTACACAGTAGTGTTATGTGCTGCAACTGCAAACGCGAATTGTACAGGAAGCTTATTCCACTGAAAAGGCACGCTGTTAGGTTATGTTTTGCGCAGCAAAGGTTGCCTGCCAAACAGCGTCAATTTGGGGATATACAACGTCATGTCTAACTTAAAGCGCTATCGGAAGAGTTATCTCTTTCGATTGTGAAGTTAGGCTATTAGAGTCCGCCGGAAAAGATGTTTTTGGAAAGATAGCGCTCGGCAGCGTCAGGAATCACCGTAACCACACGCTTTCCTTGGCCGAGCCGCTTGGCGACCTCAATCGCAGCAAACACATTAGCGCCAGCGCTTGACCCCCCAAGTACGCCTTCTTTCCTGGCTAGCTCGCGGACGGTTGCGAACGCATCGACATCGGACACCATGATGACTTTGTCGCAAGCGGCGCGATCGAATGTCTTTGGAATAAAGCTGACGCCAATGCCTTCGACCTTGTGTGTCCCCGGAGTTCCACCTTGTAATACCGAGCCTTGGGTCTCAACCGCGACAGCGAGGAGTTTGGGGTTGTGCTTTTTGAGGTAGCGCGAAACTCCTGAGAAAGTTCCCCCGGTCCCGATGCCGACGACCAGAGCGTCGATCCGCCCCTGCATCTGCTCGTAGATTTCCTGGGCAGTGGTTTCATAATGAAAGTCCGGATTGGCTGGATTTTCGAATTGAAGAGCGACGAACGAATTTGGGATTTTGGCAGCGATTTCGCGCGCTTTGGCGATCGCTCCTTGCATGCCCTCCGCGTCCGGCGTGCGGATTACTTCCGCTCCGAGCGCGCCCATAACTTTGATTTTTTCTTCGGAGAACCGCTCCGGAACGCAGACGATCACCCGGTATCCCTTGTTCACGCCGATGAGCGCCAATCCGATGCCGGTGTTGCCGGCAGTCGCTTCCACGATGGCGCCTCCGGGACGCAGCTTCCCTTCCCGCTCGGCCCGGCTGATCATCCCGATCGCAGCGCGGTCCTTCACGCTGCCCCCGGGGTTGAGGTATTCCAGTTTGGCGTAGAGGTCGGCAGCGCCGGTGGGGACGATGCGGCGCATGTGCAACATTGGAGTCTCGCCGACGAGTTCCGTAATGTCTTCGGCTACGCGCAGGCGAAGGGCCTCAGTTGTGTGCATGGCAGGCTCCTTCAATGTTAGCGCAGGATTCCGAACGGAAACATGAGATCAGGCACAAAAGATTCTCGGAAGCACAAAGAACTGAGCAGATTCAGCAAAGCCTCTCACCCGGCGTGACGATGCGCATCTGGCGTGCCCGCACGCGGGCAACGCTAGCGCGCAGCTCGCCCGCGATCTCCTTAGCAGCTTGCCGGGCCCGCTCTTCCTGATTCGGCTCAAAGGAAATCGCACCTACGCGGGCGTGTCCACCGCCTCCGTAGCGTTCGCAAATGACGGCAAGATTCACCATGTCCTCGGGACGCATGGTGGTCCACGGATTCGATCCCACCGACACCTTCGTCCGGAACGAACTCTTACTTAGGCCAACGCTGTACGTGGAATCCGGGTGCAAGTAGTACGGCACAAACTTGTTGTAGCCCTCGAGCTCGCGATCCATAACATCGAAGATGATGGTGCCGTCTTTGCATTCAGAGCGCTGCCGCATAATTTCGATCGACTGCTCGTGCCGTTGCATCAACGGCGGAATCAGCGGGGCAACAAATGGCTTCTCGATCACCTGCTGCAACGGCTCATACGCCAGCAGGGGAATCAGGCGCGGTAGAAAAGTTTTGTCCTGCGTAGATTCAATCACCATGGTCAGCTTCATCGCCGGCTCTTTCATCTCGACGGCCGTCTTGGCATCCTTGAATTGGGCGCCGTCCACGATATCGGCCCACTCAATGAGCTCAGCCGCAGGCATTGGATTGAAGCCGAAGCGATTCTCCGCGACAGTCGCGAGGAACTTCGTACACGACTTGAAATCCGGATCGTAAAACTTCTTGTTGCTCTGGCTGTGCAGGAAGTGTTCGTGATCTTCTGGCGTTAAGAACGCACTTTGATGATGATCGAACCACCACGTGATCTTGGGGGATGGCGAATATTTGAAATCGACGATGGCATTTTCGTCGCCGGTGAACTCCCTCTCGTCAAATAGCGACCCCGCCCGGTGGACGAGGCCGATGTAAGTGAATTCGACGTTGTCGCGAATGCGCTCGGTGTAAAAGCGCGAGAAAAGAGCGGCAGACGCCGCGCCATCAAAGCATTTGTCGTGGAAGAAGACCCGGATTTTCAAGAAAGCTCCTGGCTAGCAGTTACTAACATCTCGACTGAGCCCCGCGAGAACCTTCCGGGTCCATGGGACAAAGCTGATTATCATGCCATGCAATGTGAGCACGTTTCAAGGCGGACGAGTGCGAGAACGCAGCATCGCAGATCGTGTGCACTGTTTCTAGCAGCACAAGCCCCTTGACGCTATTGATGTTTTTCCGTCTTTCCCGTGTCTCGCGACAGACTGGAAGCGCTTTCGTTCTAAAATCAGATGAGGATTACCGGACTAGCCATTGGCCCTTAAACATTCAGCCCTGATCTACGACTGGAACAACGTGCCTGGCGCGGAGTTCAAGCCTGCAGGACGCGCTTTGCTTACCGACGAATCTTTGCGCGACGGCTTGCAATCACCTTCGGTGAAGGACCCCAGCATCGACGAGAAGATTCCGATCCTGCACTTAATGGAGAGACTCGGAATCAGCTTTCTCGACATGGGCTTGCCGGGCGCGGGGCCGCGTGCCTACGCCGATGTCGAGCGGCTTGCACGCGAGATCGTCGATTCCAAGCTCAAGATCCGGGCAAACTGCGCCGCGCGCACTCATAAGAACGATATCCGTCCTGTGGCCGAAATCCAACAGAAGGTAGGAATGCCGATTGAAGTTGCAACGTTCATCGGTTCGAGTCCCATTCGCCGCTACGCCGAGGACTGGACGGACGACTTCCTGCTGAAAACGACAGAATCCGCGGTGAAGTACGCGCGATCGATCGGGCTGGAAGTCATGTACGTTACGGAAGACACGACGCGCTGCGATCCGGAGACGGTAAAGCGACTGTACAAAACTGCGATCGAGTGTGGCGCGCGTGCAATCGTCATTTGCGACACTTGCGGTCATGTGACGCCCTCGGGTGTAGCCGCCCTCGTGAGCTTTGTCATTGATGAAGTAGTGAAGCCAAGCGGAGAAGACATTCGCGTAGATTGGCACGGTCATTGCGATCGCGGACTTGCGGTCGCGAACTCGCTTGCCGCACTCGCAGCCGGCGCAGAGTGCGTGCACGCGTGCGCCATCGGCATTGGTGAGCGCGTCGGCAACACCCAAATGGACCAGATGCTGGTCAACCTCAAGCTGATGGACGTGCCCCCGTGGGGCGAGCAAGACCTGACCTGCCTGAAGGAATACTGTGAGACTGTCTCGAAAGCGACTGGTGTGCCCATCCCGAAGAATTATCCAGTGATGGGCGACGACGCCTTCCGCACCGCTACGGGCGTCCACGCTGCCGCTGTCATCAAGGCGTTTCGCAAGAAGGATGTAGAGCTCGCCAACACTGTCTATTCGGGTGTGCCGTCGCACTACTTTGGGATGGAACAGGTGATCGAGATCGGTCCGATGTCAGGAAAATCGAATGTGATTTTCTGGCTCGAACGCAAGGGACTTCCCGCCGACGAACAGACCGTCGAACGTATATTCCAGAAGGCCAAGGAATCAAATCGCATCCTGCGAGAGGAAGAAATCATTCAGTGCTTATCTTCCGCTCACACTTCCAATATGGCGTCGGCGGATTGAGCCACTCCCTACCGATGCCCTCGCCTTCGCACACCTCGGAGCCTACAACTCAGCAACAGCTCGCGGAGTTAGCCTCGCTGCGCTCCGTTCATGAGACCTTCTCCTGGTTGCACTTGCAGGAAAATGAGCTGCTAAAACGCCAACTGGAAGTCGCAAAGATTCCCGCTCCGCCATTTGATGAGAAAGACCGGGCAATTTGGCTGCAACAAAGATTTCTCGAAATTGGACTCGAGCAGATCCAGATCGACGGAGCAGGAAACGTGATAGGCGTACTCCCCGGCGCGGACGCCGAACGTGGCGCTGTGGCCATCAGCGCGCATCTCGACACCGTGTTTCCGCGTGAAACCCAAACCGAAATCCGCCTAGAGCGGGATCGTATCGTCGGACCGGGAGTAAGCGACAATGCCGCCGGAATCGTTGGAATGCTCGCTCTGGCCGCCGCCTTACGACAGGGCGAAATCCGATGTCAGTCCGATGTCGTCTTCATCGGCAACGTGGGCGAAGAAGGCGAAGGCGATCTGCGCGGCATGCGGCATATCTTCGAGGCCTCGCCGCTGAAGAATCGCATCGCGCACACGCTTGTGATCGATGGCAGCGGCAGCGATGCGATTATCAGCCAGGCCCTCGGGAGCCGGCGTTTTGAGGTCACTGTGCGAGGTCCAGGCGGACACTCCTGGAGTGACTTTGGACAGCCAAACCCAATCGTAGCCCTGTCGCGCGTGATCGCACGATTCAGCCAAATCTCGCTTCCGACATCGCCCAAAGTCACGTTCAATTTTGGAGTGATCAGCGGCGGTAATTCGGTGAATTCTATACCGGAGTTGGCGCAGGTGAGTGTCGATCTTCGTTCGTCGTCACCCAGACAGCTTCAACATCTCGAGGACGAATTGCGCCGTTTGCTAAACGAAGAGATAGCCGAGTCACGCAGCAACCGCTCGGCGGGAACATTAAGCTGCGAAGTCCGAAAGATTGGCGATCGTCCAAGCGGAGAGCTGCCGCCCGACTCGCGCATTCTCGAGGTAGTGCGCACGGTGGACGCCCATCTCGGGATCGCCTCGCAGGTGCGTCGAGCATCCACTGACGCCAATATTCCGATTTCAATGGGACTTGATGCACTCACGTTAGGCGCAGGCGGCAGTGGGGGCGGAGCTCATACCGTTCGCGAGTGGTTTGAGCCTGCGGGACGAACTTTAGGACTCAAGAGAATTCTATTTGCTGTTCTGTTGTTAGCCGGAATCGAATAGACACGCTATTCGAAGTCCGAGATGAAATACTTCTCACCACCTAAATGACTGCTCGCATACTGCTGTTGCTCACTTTGTCTTCACTCTCCTATTCGCAAACCGCCGACATTATTTTCACTCACGGCGATATCTATACCGGCGGACATTTCGAAACGCCTGGCGATCCGTTCACTGTTAGCGATGGCCAACGAGCCACCACGATAGCCGTAAGTGGCGGACGAATCCTCGCAATCGGCAACGATGAAGTGCTCACGCGAAAGGCACCAAAGACACAGATCGTCGATCTCGGCGGGCAGTTTGTGATGCCCGGCTTTAACGATGCGCACACGCATTTGGCTCAGGGCGGACAACAGAAGCTGCGGGTCGACCTGGTCGGCGTCCGCTCGCTGGATGAGATGAAACAACGGATTGCCTCATATGCCAACACAGCCGCTCGTGGGGCCTGGCTCCTTGGCGGTGGATGGGACCAGACGCTGTGGCAATCGCAACAACTACCGACTAGACAGGACATCGATTCCGTCACAGCAGGACATCCGGCATTCTTTTCGCGAGTAGATGGCCACATCGCAATCGCAAACTCGGCAGCACTGAAAATCGCAGGTCTCAACCGAAGCTCGAAGGATCTCCCCGGAGGTAAAGCCGATCGCGATCCTTCCGGAGAACTGACTGGAATCATTCGCGAGAGCATGAAGGATGCCCTTTACCAGGTGATCCCGCCGATTTCTCCGGACCAGAGGCGCAGGGCTGTCGAGATCACTCTCGCCGAAGCGGCGCGCGGCGGACTCACCTCGGCTCAGGACAACTCGAGTTGGGAAGACTTCCTTGTCTATGACGAATTGGAGCGAGAAGGCAAGCTGACTCTCCGCATCGCCGAATGGCTGCCCTTCAATGATCCCGTTTCGACGCTCAAGCAGAAACGCAGTCACAACAGTGCGAGCGATGCCATGCTCCACACGACGCAGCTCAAAGGCTTCATGGACGGATCGCTGGGCTCGCGTACTGCCGCTTTGCTGCAACCCTACTCGGACGATCCCGGCAATTCCGGTCTGCCGCAGTATCCGCAGGACAAACTCACGCGGATGGCGGTCGAGCGTGCGGCCGCCGGCTTTCAGATCGGATTTCACGCGATCGGCGATCGTGGCGCGAACATGGCGCTCAATGCTTTTCAAGAGGCTCTGCGCCAGTCGAGTTCTTCACACTTCCCCACACCGGCCGGAGCAACAGGCCCGCTGGATTTTCGCTTCCGAATCGAACACGCGCAGATCGTCACTGCTGAGGACATTCGCCGCTTTAAAGAACTCAACGTGGTCGCGTCGATGCAGCCCTGCCATCTGCTGACCGACATGAATTGGGCGGAAGCGCGCATTGGAGCAGAGCGTGCCAAGACGTCTTACCCCTGGGCCGAGTTCTTGAAGACCACCGGCCATCTCGCCTTCGGCACCGACTATCCCGTGGAGCCGCTTGCGCCATTCCGCGGCTTGTACGTAGCCGTCACGCGCATGAATGAAGCCGGCACAAAGACCTATTATCCCGAGCAAAAGCTGAACATCCACCAGGCGATTTGGGCTTACACCGCCGGATCCGCCTACGCTGAATTTGAAGAGAAAACGAAGGGAATTCTCGCGCCCGGCTACCTGGCTGACTTTGTCGTACTCGATCGCGACATTACCAAAGTTCCGCCCAGCGACATTCTGAAGACCCACGTGCTGCGCACGGTCGTCGGAGGCCAGACGGTGTACTCGCGGTGATCCTGTCCTTCGGGCAAAGCCTTACCGGCAACGCCGGGAGTAACCGGCAGCAACACCTGGAAAACCCGATAATCACCGACGAATCAGGGCTGTCTCGGAGTGAGCGGCGTTCCTCACCTTGCGGATGCAACCGTACATGACCTTCCTGCATGTTGTTCTAACCGCTACCTCAGCTTAGAACAAGGTTGCTCCCTCCCCCATAAAGAGAGCACCAGCACTAGCTTCTCCCAAGTTGACCTGGAGGCGGTATGCATCACGCGGTTTACGGAACCGGCTATCTCGCCACGGTGATCTCATCTTGCCTGGCCGACTTTGGCCTGCCCGTCACCTCGTTTCACGAGAACGCTCCGCTTGTGAGCGCCTTGGCCCGGGATGAAACGCCATATTTCGAGAAGAACTTGAAGGAAGTAGTGCGGCGAAATGTCCGCTCGGGTCGCTTGACGTTCTCGCACGACGTGGAACGAACCTGCCACAAATCGCGCCTGATCTTCATCGCCGAAGACGGGTACGACCACATCGAGGAATTGGCGCTCAAGTTGGCTCGGTACTGTACCGATGACAAGTTTCTCGTGATCAGTTCGCCGGTACCGGTCGGAACTGCGTCGCGCGTCGAGGCCAAATTGCAGGCTGAGGGCTGCAAGGTGGTTGTGATTTCACATCCCGTGTTTGTGACCGATGGCTGCGCAGTCGAAGATTTTAATTGGCCCGATCGCATCCTGCTTGGCACTGATTCAAAAGACGCGGTTGAAACCCTGAAAATGCTTTACCGTCCACTGGTCATGCGCGGAGTTCCCGTAGTGGTGACCAACCACGAAACCGCTGAGCTTGCGCGACAGGCATCCACCGCATTTCTCGCGACAAAGATTTCATTCATCAACGAACTCGCTGCTCTATGCGAGCACGTTCGCGCCGATGCAGTGGACCTCGCACTGGCTTTGGGACTGGACAAGAAAATCGCACCACGCTGCTTTCAGCCAGGCACCTCGTTCGGCGGCCCATTCGTCGAGAACGAAATGGACTCGCTCGCTCAGCTTGCGATTGGGAATGGCGTATCGTTGAAGATACTGACTGCCGCACGCGAAGTGAGCCACAGTCTCTGTGACAGGATATTGAGCAAGCTCTCCGCAGCGCTGCAGCAAGTCAGCGGCAAGCAGGTTGGTCTGCTCGGTCTGGCATTTAAACCCAACAGCAACTCCGTCGCAGCTTCGACATCGCTGGAAATCGCGAAGCAGCTTGTGCACATGGGCGCTCAGGTGCACGCCTATGATCCGGCGGCAATCGAAGGCGCGAAAAAAGAGCTGAATGGAAGCGTTCGCTATTGTGAGTCAGCATATGCCGCGGCGGAAGGAATGGACGCACTGGTGCTGGGCACACCGTGGTCCGAGTTCCGGACCCTGGATTACGACCGCATCAAGCGCGTGCTGCGCCGTCCGCTGATCCTCGATACGAAAAATATTCTCAATGCGGGAAAAATGAGATCGCTGGGATTTGAGTACATGGGAATGGGCAGGATCTAACGCGCGAATCCGATTGCTGAGTTTTGGGGGCGCCAGTCTCACCCTGAAACGCGGTAAAGCCGCAACGGCAGGAATCGACTGTATCGCTCGAAATTCGCATCACAGGTATAGAGCAACCAGCGCCTTTGGATAGTGGCTGAGCAGATGATCAGGCCAACCGCCGAGTAGGCCAGTCCGACTTCGCTTAACGAGCGACTCAACTCAGCCGCATACTCGTAGTCGACCATCGTCAATTCTTCATCTGGGAATGCACGCATCAGGTCGCGCATTTTGCGAAACGTGTCGGTGCTTCGGATGCCTGACAGAATCTCCTGTCGGATCGGACCGATAATCCTGACCTGCAGTGCTCTTACCAACTCCTGATAGCCGCCGACCAAAGATCGTTCGGACGTATTCAACTGAGCCGGATTCTTTCTTCTGAATGCCAGCGACCATATCGAACTATCGACAATGACCGGATCAGCGCTTTTTTCTATTTTTCTTGTAGTCATAGGAGGGGAAGTAGTCCACTTTCCCAATCAGATCGAGAATCTTTAGCTGGCGGCGGTGCTGAACGAATTCACGCAAGGCTTCGGACACCGCTTCCTTCTTGGTTTTGAACGATCCGAGTTGCCGCACTTCCTCTATCAATTTGTCATCGAGATCCAAGTTCGTAGGCATATCCACACATCGTCCTACACATATGGTCAAGTTTTCAAGAAACAAAAAGGGCGGCATCTCTGCCGCCCTTCCCTGTTTCAATTATGAAACGCCTTAAGTTCCTTCGCTCCAGCTCGCCAGGTACTCTTCCTGCTGCGGTGTAAGTTTGTCGATCTTCACACCCATGGCCTCCAGCTTCAGGCGAGCGACGCGCTTATCGAGTTCTACAGGAACCGCGAAAACTTTGTTTTCCAGGTTCTTGTAATTCTTCACCAGATACTCGCAAGAGAGCGCCTGATTCGCGAAACTCATGTCCATCACCGAGGCAGGATGTCCCTCGGCCGCGGCCAAATTGATGAGACGACCTTCCCCTAGAAGATAGATCTTGCGTCCATCGCGAAGTGAGTACTCGTCCACGAAGTCGCGAGTCGGACGCTTGGCCGAGGCAAGCTTCTCCAGCGCGGGAATATCGATCTCGACGTTGAAGTGTCCGGAATTGGCTACGATCGCGCCATTCTTCATGACCTCGAAATGCTCTTTCGCCAACACGTTCTTATTGCCCGTGACCGTGACGAAGACATCGCCAATCTTTGCCGCTTCCGGCATCGACATCACGCGGAAGCCGTCCATCACCGCTTCAAGCGCCTTGGTCGGATCGATTTCCGTGACGATTACATCCGCCCCCATGCCCTTCGCGCGTGAAGCCAGACCGCGTCCGCACCAGCCGTAGCCGGCGATCACGAACTTGGAGCCGGCGAGCAGGACGTTGGTGCAACGCACCACGCCGTCAATCGTCGATTGGCCGGTGCCGTACCGATTGTCGAACATGTGCTTGGTTTCAGCGTCGTTCACGGCGATGATCGGATATTTCAGCGCTCCGTCCTTGGCCATCGCGCGCAAACGAATGACGCCGGTGGTCGTTTCTTCTGTTCCGGCAATGATTCCGTCCACGACGTCCTTACGCTTGGTAAGGGCGACCGACACCAGATCGGCGCCATCGTCCATCGTGATGTGCGGCCGGTGGTCGAGGGCGCTGAGAATGTGCGAGTAGTAGGAATCGTTGTCCTCTCCCTTAATCGCGTAGGTTGAAATGTTGTAATCGCGAACCAGCGATGCGGCCACGTCATCCTGCGTGCTGAGCGGATTGGACGCGCAGAGAACTACCTCAGCGCCGCCGTCGCGAAGCGTGATTGACAGATTCGCAGTCTCGGTCGTGACGTGCAGGCACGCGGAGATGCGCATGCCTTTCAGCGGCTGGTTCTTGATGAATTCTTTTCGGATGCTTTGAAGCACCGGCATCGACTGGTTGGCCCATTCGATACGCCTTTTTCCCTGGTCGGCGAGTTCCATGTTCTTAACGTCACAGGGCACTTGAGTTGCAGTTGCTGTAGCCATGCTCTCCCTTGAATCATCGCGACGCGGAATTTTCCTGTCCGCTGCGGCAGATCAAACTCTGTGATTGAGGAGCGCCAGCTAGTGGCGCTCCTCAGTCTTACTTTGCGGAATGGACTGCGGTCTTGCTTCCAGTCTCGGCCTTTAGGCTCGTGGCCTTGTCCGTCGCTTCCCACGTAAACTCGCTCTCCTTGCGGCCGAAGTGACCGTAAGCAGCGGTCTTCTTGTAGATGGGACGGCGCAGATTCAGCGATTCGATGATCCCTTTCGGCGTGAGTTGGAAGTGCTCGCGGACGAGTTTCTCAATCTGTCGCTCAGAGATCTTGCCGGTCCCGAATGTTTCGACGAGCACGCTAACCGGCTCGGCAACGCCGATGGCATAGGCCAGTTGGACTTCGCAACGGTCGGCGAGACCCGCGGCAACGATGTTCTTGGCGATGTAGCGGGCCATGTAGCAGGCCGAGCGGTCAACCTTTGTCGGATCCTTGCCTGAAAATGCGCCACCGCCGTGACGTCCCATGCCGCCGTACGAATCGACGATGATCTTGCGTCCCGTTAGGCCGGTGTCGCCCATCGGACCACCGACTACGAAGCGTCCTGTGGGATTGATGTGGTATTTTGTGTCGGCATCGAGCAGATGCTCAGGAATGGCCGCCTGAATGACTTGCTCGAGCACCTCAGCGCGAAGACGCCGATTGTCCACGACTTCCGAATGCTGAGTAGAAAGCACGACCGAATCCACGCGGATTGGCTTGTGGTTCTGATCGTATTCAACTGTGACTTGGGACTTACCGTCAGGACGGAGGAAATCGAGGGTGCCATTCTTGCGCACTTCTGAGAGCCGACGGGTCAACTTGTGCGCCAGTGAAATCGGCGTCGGCATGTAATCGTCATTCTCGTTGGTGGCGTATCCGAACATCATGCCCTGATCGCCCGCTCCACCGGGATCGACTCCCATAGCAATGTCCGGAGACTGTTCGTGAATCGATGAGATGACCGCGCAGGTTTGCGAGTCGAATCCGAACGAAGCGTCCGTATAACCGACAGCGGTCACTGTCCCGCGCACGATGGACGGGAAATCGACATAAGCTTTCGTCGTGATCTCACCGGCGATGAACGCCAACCCAGTGGTGAGCAGCGTCTCGCACGCGACACGGCTGTAAGCATCTTTCTCGAGACACGCATCGAGAATGGCGTCGGAAATTTGATCGGCGATCTTATCCGGATGGCCCTCAGTTACCGACTCAGAAGTAAACAGAAAACGATCACGAGAAGACAATGCTGGTGTTCCTCCACATACGAATTATCGGCTGCCTGTGGCGACCGGAGGGATACAGCCTGAGGACGATTCACTTTGCGGTGATTCAGCTCTTTGCTGTCCCAAATACGTTAGCAGACACTTACCCCAACAACAAGCATGTGCCGCTACTTTCCCGTTGATTATAGGCAATTTAGCTTAGCTCGACTCGGCTAAGCAGTTGGTGGCAGAAATTGGCTTGTGAAGCGTAGAAATCGGTATGTGAACCGGCTATTGCTGCAGACCGTCCACAGTGAACGTGAGTTCCTTCACTTGCTTGGGCTGACCATCCACATTGATCGGCTGGCCATTGAACGAGACTTCAACTCCAGCAACGTTGCCGAGCTTCACGCGGACTTCCTTCTGAGCGGCGATGCTTTTGTGTTTCTGGGCTGCTAGCACTCCTTGCCCGAGGCTCTTGCCGTCCGCCAATACCGAAATCCATGACTCCTCACGCGCAAATAATTCAAGTCTGATCGGGGCGGGAGTTCGGGTGCGCGATGCAGAAAGTTCAGCCGCGGAGGAAACTCCAGACACTTTCGGCTTCTCTGGAGATCGCGGAACTGCGGCTGGCGGAGTCTCGACTGCGGGACGAGTGACGGCACTCGCCGAAGTGGCTGTCGCAGTCTGTTGCGATTGTTCGGAAGTGACAGGTGCACTTGATTGTGTTTCGGTTGTCGGAGCATTCGCGACCTGAGCAGTGGCGGCATCGCCGTCCGGTGTTCGTTGTGTTCTCCAGACAAACCAGCCGGCGCCGACTAGGCCTATGGCTGCCAAAACTGCAATGGCCGGCCAGAGCGAGAATCGTTCCTCGGACTCTTCCTCAGCCGCGGGTTGAATCGGCGGCGGACCATGTGCAGCCAGATACTCTGCATGAGCTGCATTGAAATCGGCTAGCCATTGTCCTTCGTCAAGACCGAGCGTCCGCGCATACGCCCGGACAAATCCTTTGTTGAAAATGCCTCCGGGCAGGCTATCGAATGCGTCATCTTCAAGGGCCCGCAGCGACCGGGTTCCGATCTTCGTGGACCCGGCGATCTCCTCGAGGGACACGCCCCGCTTCTCACGCTCGCGCCGCAGCCGTTCGCCAAAGCTGCCCATAGGCTATCCTCTTGTGCAGGGGCAGCTTGCGCCGCATCTTGACCCCCGCCTGGAGACTGCACGATCATAGGTTTGCACCAAAATGCTGTCAAACCAAAAGACCCAAAGTAATGTTTACTTTTCGAGTAATGCGGTTTATATCTTCCCTTGACTCTGGAGCATAATCAAGGTCATCTGGAAGCTGCTTTGGCCGAGGCAGCAGCACCTGATAATGGTGTTTTGCGCCCGTTCGGCCGGAGTCCATATTCTCACCCTGCATGACTGAGGCTACAGCAATCGATCGAAGACGGCAGATGGAAGAGATAAGTATCTTCCATGATGTCGCAAAGGCGCTCACGTCTTCGCTGAACCTCGACTCGATCCTGCAGACGATCATGGAGAAGATGGCGGTCTTCTTCCGCCCGGACACCTGGTCGCTGCTCATGGTGGACGATCAAAAGGACGAACTTTACTTCGCCATTGCAGTCGGCGATGCAGCCGATGCGCTCAAGAGCATCCGCCTCAAAGTCGGCGAAGGCATAGCCGGATGGGTCGCCAAGCACGGCGAGTCACTTCTTGTGCCCGACGTTTACAACGATCCGCGCTTTGCCAAACGCATCGACGAGATGACGAAATGGCAGACGCGCTCGATTATCTGCGTGCCGTTGAAGTCCAAGCACCGCGTGCTCGGTGTGATCCAGTTGATCAATTGTGCGATGGAAAGCTTCTCCGACAACGAGATGTTCTTCCTTCACGCTCTCTGCGACTACGCGGCGATTGCTATCGAGAACGCGCGCGCCGTCGAGAAGATCCAGGAACTGACGATCACTGACGATTGCACCGGCCTCTACAACGCTCGGCATCTTTATAAGACGCTCGAAGCTGAGGTCTATCGTTCGCATCGCTTCAACTACGAATTCAGCGTCATCTTCATTGACCTCGATCACTTCAAGCAAGTGAACGACACCTACGGACACCTGGTCGGGAGCAAGCTGCTGAACGAGATTGGATTCAAGATCAAGTCGCACCTGCGCTTAATCGATTACGCCTTCCGCTATGGTGGCGACGAGTTCGTCGTACTCTTGCCGCAAACCGGGAAGGAATCAGCGATGGTCGTCGCCCGGCGTCTGCGTGACGTAATGCGCAGCACGGAATTCGGCATCGAGCGCCTCACGCTCAATGTCCGCGCCAGCATTGGCGTGGCGACTTATCCTGAAGACGCGAAGAGCGCGCATGAAATCATCCGCCAGGCCGACGAAATGATGTACATGGTCAAGAATTCCACACGCGACAACATCGCGGTCGCGCAGCAAGGCATGCTGCAGTAAGCCCTCTTACCTCTCAGCTTTTAGGCCGCCTGCCCAACACTGGAGTCGAATCGCCTTCCGTGGGCTTCTCTTTCACGTTCTGCGGCTTCCATGCGGAGGCATTCGCAGGAGCGTTGGGATCGACTCCGAAGTCCCAGACGAACATGTTGATGGTCTTTTCATCGAGCATTTCGACCAGCGCATATTCGCCGGGCGCTAGCGGCTGCGCCGGAACGACCTTTATCCACTCGCCACCATTTACGGTCTCGGCATTTGTTGAGATCACGTCTTCTTTATTCGTGACCTTGCCCAGCAGCGAGATCTTCACGTTACTTACGACCCGTGTGTCCTTCTTCGGCTGGACACGAACGATCTTGAAGCGATCGGGCCGGTTGATCTGTGGCGCGGATTGATTGCCGAGCTGACCGTCGGACGTCGATGCGCTGATGTCAACGTAGATTGCCGGCTGCGTCTGATGTGCCTGCACGGGCGAGTGCTGGCCTTTGAGTTCGATGGTCTGGCGCGATCCTGTCGGAATGGGATTGATTACCGCGCGCATGACGTTTTTGCCCATCTGCTTGTTCAATTCGCCGCCGTTCTGTACCACTTCGACCAACTGCGACTGGCCGCGATAGACATCGAGC
Organism: uncultured Terriglobales bacterium; assembly: GCA_964559345.1. Lineage (GTDB taxonomy): Bacteria > Acidobacteriota > Terriglobia > Terriglobales > Acidobacteriaceae > Gp1-AA112. Next base: position 28,102 of record CAZLIE010000041.1, read on the forward strand.
AGGTACACTCCGCCGCTCTCGGGCAGGTGAAGACCGGGGGCAACCTGAGGCGATGCCGCTTCTTCCTTCTTGCGTTCCGCAGCTTCTTCGGCGTCGGCCTCTTTCATGGTGTCAGTACTGACGTTTGCATTGGCGCCGTGCGGATGCTCCTGGTTGAACTTGTTAGTGGCGGCCCAATCCACAAGGCTGTTCGGCAGCTCCTCCCAGGCGTATCGCTCGGCACTGTAGTAGCGCAGCCGGTCGCCTTTGATCTCCCATTTGGTAGCGATCTGGTAAGAGCCGTCCTTCAGGATCAGACGTTTGGACGCCTCCTGCGCAACTAACGGCGCCAGCAGCGCCAAGAAGAGGACAACCGCCAATGTGGACGTTAGAGTTGTACGCATTTCGTTCAACAGCGAGTGCACCCGTCAAAATGCAACCCGATTAGGCGCGGCAAGTTCCGCTTACGATCATCATAGAGCGTCCAACCGGCGCAAGTCCCGACATGCTGCACTCGAGGGCAGTTGATTCCGTGAAATTCGGCGTTCACCTCGACTTTCGCTCTTCCACGCTCAATCAAGTTCTGCCATAATTGGTCGTGCATCCCTATGTGGTTCAATCCGGCCCTGCCTGTAAAGGCTTGGGCAGGAGTCTCCGAACCGCAGACGCACTCCGGCGGATCCCGTCGGGCAGAGTTCTCAATTCCAATCAGGCGAGGTCCGAATGGCAGCAAAGTACATCTTTGTGACCGGCGGTGTTGTCTCTTCTTTGGGTAAAGGACTGGCAGCCGCATCGATCGGATGTTTGCTTGAAAGCCGCGGACTCAGAGTCAGTCTTCAGAAATTCGATCCTTATCTAAACGTCGATCCCGGTACCATGTCGCCGTTCCAGCATGGTGAAGTCTTCGTCACCGACGATGGCGCCGAAACCGATCTCGACCTCGGACAC
>CAZLIE010000042.1:0-28943 GCA_964559345.1 uncultured Terriglobales bacterium
AAGGAAATGATCTGCTGCTGACCACCGGTCTTCGTGTAACCCTCGGCTCACCGAAAGGAATTTGACCGTCTTCGCGAAATCGCTGGCTGAACTACGCGGCGGCTCCGCAGTGACGTAGCTCCGGTCGTACTTCAAACATCTGATCGACCAAGTCCAGCGTCCAGGCGATGAATGGTTTGGATTCATTCTTGGTTCGCGCTACATTTTGGGCGGAGCTTTTGGGGAAATCGTATCGGCTGAATTGGATTGCGATGCCGGTGGCCCCGTCGGTACTCTGCTCGACGCGAACGACAATTCCTTCACAGCAGACCGGAGCACTGTCCGGAAAGATGAACTCAATCGTGAGCGTCTGACCCACTTCCGCGGCCAGATTGCAGTAGAAGAAAGCGCCGAGCGGATTGATGTCGCGCACTCGAGCCATATGCGCCTGCAATGAAAACTGTGATGAGGAGACAATCGCCGAAATCGGCATACTGACCCTAGCGAACCTGCGCTGTTCCGCCAGACCGTAACTCATCACTGAAGTCTTCTTCATCGGCTGTAACATTTGGGCCTCCGGTATCCTTTGGGGGGGAGGATGCCCTAACGAAGTGCAGTTCTGCCGCCAGAATCTAAGTTGTTGATTTTGTGCTTCTGCTGAATCTGGGGCTCGGACCGGGCTGGGATTTTTTACCTACTCTCCCGGCGGGCATGTCAATTTGATATGGCCACAAGAGTAGGATTCGCTGAACGTGGCGCTGAGCGAGGATTATAGAGACAACTGTTCTGGAATCAGCTTAGTAGAGGCGGAAATTGACTTCGATGCCGACTTGGACTGCCACTTTGCGGCCATTCTTCTCGGCGGGTTCGAAGAGCCAGGCGCGAACGGCCTCGACGGCTTTTTCATCCAGCCCTAAACCGAGTGATCGAACAACGCGGGCGTCATGCACCTTGCCATCCGGTCCAACTACCACGGACAAAAGCACCGTTCCCTGATGCTTGGCTTTGCGAGCTTCTTCAGAGAACTCAGGCTCGGTCTTGTATTTGATTCTCGGAGGCGACACGCCACCGCCGACCTGGAAGACGCCGCCGCCAATTCCCGCGACATCGCCGGGCCCAACTCCGCGTCCGTGACCAGCGCCAATGCCGCCACCTGAGGTTTCACCGACGCCCGAGCCGTATCCCGTTCCATTTGACGGCACACTCAACAAACTGCTCAGCACGCCCACATTGCCGGGCTGATTGAGCTTTACCTGCGGTGGAACCATCGCCGTCTGCTCAACCGCCAGTCTTGGATGATCGTTGCGAATCACCACCGTGGGAGGCGTGATCTGTTTCATATCGAACTTAGGCGGGACGCCTTTGCTGGCTTGCAACTTATCGCGATCACCGCCACCACCGCCGCCGCCAACATGCTTTCCTGCCGAGGGCAACGGAATGTACGAACCGACATCGATTACCGGACCAAGCGCCTGAGCGATTTGCGCGCGATGCACCACGACTTGATGTGTCGCCCAAAGCAACAGCGCCAGCGCAGCCGTGTGCAGGGCCAGCGAAGCGTAGAAATTCCGCTGATCCACTGGATACGTGCCGTATCCCTCGCCAAACAAGGTAGGCAGTATCAGCGGAGGTCCATTCTGCCCTGACCCAGAGCTATTCGGGCCGGACTGAGGAACCTGCTGGGCTGAGGTCGCCATATGGATTTCAGTAGTATAGACGCACGCCGAATGAAAATGTGTCAACAACTTGTAAGCAGACGACAACGGCGCTAAATCAGGAGAAGTACGAAGCGCGCGGGAGAAAAGATTCACCACCCCACCTGGCGCACTCTGGCGTGGATTACCCAGTGTTTTCGGGAGCTTAGAAGAGCCCCTGCTGCTTCCTCGGCGCGGCAATCCCAAAGTGATCGTAAGCCATTTGGGTAGCCACGCGCCCGCGCGGAGTGCGATCCAAAAAGCCAATCTGGATCAGGAAGGGCTCGTAGATGTCCTCAATCGCGTCCACATCTTCCGCGAGTGCGGCGGCTAGCGTGTTCAGCCCGACCGGACCGCCTTGGTACTTCTCGATGATCGCCAGCAACAATCGCCGATCCATTTCGTCGAAGCCGTGTTTATCCACTTCAAGCATCGCGAGCGCAGCTTGCGCAGTTGGACGATCAATATGACCTGCGCCGCGAACTTGCGCATAATCGCGAACCCTTCGCAGGAGACGGTTCGCGATGCGCGGTGTTCCGCGCGCTCGGCTGGCGATTTCGTGTGCGCCTTGGTCATCGATCTTCACGGCGAGTATTTCGGCTGAGCGATTGACGATGATCTTCAGCTCTTCCGTCGAGTAGAACTCGAGCCGTAGCACTATGCCGAATCGCGAGCGCAGTGGCGCGGAAAGCAAACCTGCTCGCGTCGTGGCCGCGACAAAAGTGAACGGCCTCACATCGAGCGTGTGCGTACGCGCCGATGGACCCTGCCCAACAATGATGTCGAGCTTGTAGTCTTCGAGCGCGGAGTAGAGCAGTTCCTCGAGCGCAGGCTGTAGGCGATGGACTTCGTCGAAGAAGAGGATCTGGTTCTGGCGAACATTCGTCAGAATTGCGGTGAGATCGCCCTTGATCTGCAGCGTGGGACCGGAGGTCTGCTGGTATTGGCTCTCCATCTCGTTCGCGATGATGGTCGCCAATGTCGTCTTGCCGAGTCCCGGTGGTCCGTAGAGAAGTACATGATCCAGGGCTTCGCCACGCGATCGCGCCGCCTGGATGGCGACCGCCAAATTGTCTTTCACCTTTTGCTGACCAATGAACTCGTGCAGGCGCTTCGGGCGAAGCTTGAGTTCGAACGACGCGTCGTCGTCCAGCATTCCGGCAGAGACTACGCGCTCGCGCATTTCAGGTGTAGTTTTCGCGGTGGCCACGTCACGGCGATACTAAAGCGAAAAAGTTCAGGAAGCAATGATGTTGCGCGGGCGTCTTTACCGAGCTGTTTTGGAAGCTACGTTCAAGAAGCCTCGCGGACTTTGCCCACTTCAGCGATCACATGCTGCTCGGCGACTTTGCCGTCTTTATATACGGCGCGTACTAGTCGCACGCGCTCGCCGCGCTGTGAAGCGACGGCTGATGCAACGTCAAACTCCTGAAATGCCGCGACCATCTGCCAACGCTTTCCGCCCTCGGGCGCGATCGCCCATACTTCGTACTGCTCAAAGTCATTCATTACAATTTTCTGCGCAGATTGCTTAGATGCCGCGAGAGGCCGACGGGAACACGTGATTTTGCTTTCTTTCCTTAGAGAATCTATATCCTCAATCGGCGCCGATGTCCGAGATTTCTGCGGCGGCGCGGGCTACGCGCGCGTCGTACTCGCCGATCTTCTTGTTGGCGGCGTCGGATTTCCAGTCAACTCCGACGCGTGTGGCTACGATCTCCATCTGCTCCCTAGTCAGGCCTTTGGTTAGCGCCTGCACATTGGCTTTGGCCTGGGGCAGAACCTTTCCATAATGTGAAATCTCCTCTGCAGCTGTTTCCGGATGATAACTAAGACGGTCGCCACTCTGCATCACATCGATCAGTTCATCGGGCGACCAACCGAGCGGCCACGTTTGATTCAGAGTGTCATACGTTTCTTGCAGACGAGTCATCGCGCCGGCGAATCCGTCGAGTTCATTGCGTCGCGAAACGAGATCGGGCGCGCGATTAAGATGAATCGTGACTGTGCTCGTCACCGATAGGCGCGGAATTCGGATTACGGTACTCAGCGTGTTGCCTTCATAACTCCAGCCCGGCTTGTCAGCTTCTGGCGAATACAAAAGTGGCCTGCCATTCACGGTGACCGTTTGCGGCGGCCAATCGCCGGGCAAATGCACTTCATAAGCTCTGGTCACCGGCATGCCGGGGTAGCGGCCTTGAGCGGGCGAGATCTCAACCAGCAGATCGCCGGAATTCTCGGATGCGCGAATTTCAGTACGCGCACATTGTCCAGTCTCATAAGCGCGGGTCTGGCCTGCGTCCTCATACAGCGTATATGAAGATCTCTGCCCTGCGGTCGGCGTAAAGACAGTCACGATCAGAGGATCGACCGGCTTCTCACCGGTATAGCGCATCTTTGGCGCCATGGGAACGATTGCGCCAGCGCGCACATACACGGGAATCTCTCGGATGGAAAACTTTCGCTCTACCTGAATCGGTCCGGTGAAGTGTCGTCCGGTCTGCCACTCGATCCACTCACCTGCCGGAAGCCAAACCGGCTCACTCGCCAGTCCATTTGACTTGTCCACGGCGGCAATCACCGGAGCGACGATCATGCTGTCCCCGAACTCATATTCATTCTTCGCCGAGTATGCCTGCTCGGCATCTGGCCAGTCGTAGTAAAGAGGACGAAGGAATGCGACGCCGGTGTCGTACGTGCGCCGCGCTTCGGTGTAGAGGTATGGCAGCAGCGCATAGCGCAGATGAAAGCTGTCACGCATAATGTCAGAGTACGGCTCGGGATAGGCCCAAATGCGGCGCTCGGAGTCCGGATTCTTGGTAGTGTGCGTGCGCAGGATCGGGCTGAAAATGCCAAACTGAATCCATCGCGTATAGAGCTCCGGATCAACGGCCCCGGGCATGTGCCCGCCGATATCGTGGCTCCAGTATGCGTATCCAACGTTGGCCGCCGTAGCGGTAAACCATGGCTGAAACGCCAGCGAATCCCAAACCGAAATCGTATCGCCGGAAAATCCAATCTGATAACGGTGATTGCCAAGTCCGCCCCAGCGATGAAATAGCAGCGGACGCTTGCCCTCGCGCTCCTGATCGGTGAAGTGGACATAATTGAGCCACCACGTCGGATTCACGCCGGGTGTGTTGGTGTTCGCTTCCTGCTGCCAATCGAGCCACCAGAAATCCACGCCCTGCTTCTCCAGCGGGTGATGAAGCAAGTCCATATAATTCGTCGCGAACTTCTTATTGGTGATGTCGAAGGGAACGTAGTTTTTCGTGGCCGGATCGATGCCCATGCGCTTGGCCATCTCGGAATATGCATCTTCCCAGGGCTGCACTCCCGACGCGGGATGCAGATTCAATGTCGTCTTGAGCCCCTCGGAGTGAATGTTCTTCAGGAATTGATCGGGATCGGGAAAGAGAAGTTTGTTCCAACTGTAGCCGCTCCAGCCGAGCTGATGTCCGGATTGATCCATCTGCCGCGTCCACCAATTCTGGTGAAAGGTTGGGTGCCAATCCATGTCGATGACCAGAACATCGAGCGGCACATCGTTCTCGCGGAATCCGCGCACCAGGCTGTCGAACTCACGATCGCTGTAGGCCCAGTACCGCGACCACCAACTGCCGAAGGCGAAACGCGGCGGCAGCGGAATGCGTCCGGCGACCTTGATGAAATCGCCGAGCGCCTGCTTGTACTCGTGACCGTAGCCGAAGAAGTACCAGTCCTGGCGCTCGCCCGTGGCGCGCTGCATCACCCAGGGCCACGGACTATTTTCGCCGTCGGTAAAGCGGAAATCGGCGGAGTCAAACAGGGGACGTGTGGAGTCATCGACGAGCGTCCAGCCGTCGCGCGAGATAAGTCCCGGTCCCATCGACTCTTTGGTTTTCCCACCAAGCGCTCCGTCGAGCGTGCGCGTGGTGCCGAGCAGATTCCCGGAATCGTCCGCGCCGGGATGCCAGCTCACTTGCTTGCCGTTGAGTGACAGCTCGACATGCAGATCGTTTGCAGTGAAGCGGCCGTCAGCCTCAGGCGGCAAAGAATATTGCAGAGACAGAGAGTCCGTCTTGAGTGCGAGTACTTGCGCAGAGCCGTTCCGTGTGACGGACGAAGTAAACTTCGGCACCGGCAATTGTCGATTCAGGAAAACTAGCGAAGCATGGTCCTCAAACTTGCCATCGGCCGCCCACTCCATCCGAATCAGTTGCGGGGTCAGAACTGTAAATCGCGCTTTGCCCAAAGTGATCACGGCACGCGAATCCGCAACCGGGTCGTAGAGCCCAGGCATTGTCTGCGCGTGAAGCTCAGCGCGCGCGAGCGCGAGCAGGGCGAAGACAAGCAAGAAAAGAGAAAGATAAGACTTGAATCGAAGGACTGGGCTAGGTTTCGGAATGGATGGGTTCATGGGTAAAGTTTGGTGGGGCAGATTTTAACCCATTCATAATAAGTAGATTAGGGATCCAGTGGCAGTCTTGAAATGCAGAGTTTCTACATCAGTCAACATGTGACGATCGCGCTCAGGCTGTGACGCATCCCCGCGTGCTACCGCAGCGCGGGGCGGCAATCAATAAGGGGTTTCCATAATGTAGAACGACGGATGGAAAGACCGTCGTCCTAGGTGGATCGCGCAACTGTCGCGATTGCAACCTGATGAGTGAGTGCTCGCGAGTCCGCTGCACGACTCAGATCAAACGTCTCTCTCGTATGTCCTTGGCCCCAATCGGCTTTGAAGATTTGCACAACAGCAACGGATGGCGGAACAAGCGATTGTCACGCTTCGCGGCATGGCTTCCAGCAGATGCTGCACGCAGCGGCTAAAGCCGAAAACTCTAACCCATCAGCGGCATGGCTGAAGTCCATGCCCTGACACAAACCCGCGCGCCGATCAAACCCATGCCTCGAAAAATGCGGCCGTCACTTGTTCCCAGTCGGGACGATTCCTGAATTTTCGACCATGAGAATCACGGTGCGCTGTGGCGCTCGCGTGCGATGGAGCACTCCTTTGGGCACGACGAAGCCCTGCCGGGGTGCGAGTTCGACAACTCTTCCTTCCAGGTCGATCAGCAATTTGCCTTCGACGACGTAGAAGAACTCATCATCGTCATCGTGCTTGTGCCAGTGGTACTCGCCTTCAACCACCCCAAGGCGCACGACCGAGTCATTCACCTGGCAGAGTGTCTGGTTGTACCACTTATGCGGAGCTGCATCCGAAAGCGATTTCTCGTCGATCAATTCCAGTGAGTTGTGCAGCACGTTCAGGCGGGTGTCATACGGATATTGGGCTGAGGTGCTCATTTGCTTTGCTCCATTATCTGGTCGGAAAACTACAACGATAAACCTTTGACGTTTCGTTTTGCACTCTGGTGCGTCTGGTAACCACCAACGTCTACCTCGGGAGATTCTGACCGGTTCTCACCTTGTGTAACCGGCTGGTTTCCAGCAGTCTCTTGACTAGTGGCGATGGCGCTGTTCGTGATATCGACTGGTGTTGGGTTTGGCCTTTCAACTTGGCTCAACACAAGACCGCCGCTGTTCGCCGGCTTGGCAATCGGAGTGTATCTGCTGTTTTCAATCAAAGTTGCGGATCAATGGGAAAAGGTCGCAGTGCTGCGGCTCGGTCGCTACGTCGGACTGCGTGGGCCGAGATGGTTTCACGTGTTCCCGATCATCGATATGCTAAGCCGGTACGTCGATCAGAGGGTACGGGTCGCGAGCGTCACCGCCGAGTCCACGCTCACGCGAGATACGGTGCCGGTGAACGTGGACGCAATTGTCTTCTGGATGGTCTGGAACGCGGAAAAATCAATTCTGGAAGTCGAAGATTTCGTCCAGGCGATCACCATGAGCGCGCAAACCGGTCTGCGGGAATCTATTGGGCGTCACGAATTGGCGCAGATGATTACGGAACGCGAGTCGCTCGGACGCGAGTTGCAGCGCATCCTCGACGAGAAGACGAATCCCTGGGGCACTACTGTACAGTCGGTGGAGATTCGCGATGTGCGAATTCCTCAGGCGCTTGAAGAGGCAATGTCGCGTCAGGCGCAAGCTGACCGCGAGCGCCAGGCGCGCAATATTCTGGGGCAGGCAGAAACCGAAATCTCGGACAAATTCGCGCAAGCCGCTCTTACCTATCAGAACAACCCAGTCGCGCTGCACCTGCGTGCAATGAAGATGCTGTATGAAGCGATCAAAGAGCGGGGGGCGATGGTGATCGTTCCGTCGTCGGCCGTGGAGACAATGGCCTTGGTGGCACGTTGGCGACTGCAACGCTTGGTGGTGCGAAGCCGTCGTAGCATTCTCAACTGTGCGCCAACGGGTCAATCGCTCTGCGCAGAATTGCCATGCAGAAGGCGAACACAAGCTCGCCTTCTGCTCATTCGAGGCTGCACGCAAGCAAAACATCAGTGGCCCGTCTGATATGTGAGGCTTGAGAGCGTCGCGAGATAGTTGTATCTCGCAGTAGAGTTACCAATCTCCGCATCGGTCTGCTGAAGTTGGGCCTGGCTAAGTTCAACGATGGAGCTGAGGCCGAGCCTGTAGCGTGTCTGTGCCAGGTCAAGTGCAAGATTCGCTTGCTGCAGAAGCTGGTCCATCACGCTCAGCCGCTGGTATGCGGTATTGGCCTGCAACCACGTCACGCGCACGTCACGAGCGATGTGATCGCGAAGGTCGCGAACCTGTTCCTGCAGGGCTGAGGCGCGGTAATCGGCTTCCCGTGCGCGTGCCGAAAATAGAAATCCGTTGAACACGGGAATATTCATGTTCACACCGACGGCGCCATACCACGAGCTGATTATCGCGTCCGCACGCGCAGGTGTACCACCGACAGCTCCGAGGGCGCTGATCGCGGGACGCCGTAGATCGTGCTCGGCGCGGGCGAATCGTTTCTGGGCCTGAAACTGATCGTCCATTGCAGCGAGATCGGGGCGGGAGCGGAATGCCTGCTGGACAAGATCCTCTGCATTGCTGGGCGGCGCAGTGGGAGCAGTTCCACTCTCATCGACGAGCAGATAGCTTGCTTGTTTCTCGAATCCAAGTATCTGGTTGAGCTCGGCAAACGCTGCATCCTTGCGGTTTTGCGCGTCAAGCAGCAACAGCTTGGCTTGAGCGAGGTTCACGTTCGCAAAACTGAGATCGAGATCGGATCTGAGTTTTGCTTTCGTCAACGCTTGTACCTGATCGGCGGTAGTCTGCCGCGTTGCGACCGTTTGCTGCGCGACTAACAACTGCGACTGCGCAGCAAGCGCGACATAGAACGCCTGACTCACTGCAAGAGTCACGTCTGCCGCTGTTGCTTGCTCGGTTGCCTGCTGTGCCTTCTCACGGAGATTCGCCGACGCGACTAGGTTGCGGGTGCGTCCGAAGTCGGTGATGAGTTGGCCCACCGTCACCCCGGCGCCCGCCCGCTCGAACACACTTGGATTGTTCAAGGCGCCTGCAGTAATTCGCGTACCGGAGTGTGCGTCAACAGCAGTAAGACTTCCATTCGCAAATGGCAACTCGGCCGACCGCACTTCGCGCACAACCTGATGCTGAGCAAAGCCCAATAATTTGGACACACTGATTTGAGGATTGTTTTTAAGGGCCAGCATCTCGGCATCACGCAGAGTGAGCCGCATCTGTCCGGATGCAGGCTGCGCGGCCGGAGCTTGCGCTGCAGCAATCAAGCACGTGCCGACACACACGGCAAGCACAGTACACAACGATGCTAATGTCTTCATTCTCTCTCTCAACTCTGTTGCGGAAGGGCCTGCAATTCTTCCTTGCGGTGAATGAGTAGATAGGCTGCCGGCACGAGGAACACCGTGACGATTACCGAGACAGTGAGTCCGCCGATGATAGTTCGGGCAAGCGGAGCGTACTGCTCGCTGCCAGCCTCGAGCGCGAGCGCCATTGGGATCATGCCGAGGATGGTCGCGAGCGACGTCATCAGCACGGGACGCAAGCGCATGCGGCACGCGATCGCAACAGCTTCGTTGATAGGCACTCCGTCTCGCCGAAGATTGCGCGCCACATCCACAATGAGAATGCTGTTAGAGACTACGATGCCGGTCATCATGATCAGTCCCATCAGCGACATTACGTTCAGGTTCGTATGCGTAATGAGCAGGAAGAGGATGACTCCCGCAATCCCCGGCGGAACCGCCAGCAGAATGATTAGAGGATCGACAAATGAAGCGAACTGCGCCATCAGGATCAGATAGACGAGCACAATTGCCAGCACCAGCCCAATGGCAAAACTCTTGAATGATTGCCTCATGCCCTCAACGGATCCGCGGATCGTAATGCGGACATTGTCGGGCAGTTTGGTGTCATGAATGATACGTTCAACCTTCGACGCTGCGCTGCCAAGATCTTCACTGGACGGCGAGACATATACGTCGATTATGCGGCGTAGTTGATAGTGATCGACTTCCGTGGGCGATGAGAATGCGGCTATGTTTGAAACCGCGCCGAGTTGCGTGGTGTCAGCTCCCTTTGGCGAACGCAGCGGGATTTGCTTCAAGTCATTCATCGACTTGATCTGCGCGTCCGGATACTGCACCGTTAACATGTAATCGTTTCCAGTCTTTGGATCGACCCAGTAACTTGGCGCGATCATCTGATTGGAATTGAGCGCAGTGATTACGTTATCGACGACCTCGCGCGAGGAGAGTCCCAGACGCGAGGCCATTTCCCGATCGACGTCCACTTTCAGGGCCGGGTAATCCAAATCCTGAGGCACGAGCACGTCGCTTACTTCCTTCAGGCCACGAATTTTGGTCGCGAGTTCCTGGGCAGTTTTGTATGCGTCTTGTAAGTTGTTGCCGCCGACTTGAATGTCAATTGGGGCGGGAAGGCCTAGATTGATAACCGCATCTACCAACCCGCCAGACTGGAAATAAGTCGAGAGCTCAGGAAGATCGTCAGCCAGCTTCTCGCGTACGCGCCTCATGTATTCGTAACTGCTAACTTCGTGTCCCTCTTTAAGACTCACTTGAACGGTTGCGGTGTGTTGTCCAGAGTTGCTCGTGTACATCGAGGAGAATCCGGGCTGCACTCCGATGTTGGAGACGATTACCCCGAGCTCCCTCGGCGAGACAACTTCGCGAATATCTGCTTCCACTTTCTTGATGTATTCATCAGTAATTTCGAGCCGGGTGCCGGTCGGAGCCTTGATGTTGATGACAAACTGACCGGCATCCGTTCGCGGAAAAAATGAGACACCCAGCAGTGGATATAAACCAAAACTGAATAGGCATACTCCCAAAATGCCAACCACCACCGCAGTTGGGCGAAGAAGCGTACGCCGAACACTGATGTCATATTTTGTCAGTAGGTCCGCGTACTTATGGTTGAACCAGTGAACAAAACGTCCGAAGGCCGATCTGCGCAGGTCATGGCCTTCTTCCTCGTCCGCCTCCAGTTTGTGAATGAACTTGGCGCAGAAGAGCGGCACCACCGTCATCGCTACTGCATAAGACGCAAAGAGCGAAAGTACGACGGCCAGCGCCAACGCGGTAAATAGAAACCGGCTCACTCCATAGAGGAAGATCACCGGGAAGAACACGATCGCGGTGGTGAAAGTAGCCGCGAGGACAGGCAGGCCCATCTCGCTCCCACCTTTCTCGGCCGCCACTTCCGGAGACTCTCCCATTTCTAGATGACGGAAGATGTTCTCCAGCACAACTACCGAGTTGTCGATCAGACGAGAGAAGGCCAGCGCGAGTCCGCCAAGCACCATCGTGTTGATGGTGCTGCCGCCGGCGTTGAGTGCGAGAAATGCCGCCAATGCGGAAAGCGGGATCGACAACATCACAGCGAGGGTCGCGCGCATGCTTCCGAGGAAGATCAGAATCATCAGCGCGGTCAGTACCAGGCCGATGCCACCTTCGCTGCCAAGGTTCTTGATCGCCGTTTTTACGTATATGGACTGGTCGAAAACTACTTTCGCGACTAGTTGTTTTGGAACGTCGAACAAGTCAGCCAAAGCCGACTTAATACCATTCACAATCGCGATCGTGTTGCTATCGCCGCCTTGCTTGAGCACCGGCAGGTAAACTGATTTTTGTCCATCGACGCGAACGATGCTGTTCTGGATCTGCGCGGCATCCAGAGCGTGCCCAACGTCGCCCACCATCACCGACGCGTTGCCGACCGTCTTAAGCGGAAGCTGATTGATCTCGACAGTGGTCGGCAATTGGCTATTGGTGTAGATGTTGAAGTCTTTCGGTCCAATGCGCACGTCACCCGCCGGAAGAATCATGTTGGAGTCGTTCACTGCCCGGACAACATCCATCACGCTCAATTGGTGTGCCTGGAGCTTCACCGGATCGACATAAACCTGGATCTGGCGGTACTTTCCGCCAAACGGCTGAGGCACGGAAGAGCCGGGCACGTTCGCGACCTGATTTCGCACGTTGTACTGCCCGAGATCGCGCAACTGAGTCTCGCTCAATCCGGAACCCTTCAACGTGACCAGGCAGACCGGCAAACTGGACGCGTCAAATTTCAGAATGACGGGCGGAAGAGTGCCCGGAGGCAGGCGTCGCAAATCTGCCATCGCCAAATTGGAGATTGTGCTGACGGCCGCGTTCGGATCCGTGCCGGGCTGGAAATAAATCTTGATAAGGCTTACGCCAGGCAACGATCGCGATTCCATGTGATCGATGCCGCTACCCAGAGTGAAAAATCGCTCGAAGCGTCCGGTGATGTCGGATTCGATCTGCTCCGGAGGCATGCCGGAGTAGAACGTGGCCACGACGACGACCGGAATATTGATGTTGGGGAAGAGGTCCACCGGCATGCGCGCGACCGTCGCCACACCGACGACCACGATCATGAGGCACAACATAATTACGAAGAAGGGATATTTGATCGCGAAGCCAGACATGGCTACTGTTTCGCTCCCTCTGCGTTTGCGCCTGTGAGCGCGCTTAATCTGGGATCGACGACTTCGCCTTCCTGATAGGAGCCGAGATTGGCAACGATTACGCGATCGCCTTCTTTCAATCCTGAAACTACTTCGACCGAATTTGGATCTTCGAGGCCGGTGTGAATTTCCCTGGCTACGACTTTGTCGCCGTCATCCACTACCAGGACCGAACTCCTGGTGTCGGTTCGAGTCACTGCCTGAATCGGAACCAGCAATGCGTCGGCGTGCTTCTGCACGTCCAACGTGACGTCCGCATACATGCCTGGCGCGAGACGGAGCTTTGGATTGGGAACATCGAGCTCGACCTGCTCGGTGCGAGTGGAGCGATCAAGCGCGTCGGTGGACCGGCAAACTTTTCCGGCAAAACGCTCGCCAGTTGCCTGCACCGATATTTCTGCAATTTGTCCATCATGCACGCTTGCTGCCAGCGATTCGGGAACAGGAATCCGCAAGCGCAGCACGTTGACTTCCGCAATCTTCACGACTGGTTGCGCGCTGCTGCTGGAAGTGCCCGCCTGGACAAGAGCTCCGGTGTCGGCATATCGCCACGTGACCACTCCATCGAACGGAGCGATGATGCGCGAATAATCCGACATCGCCGAGACCTGCGTATGCGTCGCCCGCGAAACATCCAACTGCTGGCGCGCGGCGGACAGCGCCGATTTGGCCGCTTCCACCTGTGCTTCCGCGGCTGTGTCTTTCGCGAGAGCGTTATCGAGTTCCTGTTCGGCGATCAGTCCCGGACGGGCCTCCGATGCCTGCTTCAAACGAATGGCCGCAGCATGCAGCGCCGCGTGATCGGCTTCATCGCGGGCTACTTCGTTCTGTGCGCGGACGATTTCATCGCGACTATGTCTTACGCCGGCGTCCGCTCCTTGCACCTGCGCCGCCAGTTCCGGCACTTCGAGGACGGCGAGCACCTGCCCGCGGCGGACATGATCGCCGATATCGACGTTGATCTTTTGTAGGTATCCAGCAACCTTGGCGTGGAGTTCCACTTCCTGGTAAGGCGAGAACTCCCCGGCAATCGAGAGTGTGTTGGCGACAGTTCCGCGTTTTACCAGGGCCACTGCGGCGCGCGGGACATGCCGTCCCCTGCCAATCACTGGGCCATCGGCGCGGACGCGCGTTGCGATCACGAATCCGGCGACGGTGAGGCAGACGACAACTGCACCCAGAATGGGGGAAGAAAACTTGCGAGTCTTCACGTTCATCCTCAAGAAAGCTTTAGAAATTGTTGCGGTGTGGCTCAGGCGCCCGCGGTCTGATGCAAGATAAAGGAGAGCTGCGCGAGCCGAGTACTGCCAGGACGTCTAACGTGTTGGAGGAGGACGGAGGAAACGATGAAGCTGAAAAGGGTCGGTCGAGGGATGTACTACAACATCGGAACTGACATCAGTCGTGCGGGAGCTGCGCACTGGCGGCAAAGCGAAAAGGAGAATGACCGCAAGCATTCCGAGCAGAATGTTTTGCGAGCTCTCGACAGAGGTGTCGAGTTCCATCTTTTGCCCGTTTAGCCAGAGTTTTGAGGCGCCCGGCTGCACCGTCCCGGACTGGGGGTACTGAGAAACCTTGGCGCGCAGAGCAAACAGAAAGACGAACAGCGACAGGGCGAGAATCACATACTTCGGCCCTTTCATCGGTTCAGATCTGACTCCGGCAGCAGATTCCATTACACCTCTCATGATACCCGGCAGCAGCACGGGTTGCCAAACGCCGACGCACAACGGTTGCAGAACCATGCTGCCGTAGCTCTGCATTTTATCCGCTACAACTTTGCGCGAGTGCACAAGACTCTGAGGAAGAACTTCAGGGCATTCCTGAAGTGGCTTGTGCCTTCATCGAGGATCGCTTCGCGTCCTTGTACCGCAATGGCACATTTTTGTTTGAAGTTTTGGCAATGCCGAAGAACGGGTCACCGGCAGATGTTGTCCCAGGCGCAAAGCAGATTTATAACTGCGCTGTTCCCGCATAAGTGGCATCGATCGATCAGCACAATGCACGCGCCAAGCGCAAGCAGCAATTCGCTGGATCAATTTGGACACAACGGAATTTCGGGATTGGGTGGTGACCGGATATTTTTATTCGGCACTACTGGGTTGATGCCGACCTTACAAAGATCAAAAAGAAATCTGACGACAGCCATGCGTCGCGCAACACGCTAACGAACACCGAAAAGGGAATTGTCGGCAATATCCCGTCCCTATCGGAAACTCTTTTCTTAGAGGCCAAAATACAAGACCTCATTGATTTCATTCCTCAAGTAGTCCGGCAGGATGTGATTCCAAAATTTCTTCAAATTCGAGCCTGTATCGAACAGCTACTTTCAAACCGAGACACTACCCGCAAAAGGTGACAGAGTACCCGCAAAAGCCGCCCGATGGCGCGCGTCCGCCCTTCATTCATGTGCCAAAGCCCCTCTTGCCATTTTCAGTTGACAGGTGGTATAGACAACATGTCCACTAGTTCACAAAAAATGACCCTTCCCCGACGGACCTTTCTGCAGTCTTTATGCGTGGGCGTCCCTTCTGCCCTGATGGCGCGCACACTTGGTTTCAACGAACTTCTGCAGGCCGGTTCACCCAGCGTGACCGCGCCAACCGCGGCGGCTACCGTGCCGGCAGTCGGTCACGTAAAAACCGGACTGGATGCGCTCGTCGAGCAGCGGTTCGGAGCGCTGGCGGGGAAGCGCGTCGGCATTATTACGAACCACAGTGGCCAGACGCGCGATCGCCAGCGCAACATTGACGTGATTCACAAATCCGGCACCGTACATCTGGCCGCGATCTTCACGCCGGAGCATGGACTGGCTGGGCTCCGTGACGATCCAAATATCAGCTCCAGTGTGGACACCGCGACGGGCGTCCCCGTCCGCAGCTTGTTCAACGGGCCCACCCGCCGGATGACGCCCGACATGCTCGAGGGTATCGACGCGCTCGTGTATGACATTCAAGATATCGGCGCGCGTTTTTATACGTTCATCACGACGCTTGGATACGGTTTGGAAGCCGCGGCGCAGGCGCGCATTCCGTATTTCGTAATGGACCGACCGAATCCGATCAACGGTGTTGCTGTTGAAGGTCCGCTGCTCGACGACAAGTACGTTTCCTTTGTCGGCTACGCGCGCATTCCGATTCGTCACGGAATGACCATCGGAGAATTGGCCGGCTTCTATAATGGAGAAAAGAAATTGGGAGCCGACCTGCACGTGGTCCCGATGGAGGGATGGAAGCGGCGGATGTGGTTCGATGAAACTGGGCTCGAGTGGATCAATCCCTCGCCTGCGATCCGCAATCTGACCGAGGCAATTCTTTACCCGGGGACATGCCTGCTCGAATCAAAACAAGTTTCGGTCGGACGTGGCACCGACACTCCGTTCGAGATCATCGGCGCGCCATGGTTCCGGGCATTCGAAGCTGCCGACTATCTGAATCGCAGCAATCTACCCGGCGCCAGCTTCATGGCCCGCCGATTCCGGCCCAATGCTTACTTATTCAAGGACCAGGATTGCGAGGGCCTCGACATCCAGGTGCTCGACCGCAATGCGTTCGATTCGGTGCGGGTCGGACTCGAGCTATTGCACATCACCATGAAACTGCATTCAGAGCGCTTCGATATCGGCGGCATCATGCGGCTGCTCGGAAATGACGAAGCTGAGGAACGGTTGAAGCGGGGTGAGACCGGAAGCGAGGTCAATCAGGCCCTGCAGGCGAACCTGGCGCAATTCCGGACGACGCGCGAAAAATATCTAACCTATTCGTAGCGTTTGTTGTGGCTCGTGTCCAGAAGTAACAAGAATGATGTTGGAAGGCTTACCCTCTCGCCTCCACTCCTCCGAGCTTCTGCGCCCTCGCCTTTTTCTTGCTCGCCCAGGTGACTGTGCCAGGCGATCTTTTCTCGGCAGGGGCAGTCTTGGTCCTGATTTCAGTGTGGAGGCCCAGACTGTCCGCATAGTGTACGAGCATGTCCAGGGAACCGGGAAATCTCGCCGTGCAGCAGTTGGCTAACCCCGGATTGGCTCTCTGAAAGAATGCACTGCTGTTGCTTTGCGAATACTGCTCGGCCCGTTTCATAATCTCCACGTGCAGGTCTGCTTTGAGTTTCAGCGATTGCAGCCTTCTTCGTAGTTATTCAAATTTTTATATAAACGCCAGCCCCGGAACGCTTGAAGGTCGATGGAAAGACGCAATGGCTGATTTCGTTGTGATTTTCGGTATTGACAAACGGCAGCGGTATAGACAACATATCCACCAGTCTTCGTGACTGTTATGTGAATGCGATCGGAAAGGTCGGCATATGTTTGACGTTTTGAATGAAGTAACCGAGACCGCGAAGGACTACATGCTGTGTCGCTGCGTCCTCCTTCTTATATGTTTACTGCTTTTGTGCGCGCTTGCCGCAGCCCAGGGAAATACCGCCGACATCCTCGGCACGATCACGGACCCGAGCGGCGCCGTGGTTCCGAATGCAAAGATTGTCATCACCGATAATGCAACCCACGAGACCCATACGGTCACTTCGAACAGTTCGGGCGAGTACGTGGCGCCCTCTCTTCCCAGCGGCGAATATTCGATCCGCGTGGAGGCGAGTGGTTTCCAGACCGCATCCGCCAAAAACGTGAGACTCGAAGCGGGCAGCCGTCTTCGCCAGAACTTTTCGATGGCGATTGGCAATGGTACCGAGACCGTCCAAGTGTCGGGAGAAACGCCGGCGCTCGAGACCGACACTTCGACTCTGAGTTCGGTAGTCACCGAGCGGCAGGTCGAAGAGCTCCCGCTGAACGGCCGCAACTTCGTCCAGTTGGCGCAGTTGGCGGCGGGCGCGAATGAGGGCCCGGCCAACGCGCTCTCCGCGGGAAATCGGCCGGACGATCGCCGCCAGACCGCGTCGGTTTCCGTCTATGGCCAGTCGGACACGCTGAACAACGAATTGGTCGATGGCTTGGACAACAACGAAAAGACCATCGGCACCATCGGTATTCGGCCGTCAGTCGAAGCCATCGCGGAATTCCGCGTTCAGACCAACGTCTATCCGGCCGAGGTGGGAAATTCGCCCGGAGCCGTGGTGAACGTGATCACGAAGTCCGGCGGCAACACCCTGCACGGTTCCGCGTACGAGTTCGTGCGCAACGACATGTTCGATGGCAGAAATTATTTCGCTCGTTCGGGAAGAAAGCCCGAGTATCGCCAGAACCAATTCGGCGCCAGTCTCGGTGGCCCGATCCGTAAGGACAAGACATTCTTCTTCGGCGATTATGAAGGGCTGCGAATCATCCAGGGCACAACCTACGTCAGCACGGTGCCGACGCTGTTTGAGCAACAGAACATTGGGAACTTATCAGACATAGGCGGGCCGGTGTTGACCAGCGGCCAGTTGAATCCGATCGCGCTCAAGTACTTCGCGCTTTATCCGGCGCCAAACGGAACTGGTGTAGCCAACAACTTCACGTTTAGTCCCAACGGTTCGCAGAACAGCCAAACGTTCGATTTACGCGGCGACAACTACTTTTCGGAGCGCGATCATTTCTTCGCGCGTTACACGTTCAATACCGTCTCAACGGTCACGCCGGACAGCTTGCCGGCCGTAAATGGCGTCTCGCCCGGAGGCTCTGCCGCTTCATTCCCTGGAACCGCACAGGAGGGTGCACAACAACTTTTATTTGGACACACTCACACTTTCGGCGCAAACAAGGTGCTGGAATTGCGCGCCGGTTACACGCGCATCAACAATCAATCTCTTCCGGTCAACAACGGTTCCAATCTTGGGAATAAATTCGGCATTGTGAATGCCAACTTCAATTCGTTTACTACAGCACTGTCAAACGTGAGCATCACTGGCTATTCCGGATTCGGCAATTCCACGTTCCTCCCGATCATCGACTTGGACAACGTCTTCCAGGAGATGGCAGCGATGACGATCACACGCGGCCATCACACGTTCAAGTTCGGAGCCGATTTGATCCGGCGACAGATTGAAAACCAGCAGAACACAAGCGGCACCGGCAGCTTCAGCTTCACGACAAGCCCGACTAAGTTCGCGCTCGCGAACTTTCTGCAGGGCAATCCCTTCACTGTTTCGCGCGGCGTGCAGTTCACAGCGCGCTATTTCCGTACTTGGGAGCCGGAAGGATACATCCAGGATGACTGGCGCGTGAAGCCGTGGCTCACGTTGAATCTCGGCCTTCGCTACGACGTGTTCACTCCCGATACCGACGCGCACGATGCGATTTCGATCTTTAATCCTGCAACCGCGTCGGTTCAGGTTGCCGGTCAGAACGGCGTTTCGGATTCTGCGGGCATAAAAACCGACTACGGATCAATCGCTCCTCGCATCGGATTCGCAGCCAGTGTCACGCCGAACACTGTCGTTCGCGGCGGATTCGGAATGGTGTATTTCCGCGACAACACCGGACCGTCCAGCGCTTACCTCAATCCTCCGTTCGTGACGACGTATGCGCCCAACCCTCTGACCACGAGTCTCTCGACGCCCTTGCCGCTGCCTGTGCCAGGATCAACTACGGCACTGAGCGGAGCTCTGAGCGGAATGCAGCTCAACTACAAGGATTCATACGTGGAGCAGTTCAACCTGAATGTTGAGCACTCTTTTGGTGGAACCGTGGCTACTGTGGGATACGTCGGCAATTTGGGCAGGCGCCTGCGCATCCGCCCGGACATCAATTTGGCTCCGCCGTCGCCCGTTCCCTTTGCCACTCGCCGTCCGTTCTTCTCGGTATTGCCGAACGTGACCGGCATCCAGGAGACCAGTTCGGAGGGTTACAGCAACTACAACGGATTCCAATCGACTCTGCAACGTCGTTTTTCGCACGGACTTACTGCCAGCGCGAACTACACCTGGAGCCACTCCATTGCCGACTTCCAGAGCTACTCGAATGGTGGTAGCTACGTGAGCGCGGTCACCTCGCAATATGCCACTCTGGAGCGGGGAAACTCTGACCAGGATCTGCGACACAGATTTAGCATGCTGCTGAATTACGCGCTGCCCTTCGGCGCCAACCTGACTGGATGGAAGGCGGGCTTCCTGAAAGGATGGCAATTCAACGCCATCGACGTTTGGGAAACGGGAACACCGTTCAGCGTGCTGAATTCCAGTCCGAGGAGCAACACTGGAGTCAGCTCTGACCGGCCGAATCAACTCGGTGACGCAACCCTGAGCAATCCCAGTATTCATGAATGGTTCAACACCGCGATGTTCCAGGCTCAAACGCTCGGGACAATCGGATCTGAGCGGCGAAATCCGTTGTACGGACCGCACTTCCGACACTTCGACGCAGCCGTCGCCAAGGAGTTCAAGATTACCGAGCGCTACACGCTGCAGGCACGCGTGGAGTCGTTCAACTTGAGCAACACACCGAATTTCGGACTGCCCTCGGCGAGCGTGGGGACCTCGAGCTTCGGCACCATCAGCTCGCAGCGAATTGGCAGCACTCCACGACAGTTCCAAGGCGCGCTCCGATTGACGTTCTAAGCGAAACAGGTTTGCAAAACACATTTGCGCGCTGCAGTGGCAACCTCATCCTGCAGCGCGTTTTTTCTTTGAAGGAGGAGATTTGAATCGCAAGTTCCTTGGTGACAGCAGAGCCCGTTGTTTTCGGTCCGCGATATTTCTCGCCATTCTTAATTGTGTCTGTTTTTCCGCGTTCGCACAGGTAAAGTCTGGGCTCGACGTCCTGGTTGAACAGAATTTCCAGCCGCTGGCAGGAAAACGCGTAGGGCTAGCGACAAATCCAACCGGCATCACCATCGACGGTGGCCGCAACATCGATGTCTTTGCGCACGCAGCGAACATCAAGCTGACCGCAATCTTTTCATTCGAGCACGGCCTCAGTGGAACGCGCGAAGACACGCATATCGGCAACAGCGTTGATGAAGCCACTGGCGTTCCCATCTACAGCTTGTACAACGAAGATGTCCGCAAGCCCACGCCGGACATGTTGAAGGATGTGGACGTCCTGGTTTACGACAAGCAGGACAATGGCGCCCGTTTCTACACGTCCGTGACATCAATGGCGTATCTAATGGAAGCAGCGGTCGCACACCATATTCCTTATTACGTGCTCGATCGGCCCAACGGCATCAACGGCGTGGACATCGCTGGACCACCACTCGACGCCAAGTACGTCTCTTTCGTCACCTACATGCCCGGCTTTCCCATGCGTGTTGGAATGACGATGGGCGAGATGGCCGAATACTTTAATAGCGAGAAGAAGCTCAGCGCAGACCTGCACGTGATCAAGATGCAGGGCTGGAAGCGCTCGATGTGGTTCGATGAGACTGGTATGCAGTGGGTAAATCCGTCACCGAACATTCGCAACCTGACGGAGGCGATTCTGTATCCGGGAACGGTGCTGCTGGAAGGGAAATACGTTTCCGTCGGCCGCGGCACGGACACGCCTTTCGAAATCGTGGGCGCTCCCTGGTTTCACGCGCGTGAGTTGGCGGCATACATGAATGCTCGCGAGATCCCCGGCGTCAGGTTCGTCCCGCGTCGCTTTCGGCCGACTTCCGGACTGTATAAAGGTGAGGATTGCGAGGGCCTCGACGTCGAGTTGGTGAACCGGAACGTCTTCGATCCGGTGCTGATGGGACTCGAGTTGGTCTCCGCCGTTTTCAAGTTCTATCCGGGAAAATTTGAGCCCAACATGCGTCTCTTGGGGAGTGACGAGCTCGTGGAGAAGCTCAAAGCCGGCGAGAGTGCCCGTCAGATACTCAACGATTATCGACCGCAGCTCGAGCAATTTCGCCAGACTCGGGCGAAGTATCTGCTGTATTAATGATGTAGGTGAGACCCCAGGTAAAGGAGATCGGATGAATCGGCGTTCTTTCGCTCAGTTTGTAGGCAGTGCAGCGACGCTTTCCATGCTCGGCAACGCGCCGGGCTGGGCGGAATCGTCGGATCGCAAGACGCCACTTTATCGGCTCGATTACCTTTACCTGAGACAAGAAAGTCAGCGCCGGCGAGTGCACGACTTCCTCTCCTCGCAAATGGACGTGCTCGCGCGACACACGCAGGCTCTGGGCGTATTTACCGCCGTGATCGGACCACGGGTTCCCGCGACCCTGGTGCTGTCTGCTTTCTCGAACTTCAGAGAGATGGAGCACGCCGACGAGAGCCTGCACCGCGACGCCGGCTATCGAGAAGCTCTTACAAAGATCGAAGCAGACCAGCCTTACGATCGGACGCGAGTGCTGCTGCGGGCCGCAGAGCATTCACCGGAAGTGCTTACTGTGAATGCGAAGGCAAGCGAACGCGTCTTTGAATTGCGCGTGTACCACTCGCCGAGCGAGCAGCAACTGCGTTCGTTGCACGCATGTTTGGCGAAACCGGAGACGGGCGCGTTCAGTCGCACGGGAATTCGTCCAATCATGCATGCGGACACCATCTTCGGTCCCAACATGCCGAATCTCACTTACCTCATTCCGTTCGCCAATTTGGCTGAGCGCGAACAAGCGTGGGAAAGAGTGGCCAGGGATCCAGAATGGATCCGAACCACGCAGCATCCATCGGCCTCAGGCCAGGAGGTAGTGGCGGATATAACGCTGCTGCGTCCAACTCCGTTCTCGCAAATTCAATAAAGCTGGCTTCGACGTCCCATAGAGACGCCGCACGCAGATGAGACTCCCCGGACAGCGAGCGCCGCGACTGGCCCGGAACTGCACGGAGTGTTGCAGCGTTTCGCGGTGTCACTGGCAGGCGCGGCCGAGGACTTCAGAGTTGTGGTTCTCGTGCCAACGGATTCTAGGCATCGGCTGTTCAGTCGATTGCTTCACCAACCCAAGATACAGACTCTCGTACCAGAAACACTGAACGGCACACAGGCTGCGGTGAAGGTGTATCGCGTCCGACGAGCGGTACCCGTCATCCACTCACTCATTCCGACCAACCAAGACCTGCGGGAATTCTGGACTTCGCGATGGCTTGATCGCCGCGAGCCGGGCAAGGTCGTTCCCTCACATACTCTCGACAAGAACAGCAACAACAACGATGCGCGGCTGCAGAAAGGAGACGCGTCATGGTAAACGCAGTCGCTCTGCTGCGGAAAATCTGCCAAAAGATTTGTCGGCAGATTTTCCGCAGAAATTCAAACACTTCCCGGCGCGGTGATGGCGCCATCGAAGTGGAAGGTGACCGAGAACGGGTCGCCATCGAGAATGTTATTGAGGTCGGGGTTGTTCACCGCCGGGCCAGTGCCCTCCTGCGTGGGCTGAGTGATCGCGCCGGCCACCGTGATGGTGTCGGCGTATAGCAGGGAGGCTCCGGCCAGGAGCAAGAAAGCTAACCAGCGAAGGTGACGCGACATATTCCTCCTTCGAGAGCAAAAGAATCCATATCAACCGAGACAGGTGCCAGGGTCCGGCCGCATTATCGAAATCCGCTGTGCGAAAAACGCTTCTCTTGGCGAAGCGAGTTTCCATCGGAAAAAATGCATTACGGTTGACCCCCAACCTTCGTCTCGACCGTTACTTAATCAGTTCAGCGGGGATGGGGAGGCCTTGTCGACCAGCTTTGTGATATGGATTTCGGCCATTTTCAGTTTGGTATCGGCTTCCACCAGGCTCATCTTCAAGTCCAGATATGCCTCCAATTCGCCTAAGTCGTGCAGCGACGCCGGATTGCGAAGTGCATGAAATTCCTGCTGAAATTCAGTCTCCCCTTCCTGCAGGGCAGGCAGAATCACATTCGAGATCTCGGCAAGCTGGCCGGAATTCGGCGGCTGCTGCTGCTCGGCGAGACTGGAGAAAAGCCGGTCGGCCTCCACGAGAGCGCTTTGCGTGGGACCCTCGATGTCAGCGGTTTGCAGCACCTGGGTTGCAACCTCCGCGAGGTCGGGAAATCGTGACGCTTTGGTCGCCGCCTCCCGCACCTTTTGCACGGCGGGAACCAACAGGCCGATCAGGATGGCGATGATGGCAATCACCACCAGCAGTTCTATTAATGTGAAGCCCGCTTTGCGGCGCGCCGTCTTGCTTAGAGCTGTGTTTTGGTGTTTCATACGATTCGCATTCCTTTCGGTTCGATTGATTGATTTGCTAGAGCCAGCTCCTTTTTTTAAGGAGCTCCTGGTGGTCTGGGCCGACAAATGTAGGTCCACAAAACACCAGCACACTCAATAAATTGCCGATCTCGAGCTCCTGCACTTGGCAGTTGGGTTGCTCATAGACCTTCCAAATGACTGTTGTTCGGTCAGGCTCGCACCCCCGAGCACAAGGAACCAGAAAGAGAAGCTCGCTACAGCTTGAAGACTGGCATTCCTCATCGTTGTCCTTTTGGAGTGCTCTTATTTTCTTGGGATCAGAATGATGATGCGCGGTGCCCACCAACTTTTTCGCGGCGAGTGTCTGCGATTGATTGGAGACTTGCCAATAGTGGCGGGCTGTCGCCGTCTTATTTTTTATGTCGCGCTAACGACTACAAAATGGGCGCGATGTCGTAGGAGCTGATGTACAATTTGACTCCCCCTTTTTTCCCTTTTTCCTTTGGCGGTGTTTCAATATGTCAACGGAACGAGTGCGGGTCCCGGAAGCCATCAGATTCGCCGACTTTGAGTTCGATCTGCGCATGCGCGAACTGCGCCGCGCCGGACGCCCCCTGAAGCTGGAACGCATCCCCACCGACCTTTTGCTCATGCTGCTGGAGAACGAAGGGCAAATTGTCTCCCGCAAGCAAATTGTGGAAAGAATCTGGGGCAGGGGCATCTTCTTCGATACCGATAACAGCATCAATGGGGCGGTCCGCAAAATTCGGCAAGTCCTCCGCGACCATCCCGGGCAGCCCCGCTTCGTGCAAACCGTCACGGGAAGGGGTTATCGCTTTATTGCCCCGCTCAACGAACCTCTAGCCACGCCGGAATTTTTGGTGCCGGTTCCTGCGGCGAAGCCGCAAGAGAAAGCTCATCTCGCGCTACGCGGCGGACACATTGCACTGTTGGCCATGGTCGTAGCAGCCGCCGTCGCGCTCGGTTCCTGGCAATGGCTACGCCGCGAAAGGCCATCGCCAGCAGGCAGCAGGAGGATGTTAGCGGTTCTGCCTTTTGCAAATCTCACCGGTGACGCCAGCCAGGAGTACTTCAGTGACGGCCTTACCGAAGAAATGATCGCCCAAATAGGGCGTATCGACCCGCAGCATGTTGGCGTAATCGCGCGAACCTCGACTATGCATTACAAGCAAAGTAAGGAGAGGTTGGGGCAGATCGGCCGCGAACTCGGAGTGCAGTATATTTTGGAAGGAAGCGTTCGCCGCGACGCTGAATCGGTCCGGATCACCGCTCAGCTCATCGCAGTCTCAGACCGGAGCCGCGTGTGGGCTCGGCAATATGATCGCCGGCTAAGCAGCCTGCTGGCTCTTCAGAACGACATCTCGCAAGAGGTTGCCGAGGAGATTCAGCTTGCTCTCGGCGATTCCGCACACATTCCCACACCGATAGTCAGAGATCAGAAATCCCCATCGCCCAGTTCGTATGAAGCTTATGACCTCTATCTCAAAGGCCGGTACTTCTGGAACAAGAGGACCGCACCGGCGTTTCAGCAGGCGGTCGAATATTTCCAGCAGGCGATTGCCAGAGACCCGAATTATGCTCGCGCTTATGCTGGTTTGGCTGACGCTTACGCATTGATGAGCAGTTACCACGTTGTTCCTGCAATCGAGTTCATGCCAAAGGCCCGTGCTGCGGCGCTGCGAGCGCTCGAAATCGACGAAAGCCTTGCGGAAGCCCACACTTCCCTGGCACTGATTTCCGAGAACTATGATTGGGACTGGCACACTGCCGAGAAGGAGTATCGCCGGGCAATCCAATTGGATCCGGCTTATGCGACCGCGCATCAATGGTATGCCGAGTGCCTGGGCTTTCAGGGACGCTTCGATGAGGCCTTTGTCGAAAGCGAGCATGCTCGCCTGCTTGATCCTTTGTCGTTGATCATTGCCGCCGACAATGGTGCACTGTTTTACTTTTCGCGACAATACGATCGCTCCATTCAGCAGTTTCACACCGTACTGGACATGGACCCGAATTTCTTGCGCGCAGAAGTCATGCTCAGCGCTTATGTGCAAAAGGGAGACTTTTCCGATGCACAGGCGCGCGTGGACCAGTGGCGCCGCAGCGATAGTGGACCACTGCCTCTGGCATGGGAAGCATATATCTATGGCAGATCCGGTAAGTTGCCGCTAGCGCGACGAGCTCTTGCACGTTTTGAGCAGCAACTCCGTCGTCGCTCACAACTGGACCCTGCACCAATGCTGGCTGTTATCTATATCGGAATGGGAAACAAAGACGAGGCAATTGCTTGGCTGGAAAAAAGCTACTCCCAACATTCCAATGCCGTCACTGGTCTCAAGGTTGACCCGATATACGATCCTCTGCGCAGCGACCCGCGTTTTCAGGACTTGCAGCGTCGGGTCGGTTTGGTCGACTAGATCTGCCTGAGCAAGTTATTGAATGCGGCGAACAGCGGTGGCAATCGAGTGGCTCTGAATATGTTGAGGGCGGAGGTTTTCCGGACTCGTGAAAAACGGCCGCAGCTTCAGCTTTCATTGATTTTGCAGGGCTTGTGCGACTCGGGAAATGCGAGGAATCTTGCCACCTTACTCTTTCAGTGCAGCCAGAGTGCAGCAAAAGATTTCGAAGCCAATGGTAAAGTATTGAAAGCAACCACGGAGAGGTGGCCGAGTGGCTGAAGGCGGCGGTTTGCTAAACCGTTATAGGGTCAAAAGCTCTATCGGGGGTTCGAATCCCCCCCTCTCCGCCAGAATCGCTGTATCTGATTCCAGCAAAGGTATTTATTCAATCGACTACATGACGGCAGATGAGTCGCTTCCTGCGGCGCGAAATCTCTTTGGTTGCACTCTAGTTGCGCGTTCGAGAGATTTCATTGCTCTGGTCTCATCAGCATCTACGGATTTTATGTAGCACTGCTGGGTGACTGAGACATTCGCATGGCGAAGCACAGCCTGAATCGTTTTGTCGGGCGTTCCCAGGCGATGCAGATTCGTTGCTAAGCCCCTGCGGAATGCGTGCCACCCATGCCACTTCAATCCTGCCGCCTCGAATGATGGCCTGATCTCGTCTGCAACCAGGGCGTCGAGATTGAGCGGGACCGAGACTGCGAACCGACCCTAAATCATGGTGTGGTTGTGCAGGATTGAACTTTTCCACCGTCTCGTTAGCCTCGCAAGCGATCAGTTTGCCAGCATGTGCAGGATGACAATTCCGATGATCACTGCAGCTGTCACGGTCGTTACAGCGATGGATGTCCTTGCCACCGCAGGGCGAGGGGCAGCAAGTACTTTCTGAGCAAGGCTGGCAGCTTGGGCGGTGAGGCTCGAATCCTTTATCAATGACATGCACCCTGAAATCAACACCGAAAGCGGTAAAACCAGGAGCAGTATCCATAACGTCCACATCCTCTCGGCGTACCACATGACGAGCTGTTGAGCAGTGTGTGCTGGCGCCCTTTGCAACGGCTGGAGACGCTGCATTATCACGGCGACCAAGAAGAGGACGGCAGGAGAAATCAGCAGGAGATGTGCGACCGCGAGGGCGCGTTTCATAGCCTCACCTCGGCGTGCTTTATATCACAAAGTACACTATAAAACGAGGTGCTTGAAGTTGGAAAATTCAGGGCCAGAGAGGAGCGTAATATCGGCTAGCGGATCACGGGCAAACCGGAAGTCAAAAATGACAGCAGCAGACTCACATCTCCACTTCTGCACACACCAACGCACAAGTTGCCCAGCTGCCTTCAACGGGTTTGCTGTCGTGAGGGAATAGATCGTCTCTACCGAACTGCTGCGTGTAGTCGCGGTTCTTGATCTTGCGCCAGTAGGTGCTCGACTCGCTGAACTGGTACGGACTGTTCCGTGGTTTTGCGACGATACCTTCCAGACCCTTTTCACATGCGAACTCGAACAGGCGTTCGCCGTGTTGTTCGATGTGGTCGCAGTAGAGGAGACATGCGGCGCTGGGAACTAGATATCGGAGCTGGTGTTTGCGTTCGTTCAACGGGTCATAACGCAGGTCTTTGCCGTCCTTCCAGAGCAGGTCGAAGGCATAGAAGCGGGGTTCACCGCGCCGGAACAGCAACTCATCGAACTGGCTGCGTCCGGAGTCATCCAGGCAGACGATCTCACCGTCAAGAACAGCGCGTTCCTCCTGCAGTTCTTCGGCGATGGCAATGTTGAGCGTAGCGAACGAGTGGAGGCGTTGCCATTGCGGGATACGAGGCTGCAGGTTCCATCTTTCACGAAAGCCAGAGCACGAAAGCCATCGTGTTTCAGCTCGAACAGCCATTGAGGATGGCTGAAGGGCTGACGATGCCGCTTCAGCGGCATGGGCCGAATGTTGTCAGGAAACATCGGAAGTTGCTGTGATTATAGCGGGCGCTTAATGCCCATACAGACGATCTTTCCATGCATGACTGCGTCGTCTGCGCCTAGGTCTTCCGAACTTCGAACGGTACTTAGCCGCGATGTCCCAGCACACCAAGACAGCTAGAAGTGTGCAAAGGCTCCACAGCATCATCAAAATGTCAGCAAGGCTGAAGGTTGCTTACAACAAATTTTCGGACAGGATCTAGGACGAGATCCGAAAGCTTGGGTTGATTGGTTTACCCGACAGGGAGAACGTGATCTTGGATCCCATAAGAGGTAGCCCTTAAATTGTTTTCGCAGAATTTGGCTCGGAGTACGCACTTGATCAACGCTTACTTGCGGGGAGTCCTCGTCCTAGCATGTCTAACTGTCTCCCGGCCACGCCAGGTGCGACGAAACCGTTGAAGGCGCGAACAGCGTCTGCGATCGAAACTAAGTCCCGAGGCACAGTCAACTCACTACAGAAAGGCGCGCGTGGTTAATGGTGTTCATGCCTAAAAAAGCTGCTCCCGGGACCTACTACGAAATTTGTTCTTGTCGCCTCGGCTCCGTCTGCACTTGCGCCAGCGATATATTAGAAGACAGGACAGGTGCGAACAGTCTGAAACGCCGGCTGTAAGGGACCATCACACGGAATTAATGGGCCGCTGAGATCCCCGGAGACCAACGGACGCTCGCCCTGACCGAACACAAGGAGTTATAGAGACTTGAAGCCAAAGAACACGATCTGCCTCTGGTTCGACAAGGACGCGCTGGATGCCGCGCGCTTCTACGCCGCGACCTTCCCGGATAGCAAAGTCACCGCGTTTCACAATGCGCCCGCTGACTATCCTGGCGGCAAGAAGGGCGATGTGCTGACGGTGGAGTTCACCATTGTTGGCATTCCCTGTCTCGGTCTTAACGGCGGCCCGTCGTTCAGGCACAGTGAGGCCTTTTCCTTCCAGATCGCGACGGAAAATCAGGAGGAGACGGACCGCTAC
>CAZLIE010000043.1:0-28836 GCA_964559345.1 uncultured Terriglobales bacterium
TTTGCCTTCGTGGCCGGAGATTTAGTTATGGCACTTGCCACTGCTCTTCCCGATCTTTCCAGCATTCTTGATCGGCCAAATGTGTACCGGAATCTCTCGGCGCCCGTGCTGGTCGAACACTCTATTCAACGCGCCGAAGGCGTCCTGGTCGGCAATGGCGCACTGGTTGCCTTCACCGGAAGCCGCACCGGCCGCTCTCCCAAAGACAAATTCATCGTTAAAGACGATCTGACCGCCGTAAAGGTCAATTGGGGAACAGTGAACCAGGCAATGGATCCGGACAAATTCGAGTCTCTCTACGTCCGTGTGATGGACTACCTGGGCAACCGAGACCTCTTCGTACAGGATCTTTACTGTGGCGCCGATCCCAAATACCGGCTGTCGGTTCGCATCATCAACGAGTATGCCTGGCATAACCTTTTCGTGAAGCAACTGTTCGTCCGTCCGGCGCTCGAGGACCTGACGCTGTACTCACCCGAATTCACCGTGATCGGCGTTCCTGAATTTCTCGCCGATGCCAAACGCGACGCAACCAATTCGGAAGCATTCATCCTTACGGATTTCACGCGCAAGGTAGTCCTCATCGGCGGCACGAAATACGCTGGTGAGTTGAAGAAGAGCATCTTCGGCGTGATGAATTACGTTCTGCCGCAACGCGACGTCTTTCCCATGCACTGCTCCGCCAATGTAGGCAAGGACGGCGCGACCGCGCTCTTCTTCGGACTTTCCGGAACCGGCAAGACGACGTTGTCCGCCGATCCCGAACGCGATCTGATCGGCGACGACGAGCATGGTTGGAGCGCCACGGGAGTTTTTAACTTCGAAGGCGGATGCTATGCGAAGTGCATACGTTTATCGAAGGAAGGCGAGCCGCAGATTTATCACGCGATCCGCTTCGGCGCCGTGCTAGAGAATGTGGTCGTAGATCCGGATACGCGCCAGCCCAACTATGACGACGATCGCTTCACCGAGAATACGCGCGCCGCATACCCGGTTGAGTTCATCGACAACGCGGTGATTCCCGGCATCGCAGGGCATCCGAAGAATGTGGTCTTCCTCACTGCCGATGCCTTCGGCGTGATCCCGCCGATCTCAAAGCTCACGCCCGAGCAGGCGATGTATCACTTCCTGTCCGGCTATACATCCAAACTCGCTGGCACCGAAGCCGGAGTCGGTAAGGAGCCGCAGCCTAACTTTTCCACTTGTTTTGCTTCTCCGTTCCTGCCACTGCCGCCAAAGACGTATGCCCAAATGCTGGGTGCGCGGCTGAAGCTGCACAACGCGCAATGCTGGCTGGTAAATACCGGATGGGTGGGAGGAGCGTACGGCGTAGGCTCGCGTATGAAGCTCGGCTTAACGCGCGCGATGGTTCATGCCGCAGTGGATGGGAAACTCCAGAATGTGGAATACGAAGCAGAACCAATCTTCGGATTGAGCATTCCGAAATCCATTCCAGACGTGCCGTCTGAATTGCTGAGGCCGCGAAATCTCTGGGCAGACAAAGCCGCGTACGACCGCCAAGCGTCCGAGCTCGCCGCAAAATTCATCGAGAACTTCAAAAAGTTCGACGTCTCCAGCGAAATCCGAAATGCCGGCCCAAAGGCAAAACTCTTTTGAGTTAGGGCTTTCGAGCGCGCACTTGAACTACCGTTAGCTGTTCTCCGTGTCCTCGGTGCCTCCGTGGTGAGCTCATCTTATGTTTTCCCGGCAAATCAAAGTCGAATTCGAGCACAACGGCCAGCGCCGAACCTGCGATTTGAAGTGGCTCGACAGTTTTTCTATGCGTAATTTCACGAATGATGCCGCCTTCGACGACACGCTGCCCGTAGCAGATGGACTGATGCAGATCGGAAAAAAAGTTCCGCTGGAGAAACTACGAACGTCGATGGAGGATTGGTTCCAGAGGAAGAACTACATCGGCAAGCAGGACAGGGTGATTGTTTCGGAAGTAAATTCGATCGCTATGCCTACTCCCAACAGGGTTCCTGAGGCCTGATCACATTCGATCTAAATGAGCGACAGAAAAGGCGACCATCAATGCCTTCGCCGCATGGCCGGAGCTGCCGCTGGAGCGGCGCCGCGATAATCCTTCGGATAAACCACTACAAAGCGCCGTTCGGCCTCGCCGGAGCTTTCAGTCCTGAGATCTTCATGTTTGCGCATGGCCAGATGCAACATACGTCGCTCTCGCGCTGACATCGGCGCAAATTGATACGGGGCGCCGCTCTTACGGACTCGCTCCGCGGCGACTTGCGCCGCCAGGTGAAGTTCCTCGGCTCGTAGCGCCTTGAAATTCATGGTGTCGAAGCTGAGCTTATCGTGCTCTTCAGATTCAAGCCGCAACGCTTTCAAGGCAATGTGTTCCATCGCGCGCAGCAACTCGCCGTTGCGCTCCACTAGCAGCCCGCTATCTGGTCCGCTGAAGTCCGCCAGGATTTCCGGGTTCGCTCCGAACTCGCCGGTCGTCGGCGGATTCGCAGTGATGCGATACTTCAACCGAAAGCCGCCATGCTGCAGGATGCGGCGCAGCAGATCGTCCACTTTTCGGGCGGCTGCAATTCTGTCTTGTATTGGCATAGTCTGGGAGAGGGTCACCTTGATAGGTTACCAAACGATATTTCTAACATCTTCCACGTCTGGCGCACTACGTCGGGCTAGTTACTGATTATAGGTTTCAGCAAAGAAAACACAAAAAATGCGGATGCCAATCTCCGGAGTAGATCCGGCGGGAATCAGGAGCTCTCGAGCAACACATTGTCTATAAGGCGCGTCGTCCCCACGTAGGCTGCCACGGCAAATAGCGCGCAATCCTTGACATCGGATATTCGCATGAGCGTGTCAGGATCGGTGACTTCCACATAGTCCAGGTGCACGGAAGATTGCTGCTCCAGCACCGCCTTCGCGGATTCAATCAATTTCCGCGCATCGCGTTCACCAGCGCGCCACAGCTCTTCAACCCGGCGGACTGCGCGTGAAAGCACGAGGGCGCGGTTTCGCTCGTCGGCGGAGAGATACACGTTGCGGGAGCTGAGCGCCAGCCCGTCCCGATCGCGGACGATAGGACATACGACGATCTCGACCGCAAGGGCCAGGTCACGAACCATGCGTCGAATGATTGCGACTTGCGCCGCGTCCTTCTGCCCAAAGAAGGCGAAATTCGGCTCTACAATGTGGAACAGTTTTGCTACGACAGTGGCAACGCCGCGAAAATGGCCGGGACGCGTTTGTCCGTCCAAACGATCGCTGATTCCCTCTACTGAGACAAACGTAACCGCTCCGGTCGGATACATCTCTTCGACAGATGGCGCGAAGAGTAAATCGACGCCTTCAGCCTGAAGCTTTTGCCGGTCGGATTCGAATGTCCTCGGATATTTGGCGAGATCTTCGTTTGGGCCGAATTGGGTAGGATTTACGAAAATTGAAGCGGCAACAAAGTTGCACTGCCGTTTAGCTGCGCGAACCAGAGAGAGATGCCCTTCGTGCAGCGCGCCCATAGTGGGGACAAATCCCAGTGCCTTCCCCTGCTGTTTAGCGGCACGAACGGATGCGCGCGTCTCCTGAATGCTGGCAGTGATTCGCATGTCGTAACGCTCTCGCGGGGAATTATGAAAGACGTTCGGCGCACTTAGGGCTCAAGCCCCTATCTCGCCATCGCACGTTTACGAGCGCGAATGGTTTGGAGTGCCGTCTGCAGATCGCGTGGCAGATGGTAGGACTCACCATCGGAAGGAAACGATTTCGTCTCCACATCGCTCTTGAACTGATTGACTGCGCCCGAGATCAAGGCCGCAGCGTCGCCATACTGGCGCACAAATTTCGCTGGATGACGATCCGTAAGATTCAGGATGTCGTGGAAGACGAGCACCTGGCCGTCACAATCCGGCCCAGCTCCGATTCCAATGGTCGGACATTCCACTTCCTCGGTGATGATGGCTGCCACTTCGCGCGGAATACCTTCGAGCACCATGGAGAAAACGCCAGCGCGATCGAGTGCGACAGCGTCGCGAACCAGTCCCTCGACAGCTTTCATTGTCTTGCCTTGTACGCGGTAGCCGCCCATCATGTGCACTGATTGCGGCGTGAGTCCTATGTGCCCCATCACCGGGATCTCGGCATCGAGTAGGCGGCCGATCAGCGCTGCACGCTTCTCTCCGCCTTCGATCTTCACCGCTTCAGCGCCGCCATCTTTTATGAATCGCGATGCGTTCTTTACCGCCTGCTTGTCGTCGATGTGATAAGACGCATACGGCATGTCGGCGATCACGAGAGCACGCTTTACGCCTCGACGCACTGCGCGGACGTGATGCAGCATCTCGTCCA
Source organism: uncultured Terriglobales bacterium (assembly GCA_964559345.1). GTDB lineage: Bacteria > Acidobacteriota > Terriglobia > Terriglobales > Acidobacteriaceae > Gp1-AA112. The sequence continues at coordinate 4,321 of CAZLIE010000043.1, forward strand.
CTGTGATCGGCAGCGTGTTTTCATAACCAAGCACGACCATCGCCAGCGAGTCACCAACGAGGATCATGTCGATTCCAGCCTGATCTACGAGGCGTGAGGTCGCATAGTCGTATGCGGTCAGACACGTAATCGGCGTTCCCTGCTGCTTTCTCTCTTGTATGGAATTAATAGTGACTTTGGATTCGTCACCAAAACCGGGCGTGGTGAGACTCATATTTCCTCCAGTGCACCTCCACAAGTGGATAGCGCCTGTTGCTGCATTAGACGCAGACGAAGCCATTCTAGTCGCTTACCTGCAGGAAAGCCAAGTTACCAAGGCGATACGCCAGAGCCTTCAGTTGCGTCACAAACGTTTGCCTGGCTTCGGCTGAGACTCAGCCTTTTGCTGTTGGTCGTCTTTGTCCTTTTCCAATTGCTGTAACTGTGATTCGGCAGCGCTCGCCTCAGCGGTCATGCCGGCACGGGAATATACCCGGGCTAAGGCGCGCAGGGGTGCGGCATCTCCGGGACGCAATTGCGCGGCCTGCTTGTAGAAGAGACTCGATTCCTTGAACCGTCCATGACGTTCGTACAATGACGCCAATTCATACTGCGCCTCATAGAGCTTTGGATCGAGGGCGACGGCGTTGCGCAGGTTTGCGATCGCCTGCTCGTCCTGCCCCAGCGATTCGAGGGCCTGCGCAAGATACACCCGGCCCAGCGCATTCTTCGGCTGAGCGGCCAGTCCGCTGGTCAGTAGATCGCGGGCGGCCGGGGCATCGCTTGACCTGAGATCAAGCAGGGCAAGGTTGTTCAGGGCAAACTCATTGCGCGGGTCTTCGCTGAGAATGCGCTTGAGATACTTGCTGGCCTCCTCATCACGCCCCTGATACACCAAGGCTGTGCTCAACGTGGAGAGCACGTTCTCGTCATTTGGATATCGTTTCAGTGCCGCGCGAGCCTCGTGCTCTGCGTCGGCGTATCTGCCGGCCTCAATGCTATCTAATGCCCGCCTGAATTGGATCAGCGGCTCGCCGTGTCGCTGGACAGCAAAGGCCAGCGGCACCATCAATGCAAAGGGAGCGATGAGGCACACCTGGCGCAGCGGACGCTGCAGGCTGTAGTCGGCGCGCCGCGTCCAACTGAGCAGCAGTCCAATAAAGAGACCGCATATGAGCCCGCCAATGTGCGCTGCATTGTCGATCGGCCCCCACAATCCGACAACCAGAGTCAGCAGAGCCCCTTGAATGAGGCTGCGTAAGGTGGACTTGATGACGTCGGGCGGCAGCGGCAAGCGCGCAAACTTCAGCACGCTGACCACAGCACCGAGTATTCCAATGATCGCGCCTGAAGCTCCTGCTCCCACCACTGTCGGATGGAAATACAGGCTCACCAGAGATCCGGCAATTGCCGTGACGAAATATATTCCGACATACAAATATGTCCCCAGCACCGCTTCGGCCAGTGTTCCCAGCACCCAAAGCGCCCACATGTTTAGCGCCAGGTGGATGATCCCGATGTGCACGAATGCTCCGGTCACAATGCGCCACCACTGATTGCCAATGAGAACGTCCACGCCGGAATCGGCGCCCCAGCGCACCAGTTGATCTGACGTGGGATTGGTGGGCGAGACGCGCGCCAGCACCATGGCGAGATATACGAGTACATTGGCTGCTATGAGCAGCGAAGTAGCTGGGAATCGATGGAGGTATTGGGCGATTCCGGGAGAGGCGCGTCGGGGCTGCTGTTCAACCAGCCGGCACTCCGGGCAAAAGGTGGCTGCGTTGTCTGCGACCAACAACTCGCGCCCACAGGTTGGACATTGCGGCATCCCGTTCTTCCCCGCCCATCATAGCCGATGCATCGATCGAGGCTGGCGACCGCATGACAGCGGGCGGATGAACCAATAAAATCGAAGGTCAGCCCAAACCAAGGAAGTACATTGCACACTGAGTCCCTCGAAGCCCAGGCACCCGCGGAAGCCGTGAAGCCAATTCGCCGCGCCATCTTAAGCGTTACCGACAAATCCCACATTGCGGAGTTTGCTCGCGGACTGGCGACCAATGGCGTCGAGTTGATCTCGACCGGCGGCACGTCCAAGGTGCTGCGCGAGGCCGGAATCAAGGTCAAAGACATCTCTGAACTCACCGGATTTCCGGAGATGCTCGACGGCCGCGTCAAGACGCTCCACCCCAAAGTCCACGGCGGAATTTTGCATATTCGCGAGAATGAAGCCCACCAGCGCGCGGTCGCAGAACACGGGATCGAACCGATCGACATGGTGGTCGTAAATCTCTATGCCTTCGAGAAAACGGCAGCCCGGCCGGATGTCACCTTCGAGGAGATCATCGAGAACATCGATATTGGCGGCCCTTCGATGCTGCGCTCGGCCGCCAAGAATTTCCATGACGTGGCGGTGGTCACATCGCCTGCAGATTACGCAGAGATTCTTTCCGAGCTGAAGACCTCCGACGGATTGTCCCTTGCGACACGCTGGAAGCTCGCACGCAAAGCCTTCGCCACGACTGCGGCGTATGACTCTGCCATCGCGACTGCGCTGGAGACAATTCCCGAAGCCGGCAAATTGCCACAAAAAAACGCAGAGTTCCCGGGAGTTCTCCGGCTGTCTTTGGCTAAACTCGCGGACCTGCGTTACGGCGAGAACCCGCATCAACGGGCTGCGGTTTACTCCGATGGATCCCAACGAGGTATTGCCAACGCTCGTCAACTTCAGGGTAAGGAGCTCTCTTACAACAATCTGGTTGATCTTGATGCGGCATGGGAACTGTGCGGCGAGTTTGATGAACCCATGTGCGCGATCATCAAGCACACCAACCCATGCGGCGCGGCAATCGGCCCGGACATTCTGACGGCATACAAACGGGCGCTGGAGGCCGATCCGGTCTCTGCATTTGGCGGAGTCATCGGCATCAATCGCGAAGTGGACGAGTCGGCAGCGGAGGAGATCGCCAAGCTGTTCGTCGAGGCCATCGCGGCTCCTGCTTACACTGCCGGCGCGCTGAAGAAGTTCGCGGCGAAGAAGAACCTGCGCCTCCTAGAGGTTCGGCGAGCGCAACCTCGAACCGTCCTCAAGCAGGTCTCCGGCGGAATGCTCTTGCAGGACGCCGATTTGCGTCCGCTCACCCCGTCGGATCTGCGCGTCCTCACGAAGCGCCAGCCCACGAGTGAGGAACTCGCGAGTCTGCTGTTTGCATGGAAGGTGTGCAAGCACGTCAAGTCAAACGCAATCGTTTATGCACGGGACGGCCAAACCGTGGGCGTGGGTGCAGGCCAGATGAGCCGGGTGGACTCTACCCGGATCGGCGCCGCCAAGGCTGTCCTGCCGATGCAGGGCACAGTCGCCGCTTCCGACGCCTTCTTTCCCTTCCCCGACGGGGTGGAAGAGATTGCGCGAGCAGGCGCTACGGCCGTCATTCAGCCCGGCGGATCGGTGCGGGATCACGAGGTCATCGAGGCCGCCGACCGCCTTCAACTCGCGATGGTATTTACCGGGGTACGACACTTCCGTCACTGATTCGCGCTGGGTCTTCCGGGCCTTCTCAGGCGTACAATCTAGGTGAAGCGAATGCTGCAAGTTCGCGTCTAATGAACAGATTGTCGCGAAGACGGTTTCTGCATCGAATTTAGTGCAAGTTCAAAACCGCAACTTTCGCATCCAATTTCTGGGAGTGAAGTTCTCCAATAACTGACCACATGAACAGTCTCGGCGTACGTCTGTCTTCATTCGCTTTATTTTTTGCTGTTGCCAGCTTCGCCCAGACTCCGGCGAATCCGGCGGGCGTCACTCCCACTACGGCACCTTCGGCGGCCCAATCCGGCGACACCCCACAGAAGTCGCAGCCACCCGATACCCATGCCCCCGCCGCGCACCCGCAGCAAAGCGCTGCACCGGCGCAGTCGAAGACCACTCCTGCGGATTCCTCTACACCTGATCGCGGCCAGGCCTACTACCACTATGCTCTCGCGCACATGTATGAGGACATGGTGTCGGAAGGCCACTCTGAATATGCGAACAAGGCGCTTGAAGAATACAAATTAGCGTTGAAGTCCGACCCCGGTTCCGACCAGTTGAATGCCGGACTCGCCGAACTCTATTTCAAGACAGGTCACATCCGGGACGCGGTCCAGGAATCCCAGGACATCATCAAGCGCGATCCAAACAATCTGGATGCGCGCAAGCTGCTGGGACGAATCTATCTTCGCTCGCTCGGCGACACGCAGGCAGGAACGCAATCGTCGGAAGTTCTCAAGCTCGCCATCGAGCAGTTCAATGAGATCACGCGTCTTGAACCGAACAATATCGACGACCATCTGCTGCTCGGCCGCTTGTACATCATCGACAAAGACTTGGTGAAGGCGGAGGGCGAATTCAAGGCGGCGCGGCAAATCCAGCCCGACTCCGAAGAGGCCCTGATCAATCTCGCTTATCTCTACAACGAGGAGGGGGACACCAAGAAGGCTGTACAAACTCTTCAGTCACTTCCGGACGAAGAGCGCAGCGGCAAGCTGTATGCGGTTCTCGGTTACACCTTCGAACAGCAGCACGAGTACAAGCAGGCCATCGATGCCTATAAACACGCGATCGCTCAGGACAAAGAGAATCTCGACGCGCAGCGCGGACTTGCTCAGAGTCTGCTCGCCGATAATCAGATTGAAGCTGCACTCGACCAGTACAAGCAGATCGCCGACGCCGATCCGCAGGACGCGCAGGCATACCTCCGCATCTCCGAGATCTATCGCCGTGAGGGCAAGTTCAACGAAGCGATGGATGCTCTGAAGAAGTCCGAAGCGCTGGTTCAGGATTCACTCGAAGTTCCCTACAACGAGGCCCTGATCGACGAAGCACAGGGCAAGTTCGACGAAGCCATTCAGAAGCTGCAAGGCCTGCTGGAAAAAACCGCAAAGCCCCTGGCCAACTACACCAACAGCGAACGCAGCAACCGGTCGGTGTTCATGGAGCGCCTAGGCTCGATCTATCGCGAAGCCGGTAGGAATCAGCTCGCGATCGAGACATTCCGCAAAATGTTGGAGCTCGGCGACGACGGAGCCGAGCGCGGCTACAGCCAGATCATCGACACGTACCGCGAAGACAAGCAGTGGAACCAGGCGACGGCAATCGCCCAGGAAGCTACCAAGGCCCTGCCAAAAGACCGGCCTATGCGCCTCGTGCTTGCCGGCCAACTCGCCGACAACGGTCATGCCGATGAAGGCATCAACATGGCTAAGTCTGAACTCAAGGGCGGCAACGATGATCGCGACGTTTACCTCGCCTTGTCACAGATTTATGCCCGCTTGCGCCGCTGGTCGGACGCTGAAGATGCTCTGAACAAAGCTGATGCCTTGACCAACAAAGCTGAAGACAAACAATACGATTACTTCCTACGGGGCTCTTATTACGAACGCCAGAAAAAATACGATCCGGCGGAAGAGATGTTTCGCAAAGTGCTCGCCAGCGACCCGCGTAATGCCATGGCGCTCAACTACCTCGGCTACATGCTCGCGGACCGCGGTGTGCGGCTCGATGAAGGTCTGAACTACATCAAGAAAGCCGTCCAGCAGGAGCCGCAGAACGGCGCCTACCTCGATTCGCTGGGGTGGGTCTATTACAAGATGGGCAACTACGAAATGTCGGAAGCCACGCTGCGTAAGGCCCTGGAACACATCGGCAACGACCCCACCGTGCACGATCACCTGGGCGAACTCTACGCAAAAACGGGACGACTTAAACTCGCTGCCGCGCAGTGGGAACGGGCTCTGGCGGAGTGGAACCGCTCTCTTCCCGCGGACGTTGAGACCAATGACGTCGCTCGCGTGCAGAAGCAGCTCGAAAGCACCAAAGTAAAACTTGCTAAGCAGGAAAACGGGAAGCAGTAGCCACACCGTTCGGACCGCATGAGCTAGACTCTGCTCATGCTCGCTCCTTACGCGCATCCGGAGCACTCACGCGGACGCCGTTTTCCGGAACCACCTCATCGATACCGCTCCGACTTCCAGCGCGATCGTGATCGCGTAATCCATTCGCGTGCCTTTCGGCGCCTCGAGAGCAAGACGCAGGTTTTCACTCATCGCGGTTCCGACCATTTCCGCAACCGGCTGACGCACACGATCGAGGTATCGCAGATTGCACGAACGATAGCTTCCGCGTTGGGACTGAACGCTGACCTCACGGAGACCTTGGCCCTCGTGCATGACATCGGTCACCCGCCATTCGGACATGCGGGCGAGAGTGCTCTTAACGGCGAAATGCGCCGCTTTGGCGAAATTTTCGATCACAACCTCCACGCGTTACGTATCGTTGAGCATTTTGAAGTGCGCTATCCCCAGTTCCGCGGCCTGAATCTCACATTCGAAGCCCGCGAGGGCATCATCAAACATTCCCGAGACTGGAATGCCAATGAGTTTTCTGAGCTGGCGGAGTATCTGCTCGACCAGCGTCCTCCCCTGGAAGCCCAGCTCATCGATTTCGCAGATGAGATCGGCTACAACGTCGCCGATTTGGACGATGGGGTTGAGTCCGGCCTTTTGTCGATCGACATGATCCGCGAGGAGCTTCCACCCTTACGCGACCTATGGCCGCAAGTGGAAAGCAGTTATCCAGACGCGTCACCGAAGCTGAAGTTCAACGAGTGTCTTCGGCAACTGCTCGATCGCATGGTGAGCGATCTCATCCACATCACCGGACATCGGTTGCGAGCCGAGCGTATTACCCGAGTAAGCGAAGTGCGGTCGTATCCGGAAAGACTGTTCCGCTTTAGTGAGAGCGTGGATCGCGACCGGCGACTGATTAAGGCATTTCTGCACGAACGGCTTTATGAGAGTGCTTCCCTGAGTTCAGAACGCAGCCGCATGGAGCAGTTGATCAGGGACCTCTTCCGGTTCTGGATGGACCGTCCCGAGGAACTCCCCATCGCCTATCAGGAGCAACTTGCAGAAGAGAAGCCGGCGCGAGTGGTTTGCGATTACATTGCCGGCATGACCGACACCTTTATTGTCCGCGAGTACGAGCGTCTGTGTGGTGCGCCGGTAGAAGGCTGAACTATTCCACTCCTGTGTAGGGCGCCGGCAGTCCCAGCCGCTCTCTGTGTTCGCGCATTTGCTTCTGCTGGTGGGTTTGCAATTCCAAATCAGAGCTCGGACTGCACGTGCACAGCAGAATGAATCCTTCCGCTCGGTCCTGCTGGAAGTAGCGAACTGCGTCAGTACAGTCGAAATCGCCTGGCCGTAGAAGGCGCGCTGCGCACGTGAGGCAACGCCCTTGATGGCATATCGACGGCAGCTCCAGGCCGGCAGCATAGGCAGCGTCCCAGATGTGTTCATGAGCCCCAACGGAGATCTCCCGGATGGTGCTGTCCGGCAAGTGCAAGGAAACCCGATATCGCCGATCCGATTGCATTCCTGTTTCAGCCTACCCCAATTCTCTGGGTCAAAGGCTGATCCCAACAAAATGTCGCGGATTCGGTTTAATACTGCAAAGGCTCGCGTAACACCGGCCGTTTGCTTTACATGGGATCCGTCTTGTAGATGGGATGCGGATACTTTCCAGTGATGGTTACCGGAATCACTGCGCCTCCGACGCGGTTCTTCTTTAAGAACGGCCCGACCATCTTCAAAACGAATGACTTCATTCCGGAGGTCTCCTTCGAAAGCGTCACTCTGGTCAATACGCGGCCGCGCAGATTGATGTCCTTGGTCAGCAGGTCATAAGTTCCACTCAAAAGGGCTACACTGCCTGGAACGTGCACTCTCACATTCGTGAGGTTTGCCACTCCGCTTTTGAGATCGACGTGCCCGCGCAGCTCTTCCGAAACCGGGTCTGCATTGGAGACGCCGTTGTCCTTCTCTCCTCGGGCTCGCTGGCTGAGATCATCGAGTTTTTTTTGGGTCTGCTGATTTGTGAGCTCGCCATTTGTAATCGAGAAATCTCCGGTCAACCCGACTTCTTTCAAAAACGGGTGCAACTGCGCAGGTAATGTTCCCTCGCCCTTGAAATTCAGAACGCCGGTCAGCGCCGGATTTGGAGATTTGAGCACGAGATACAAGAAGTCCTGTATGCGCCCACCAGTCACACTGATAGCTAAGTCTGTCGTCCTTTGCTCACCATTTTTAGGATCATGAACGACGCCATGGGAGAGCACGGTGCTGCCGGAGAACTCTCCCGTGAATTGATTCAACTCCACCACGCCAGAAGTTGCATTGACGCTTGCGACAAATCGAGATGAGACCGGGATTCTGTGTCCCGTGTGATTGACTTCAAAACCGGGAGTAATCACGCGGCCCCCAATCTGCAAGTCTTTGAACGTCCCTTGAAACTGCCCACTGGAATCGGCGATTCCGCCCAGCCCGTGGATGTCGCCGAGGTCTGCATGATTGAAAGAATACGAGCCCGAAATGTGGGTCGCAGCCGCATCCTGTTTCAACCATGGTCCTACACTTCCAGCGGCGTGAATTTCTCCGCCCGGTTTGGGATTGCTGAGAGCCGCCTCGTACTGCATCACCTGATTCGGCCTCGGAGGATTGAGTGAGAATTCGTGAATGGCAAACTTTAATGGTTGGCCGTTTCGGATCACCTGCAGCACGGAATTCCTTACGACGAGAAGATCTACGATGACTTGTTGGCTCCGCGCAGGCTTTTCAGAGTAACTGGAACCTGGCCTGAGCGGCAGTTCGGTCTCAATATCTGCGCCTTCAGCATGAATCAGCGCTACATGTTTCCTCAGCAACGCGGAGAGTGTGGTCTGCATGGTGAGCGTCTTTACCCGGATCGGCGAGGAGGTAACGAGCAATTTCGAATTTCGAAATGTGACATCCTCCGCAATGCACCCCAAAGGAAACAATGTACGGTGGAACTTGCCGATTGTTACGGTGGCCTGGGTGGCCCGTTCAAGCTGCGCCGTGATTTTGGGCTGTGTAAATGGCCATTTGAGGCCGAGCATGATTGTAGCGAAAGCGAGGAATAGAAAAAGGAGCAGGAACGCCGGCGCTGTCCAACGACGAGGTGAGCTGGTCGCGATCACTCGTCCCGACATCTGTCTGTTCATCGTAGTGGCAGGCATAAAGGTAAACGCAGGTAAAAAGCGGAGGCTTCAGTCAGCCTATTGGTACTTTAGATGAGAGTGAAGGAGGGTCACTGTTCCTGGTTGAGAATAATTTCGCGAGCTCAAGAAATCTGGCCCTCGGCGGAAGGAGTTTGCCTGAAGTGAGGGTTATGTGGAAAGCTTCGGTTATGCTGCTCAAGAGGTGATGCAACATCAGTGGATATCCTGCTCAACGAAGTTGAAGCGCGTGTGCTCGGCGCCCTTGTCGAAAAGGAGATCACCACTCCTGATTACTATCCGCTCTCGCTGAACGCACTCGTGAATGCCGCGAACCAGAAGAACAATCGCGAGCCGGTGATGAATCTTGATGAAAATGCGATACGCGACGCAGTTTTGAGCCTGAAAGAGAAGCGCCTCGCGGCCAGCGTCAATAGCGCCGATAGCCGTGTAACCAAGTATGAGCACCGCCTGCAGGAGGTTTATAACTTCGAGCGGCGCGAAACTGCAATTTTGTGCGTGCTGCTGCTGCGCGGGCCACAAACTCCTGGTGAGCTGCGGGGGCGCACGGAACGGATGTATCGATTCGAGGAGCTGTCGGACGTGCAATCAGCGCTCCAGAAGCTGATGGATCGCGATCCGCCGCTCGCCAAAATTCTGCCCCGGCAACCCGGTACCAAGGAATCGCGCTACATGCACCTGCTCTCAGGCGATGTGGCAGGCTGGGAAGCACAACCAGAATCTCAGGCGACAACACGGCAGTCATTGAGCGCGGAACAGATGGAACGATTGGAGAACGAGGTTGCAGCTCTGCAAAAAGAGATGAGGGAGATAAAGCAGCAGCTCGCAAGCTTTCGCAAGCAGTTCGAGTGACGATAGGTGTTTGCTGGATTTAAGTCGAAATCGGACAGAACGCTTCCAAGCGATTTATCGGGCGCGCTCGCCGATCTGTTTCTCGCTGTCCTTCCGGTTCGCCGCCCGTGCGTTCAAGCGGACACACTCGATTGCCACAGGAGTTCCGGCAGCCTTAAATAGTCTCGCTATCTCAGCTTTGGCAATGCGTGAAACATGCGACGTGTGCTCAGAACAGAGATAACGCACGAGCGTATGCCCATTAGAGAGCTGGATCTCGCATTTATACGTGGCAGAATTCTCACACTTCGATAGCTCCCGGACTCCAAGCTCCGCGAGATAACACAATTTTTTCGATGACACAGTCGAATCGTCCTCAGACACCGTGGAGTCTGCGCAAGGACGCGCAGCGACTAACGCTAGGTTGAGTCAGCAGACGAAGTGATGAGCCACGCGAGTTGGCGTTCCCGCGAGCTCTGGTTTTGTTACGTTCTGAGATGCAGAACATTTGCCCACTGGATGCACAATCAGAAACACTCTTTCTGGCCCTCACGTTTGTAACATCTCGGTCTAAGTAAGAGTCATCATTCGTGACCAAGAGACAGATTGTTCAGGGTATAATCCGCCTTTGTCAGGAACAATGACGCACCCCTTCCCCGGCCCCCAACATCCGAACACCCGCATAACCGCGGGAGATCACTTTGCCGATATCGTCATCAACCGGCAAGGACCCCAACCGATCTACTATTGGATCGTGCAGCGCTCGGGCTCTGCGGATGTGGTCGCCTGGGGTCAGGAAGAGAGTTTCGCCAAGGCCGAGGAGAGTGTGCAGCACTGGCTGAAAACACTGGACGCCTAATTTGGGCATGGAGTTGATCCGCTACAATTGTCGCCTATGGCAGTGTCGCAAGAATTGCTCGAGATACTGGTTTGTCCGCTCTGCAAAGAGCCAGTGAAGCTCACGGACAAAGAGGATGGGTTGCGTTGCGGCTCGTGCGGACGCGTATATCCTATCGTGGACGACATCCCCGTCATGCTGGTGGAGAAGGCAAGACAGTCCTGATTACTGGACTTCGGTCCAACTCTGGCCACCGTCCGAACTCTTCCAACTCCCGTCGTCAGCAGTCACCGTAACTACGCCCGGACCATTCAGCGCGACTCGCGACACCACGTGCCTCCACGGACCTTCCGCTTGTTTCCAGGACTCACCGGCATCGGAGCTGTGAAAGAGCACGCCCCGGCCGCTGCTCAAGGCATCACCGGAGTTTCCTTCAGCGCCACCCGCCCACACTTCTATGCCTTGCGCAGCGACGGCCCGGAACGTCACGCCGGGCGCGGGCTGGATGTTGACCCATTCCCCATTCACAGCGTTGCGCAGAAGCTGCCCGGAACTGGAAACTGTCCAGCGAGCAATATCGACGGAATGTGCCTTGGCAACGGCTGGAACGGCGCTCAAGCCATGCGCGGATCGTATTTTCGGCTGCAGTTCACTGTTCTGCGTAGCAGGTGCCGCTGCCGACGCTTCTACCGTTGTGTCGGCGGATTGCGATGCGGGAGCCCCATTTTGGATCCTGACTGCCCCTCCTACAACACCGCGCCTTTCCCCGATCTCGGCATCAGCTCGCGAATGTGAACTTGCGATATCAGCTCCGGCAAGCGCGGCTTCTGACGCTGAAGATGGAATCGCTCTTCTCGCGTGCTTGCTACGCGTCTCAGATTTCTTTGTCAGCGGCACGAAGCTGTCTTGCGACGCTGCACGCGATTCTTGCTGTGCCGCAGGGACGTTTGGAGAAGTCGCCTTCGCGACGGTCACGGCCTGATCTCTGCGCACGACGCTGTGTTGCTCAACCAGAACGCCGGCGCCAATCGCTATCAACACCGCTGCTGCGGCCGAGCCCCAACGCACCGCTGCTGGAAAGTTCCAAATCAGCGCCTTCGGACGACGAGATGAGACCGGATTCACATCTGCCTCAAGCTCAGGCATTCCCAGGTTGAGCGTGTCGCGGCACTGCGAACAAACAGCTAAATGTGAGAGAACGCATCCATGCTCTGCTGCCAGCAATGAGCGTTCGCTGAAGGCAGCGAGCAGATCGCCGGAGAGATGTTCCCCTTCCGGAACCTCCCCACTCGAGAGTTGCTCTCTCAAAATGTTGGTAAAGCTCTCCACACTGCCTCTATTCGGCTTGCCAATTCGGCTGTTATGGGTGGAACGGTCCACCGGCGATTTCTTGCAACATTCCAGCTTCTCTCATCGTCGCTTTGGAACCGGGTCTCGCAACTGTGCAGCAACGTCGAATTCGAGATCTCTCACGTCCACCTCGAGCGCCTCTTCGGCTTGTCGCCGGCTCATCCCGCGTCTCTCCAGGTCCTTGCGGACGTTCTTTCTCAGCTCCTTCAGAATCTTTTCGAGCTTGCGGCTTATCGTGGACTCGTGAACCCCGAGCGTGCGCCCAATCTCTGCCAGCTTTCGCTGGTCGAGGAAATACGAGCTCAGGATGTACCGCTCCTCCGCCTCTAACGCAACCAGCGCCGCGCCAACCGCTTGCTGGACCCGCGGATCTGTAACGACTACCGGCTCCGGAACTGGTGCGGCGAATTGGGCGCCGTGTTCGCCCTCTTCTTCTTCGATACTCACCAGACGCTTTCCTGCGCGAATCTGATTCACGTAATTCTGCGCGATCACCATTCGCAGCCAGCCTGCCAGCGATCCTCGCCCGGAATACAAGGCAAGCTTCGACCGGCGTTCTTCACCTTCTCCGAGTCCATAAAGTTCGGCGTACAGCGAATCGGCCAGTTCACGGCCGGTAGATTCATTGCGGGTTACAGCGCGCGAAGACTGATAAATCGGTTCGCGGTATCGCGTCAGAAAAACGTCCCAGGCGTGCTGATTGCCCATTGCGCAACCGTGGGCCACAGCGAGTTCCTCCAGGCGTAAGCCCGAGAGGAAGGTGGCAATTTCGGATTCGGCACAGCTTGCAAGGTCCTCCGTACGGCTGAGAATCTGGTGCAGCACCTCTTTGAACTGATCGCAAGAGAGACCATACGCCTCAGCGCCGCTGCGCGCGTAGAGTTCCGCCAGCGACGGTATGTCGAACCGCGCCTGCTCTCTTTTCTTCAGACGGTTTGTGCTTGGCGCCAACGGCATTCTTCCTGGAGTCGTTGCTTCCGACAGATGATCGAAGCTACTCCTCCAGTTTACTGTGTGGTTTTGAAAGTGAAGAACAGATTCAGCCATCCATCACACGGCAGTCTTCCATCTGAAAATGTTGACCCGGTTTTGCGGGAAGAAGTCGCAGAAATGAAGAAAGTTGTCGCTATCCTTGCCGCTCTATTGTTCAGCTTCTCAGTCGCTTGTAATCATGGGAAGCCGCCAGAAGCAAACGCGTCGAAAGCCGAGGGCACCGCGCCCGAGGTGAGAACAACATCCGGCGGCGGTAGCGAGACAACAGACAAACGCAGCGTTCCGGATCAGAATCCGCCACGAGAAAACAGAGACTTAGGAAGCGCCGTCCCTCCTGCCGCTGCGGATCAAACTCGGCCGCATAACCAGCGGCAGAACCAGCCAGCGACCAGTTCAAATCAAAACCGCGCAAGTGCGCGAGCTAAAAACAACTCGTCTCAATAGAAGTTTTAGCGCTCCACGAAGCAACGTGGATGCGGGCGCCTCCGCCCGCAGCTTTTTGACTACACCATTTTCTTACGCTCGCGCTTTTCTAACCGTTCGTCTCTCGATCCGCTTCTCGTAATTCGAACCCTGGAAGATGCGCTTCACGTAAATGCTCGGCGTCATCACCCGATCGGCATCGATTTCGCCTACTTCGAGGAGCTCCTCGACTTCAACGATTGTGACCTTTGCCGCAGTCGCCATCATTGGGGCAAAGTTGCGGGCAGTTTTTCGATACACGAGATTGCCCCAGTTGTCGCCCTTCCATGCCTTGATGAGCGCGAAGTCCGCCTTAAGTCCCTTCTCCATCACATACGGCCGCCCGTCGAAGTCGCGCGTTTCTTTGCCTTCGGCAACGACAGTCCCCACTCCAGTGGGCGTATAAAATGCAGGGATGCCCGCGCCGCCTGCGCGAATGCGCTCGGCAAAGGTTCCCTGCGGCACGAGTTCGAGGTCGAGCTTCTTGGTGAGCACAAGGTCCTCGAGAAACTTGTTCTCGCCGACATAAGTACCGATGTGTTTGGTGATTTGTCCTGCTTCCAGCAGCAGACCCAGCCCGTAGTGATCGATGCCGACATTGTTGCTGATGGTGGTGAGGTTCTTTACTCCTCGGCGCACCATGGCGGAAATCAGATTCTCAGGAATCCCGCACAGGCCAAACCCGCCAAACATAACCACCGAGCCGTCAGTTATGTCGTGAATTGCCTCATCAGCATTAGAAAAAACCTTATTCATAATTAATGCCTGAGCACAGCATAGGTTTGAATATCGATACGGCGCAGTTCAAATTACCCGATTTCGAAATCACAAAATTACAAAATCAGAATTCACGAAATCTTCTTAAATCTCGCCGCTCGCTCAAACTCGCTCCTCAGCTCCGGCGTTCTCAAGTTTTCCCGAATATGCGCAAGCCGCTGTTCCAGCTTCAGCAGTGCCTTCTCGATATTTCCCGCGTTGGTGAGAGCGATATCTCGCCACATCGAATACGGACTCGACGCGATTCGCGTGATCTCCCGCAAGGGCCGCCCACCCACCTGCTCCATCTGGGTGCGAGTGATCGATGCCTGCTTCTCTTCAAGTTCGGCTTCGTCCTGCAGGAGCGCTGCAAATGCGGTCGAGAGCATCTGCGGAAGATGGCTCGTCCAGGCCACCAGCCGGTCGTGCTGCTCTGTCGACAAATGGATCACGTGCGTCCCCAGCGACGCGATCAGCATGATGTACTCATGAGCGATGTCGCTGGGCGTCTCGCTTTCCGGCGTGAATATCCATGCCGCGCCGGAGAACAAGGACGCTTCGGCATTCTCGACTCCGGAATTTTCTTTTCCCGCTATCGGATGCCCGCCCAGGAATCTTGTGGCACTCGCTTTGCCGAACACCGCCCGTGCCCGCTTCATTACTTCCACTTTCGTGCTGCCCACATCGGTCAGCAGCACATCGCGCGGCAACATCGGCCCGAGGTTCTCGATGGAGTCGATGATGCCGCCGACATTTGCGGCGAGTACCACTACATTGCTTCCAACGCAAGCCCGCGCCGGGTTCTCGATTCCAGCATCGATCACGCCGAGTTCTTTGGCCCGGTCGAGCACGCGCTTTTTGTCACAGCCGATGACGTGCAACCCGCGATCCCGAAACGCCAGCGCGAGCGATCCGCCGATAAGGCCCGTGCCAATGACTGTGACTTGCTTGATCATTCGTTCGGTTAGCGGCGCAACGCTGGCGGTTCGGCTCCGGGCTCGTCGGCTCCCGGCGGGGCGACGTGATCGGCGGTGACGAATAGCGGCTCGATATCTGTCGGAATGTGCGTGAGACGATCAAGAGCCTTTTGCACTTCCGGGCGAATCGCACCCAAGTCATCGAGCATCTTCTTTGCCCCATCGTAATCGCCAGTTGCCTCGAGGGTCAGCAGGTCGTGATCGAGGTCGCGGACCGCAGGCTTGATCTTGTCGAAATCGACGCTGAAGGTGCCGTCCGGATTGGCGCGGAAGCCGCCCTTGTCGAGCAGATAGTTGAACTGCATAGCCATGCCCTTCGCGTGGGCTTCCTTCAATCCAAAACGCAAGGTCCGAAACGACGACGCGAGAAACGTCGTGTAGAGACGGCGTTCGGCTTGGGCATCAGGCGAGCCGCCGGATGCCTGTTCCATCAGGAACTGCAGCGCGAAAAGGCCAGTTACGTCTGCCTTAGCTTCTTCGATCGCACTGTAAAGCTCCTTCAGTTCCTGACGCGGGTTTGTGCTGCGTCCCGCAATGTCGATCTGATGCGGTCCAAGTCCGTGAGTCAGTTCATGGGCGAGGATGTGAGTGAAGAACGACTCAAAGTCGAGATACTGACGATCCGCCGCAGGCAGCACGTCGCCGGCAATCGGCGTGAGAATTGTGCGGAACTTCGCCTGCTGGACGTTCTTCAACATTACGCGCTTGCTGCCCTTCTGCTGAATCACACGGTCATCATTCGGCAGGTTGTAAGCAGCGGTTGCGATGCCATGCGCGCCATCTCCGGCAGCGAAGACCTCATTGACGACGCGAATCGGCGATAGCGCGCCCAGTTTGGGATTACGGTACTTGGGATCCTCGGGGAGATTGTTTTCTATATCCTGCAAATGCTGCGAGAAGGAACTCAGCTTCTTGGTCTCCTCCTCATCGCGAATGTTGACGTAAGCCTCGTACGCCGCCTTATATCCGAAGATCTCGTCGTTGTAGGTCTCATACGGACCGATGGTGATGTCGATAGGCGCGTCCAGATCCATCCATGCAAGATCGCTCTCGTAATAGTCGTTCGACAGAAAAGCCGCGGCTCTCGTGTTGAGAAATCTGTTTAGCGTCTTGTTCGCGGTCAGACCGGCAGCTTCCCTGAGCAGCGAAGCCGCACGTTCCAGGTCTGCGCGATACTCCTGGCTGTATGGAACAGTGGTCAACTTGCCGGCCCTGCGCCGGATCACGGTGAAGAAGCCCTCCGCACGCTCCTTCTGATCGGCAGACAAGGTCTTCGCCCAGGACTGAAATTCATCTTTGGTCATGTCTTCTGGATAGAAATTCGCGCCAGGCAGTTTCTTGGGCGGAACTCCAGGAAGGAAAGCGGTGTGGCCATCGAGATCGGACCACGGGCTCTTGTTAAGCCAGAAGTAGTGCAGCCGCTGACGCCCAAGCGGTGAACTGTCCTTCTCGAGTTTCGCCAGCTCGGCCAGATTGCCCGACCAAAGCTGATTCATGAAGATGTGATTGATGACCCTGCTGGCCTGGATCAGCTTCGCCAATGCCTGCTGATCACCCGACGATAACTTCGCGGGATTCACGTCGAGTCGAGTCGGCGCAAAGCGCGCAATCATCTGCCGCAGTTGCGCGGCGTTGGGAAGACTGGATTGATTTGCCTTCGCGGCTTGTTGTGCGGACATCCATACTCCAAAAATCGTGAAGCAGAAAAGCGCCGTTGTGGTCTTCAGCATTCTTGAGATGCTCCAGAAGAAACTAGACATTATGGCAGGACGGCAGCGGATTCACCATGAACAGTGAGAATGAGATGGTTTTCCAATCCGAACGTGCTGCAAACGGCAGCCTTTACAATCAAGCCAATGGTTCGATCCCTGGTCCTCAGCTTGATCGTGGCAGCTCTGATCGCATCCGGTGCTGCGCAGGCGAGGAAGGCAGTCCATTCCCACAAGCCGCTGGCGCGTACTCCGTCCGAGTGGCACTTCGTCGTCTCTGGTGACTCGCGCAATTGTGGAGACGTAATCATGCCGGCCATCGCCGTGGCGGCCAAGCAGAATGCCGCCGAGTTCTACTGGCATCTGGGCGATCTGCGCGCGATCGAGCGCCCCGACGAGGACTACATGCATCAGCCCGAGCATCGCGGCAATAAAAACGAACTGCTCGCAATCGCCGAATACGAACGAACAACTTGGGACGATTTCGTCCAATCGCAAATTGTTCCCTTCGGGAACATGCCTTTCTTTCTTGGAATCGGCAATCACGAGGTGATTACACCCAAGAGCCGCGCCGAGTTTATCCAACGTTTTTCACAGTGGCTGGATATGCCGGTGCTGCGGCAGCAACGCCTAGCCGACAATCCCCAGGCGACATCAGTACAGACTTATTACCACTGGAAACGCAACGGCATCGACTTTTTATATCTCGACAACGCGACTACCGACCAGTTCTCGCCGATCCAGATGCGATGGATCGAGTCGGTCTTGAAGCGTGACGAAAAAGATCCTGCCATGCACACTGTGGTGGTTGGGATGCATGAGGCGATTTCCGACAGTATCGCCTCCAACCACGCGATGGACGATTCCGAGCGCGGACGCCAAACTGGACGCCAGCTTTATGCGACCTTGTTGAGATTGCAATCGGCAGGAAAAAAGATTTACGTCCTGGCCAGCCATTCACACTTCTACATGGAAGGAATCTTCAACACGGAGTATTGGCGCACACATGGCGGCGTGCTGCCCGGCTGGATCGTCGGAACCGCCGGAGCCTATCGCTATCGTCTGCCGGAAAAATGGCGGGATGCCAAAGCTGCGCAGACCAACATTTACGGATATCTGCTGGCCACCGTCGCTCCCGATGCGGGTATTCGTTTCGACTTCAAAAAGATCAATGAGAACGACATTCCACAAGAAGTCGTAACGCGGTACACGCCCGAATTTGTGCATCACTGCTTCATACGAAACCACGAATAAGCTCGAAGCCAGTCATTATGGCATCGCAATCGCCCTGGGACTGCGTCTTATCGGGGGCATGGTCCGCATCGGCACATCCGGATGGCATTACAAGCATTGGATCGGGAACTTCTATCCCGACAAGTGCCCGGTCTCGAAGATGCTGGCGCATTACTTTGTGCACTTCGACACCGTCGAGCTGAACAACACGTTCTACATGCTGCCGAAGGTCGAGACGATGCGCTGCTGGCGCGATGCCACTCCGAGCAATTTCGAGTTCGCCGTCAAAGCAAGCCGTTTCCTCACGCACAACAAGAAACTCAAAGAGCCGGAGAACGCGCTGGACAATTTCTTACCTCGCGCAGAAGCCTTGGGCGAGAAGTTGGGACCGATCCTTTTTCAGCTCCCACCGAAGTGGCACATCAATATCGATCGTCTAAAGGAATTCCTTGAAGCGTTGCCGAAATATCACCGCTACACATTTGAGTTCCGCGAGCCGAGCTGGCTCGTCCCCGAGGTTTACAATCTGCTACGCAAACATAACGCAGCGTTCTGCATTTATGAACTCGCAGGATTTCATTCACCGATCGAAATTACTGCCGACTGGACCTACGTGCGCCTGCACGGTCCTGGCCGCAGGTATCAGGGCAGCTACAGCGACGAAGTGCTGACCGCATGGTCCAGGCGGATCATGCAGTGGAGCAAAGACCTGAAAGGCATTTACGTGTACTTCGACAACGATCAGGCCGGATACGCCGCTGCGAATGCGTTGCGCCTGAAGAGACTCGTCCAGAAATCGTCACACAGACGCGAAGCAGCATAGAGTCCGTGCATCAGCCTTTCGCGGCGACTCCAATGATCTCAAACCTGGCGCCAAAGAGTAGCGGGCCCGACCCTATGAATGCGCGGGCTGGAAGATCGCCGGTGAAGTACTCGCGATAGACCGAATTGAACGTGTCAAACAGGGTGACGTCCGGACAGAAAATTTGGACATAGACAAGATCGTTCATCGTCATCCCAGCAGCCTCGAGCACCGACCGAACGCCGTCCAGCACGTTGCGGGCCTCTTCCTTCGGATCCTGCGGGACCTCGGTTGTGCCCGGGCGGAATCCAATGCGCTCCGAGATGTGCAAGGTGTTGCCGGCCATCACCGCATCGCTGAAAGGAAGACTGGGGCGACGCGAGCCAAGATTGATGTACTGCTTTCCACTACCCATAGTTTCTCGATTTCTCCAAACGGGAATTAATTCCGTGCCAAGTCACTAACGCGATTCGATGAGAAGCTCAAAAGCGACGATTCACTGATTGGCAGAAGGATGCCTGACGAAGAACTGCCACTTGTCCATACTCGCAGGCACCGCGACATCAAAAAATCCGACCATCATCTCTTCGTAAGTCTGGCCGCCCCAGCGCACCGTCTGTTCGGGATCGGGATTATGGGGATTTCCCCGCGAATTATCGAACCATGCCACGGCCTGCAGCTTTGTTCCAGCTTTGAGAAAGCGAGGTTCGGCGAGGCGGTAGCTCATCTGCCAGTGAAAATCGTAGTTGACCCGCAACAGCGTCTCAGTCGTGCCGTCGGGATGAAGGATGTAATATTCGAAGCGCTTGCCGCGCAGATGCATGTGCGGGAAGAAGCTCAGCAGCGTGCAGTCGTTCGGCATCGTGCCGAACACTTCAACGCGAAAGTTGTCGGCTCCCGGCGGGATAACGAAGCTGTGGTTCGTCAATTGCAGCGTGAGCACGCGCAGTTGTGGTGACTGCTTCGCAAATACAAGACCGATGCTCGTCTGATCGCTCTCCGCAATCCCGTTCGTGGTGTAGTGCATTTGGAAGATGAGATCCGAGCCGGCAGGGACGAACTTCGCCATGCCGTCCGGCCATTCATCCGGCGAGCTGCCCGGCGCATAGACCAGCAGCATGTCACTGTCAGTCCACAAAGCCTCGCGCACGTCCTCGTCAGCCACCATGCTCGATGGGGTAAAGGGCCGGCCCACCGGCGCATTGCGCAACCACTTCGAATTCGGCGGCCGAATATAGACGACCGCATGATGCACGTGCGCGCGACTGCTGGGGCGGATCTCGGACATCTGCACCCATTTGTCTTCGGTGAATCCCGTGGGCACGATCTCGTATGTGTACTCCACGTCGCCGCTTGTAGGAATCGGCACGGGCTTCGGCATCTCGACGATGGCATCCGGTTTGGGGATATTCCAACCGCTGGTCCATTTCCGCGCAGGCGGAGCGTCATGGATGTTGCCAGTGCCCGCGCCCGAATCGGCCCACTGCGAAAGTGTCTTGATCTCTTGCGGAGCGAGTGACGGGTCGTTCGAGAATCGTCCAAAGCGCGGATCGGCAAACCACGGCGGCATCATCTTCAACGCCGTCATCTTCTGAATGCTGCGCGCGTAGGGCTTGGTTTGCGAGTAGGTCACCAGCGGCATCGGGGCAATCTCGCCCGCGCGATGACAGCTCTGGCAATGCTGCTGCAGGATCGGCAGAGCATCTTTGTAGAACGTCGGCGCTGGCTGCGCAGCCTTGGAGCCGAGAATCGAGAACAAAAGCGGCACCGATAGGATGGAAACGACTAGGAACCGCTTCATCGATTCGATTGTAGATGGAGCGCAGTGATTTTGAGTGCACTGCCACCGCGGGCTCTCGTCGTGACTAAGCTGCGGCACAATCAGCTAATCTGATGGCTTAATCCACTCTGGCCAACAGGTCAGAATTTCCGGCTTTTCCGCGCGTCTAGATCGTTCTTCCCACAGCCGGCGCGATCATCCGCAGCTCATTCATCAACTGCGCAAACTGCGCCGGATAGAGCGACTGCGGGCCGTCGGAAAACGCAGTATCGGGATCAGGATGGACTTCTATCAACAAGGCGTCGCATCCCGCAGCCAGCGCAGCGCGCGCCATGGGAGCCACCTTATCGCGACGTCCAGTCCCGTGCGACGGATCGGCAGTCATCGGCAGGTGCGAAAGTTTTTTGACAATGGGAATCGCGGAAATATCCATTGTGTTGCGGGTGTATGTTTCGAAAGTGCGGATGCCGCGCTCACAAAACACCACGTCATAGTTGCCGCCGGCCATCACATATTCGCCTGAGAGCAGCAGTTCTTCGAGGGTCGCCGCAATACCGCGCTTCAACAGCACCGGCTTGCGGACCTTTCCCAGTTCGCGCAACAAGTTGAAGTTCTGCATGTTGCGCGCGCCGAGCTGCAGCATATCGACATATGGCAGCATCGGCTCGATCTGGCTGATTTCCATTACTTCGCTCACCACCAGCAGACCATAGCGATCTCCGGCTTCGCGAAGCAGCTTGAGTCCATCCACTCCCATGCCCTGGAATGAGTACGGCGAGCTGCGCGGCTTGAATGCTCCGCCCCGCAGGAACTTTGCCCCCGATTTCGACACTGCTTCGGCGGCGGCGAATAGTTGCTCGCGGGATTCTACTGAGCACGGACCGGCCATGACGACGACCTCGGGACCACCGATGCTTATGCCATTCGCGAACTTGACGGTAGTGCCGTCCGGACGGAACGAACGCCCGACGAGTTTGTACGGAGCGCTGATGCGATGCACCTGCTGCACCGCCTCGAGCACTTCAATCTCTCGAATGTCGAAATCGATCTTCGCGCCGACGGCGCCGAGCACAGTCTGCTGCTCGCCGGTTGAACGGTGCACTTCGAATCCGCGATTCACGAGTCGCTCGATCACGTTATCGATCTGCTTCTCTGTCGCGGCTGGTTGCATGGCAATAATCATTTGCGAACCTCTGTACCTGGCCGGTTCACTCGTTCACCTCGCGATCAAATTCGGTTCCGGTGGAAACTGCCGGTTTCGTCTGAATCTCCATCTGCTGTAGCTTGCGCATCACATCGATAATGCGTTCGAAGACGTGCTGAATTTCGCTGTCGGGGAGCGGCCCACGATTTGCGGCCTTCACGTTTTCGATAATCCGCTTCTCGCGCTCGGGCTCGTAGATCGGAAGATTGGTGTTGTTCTTCAGCTTGCCAATTTCCCGCGCGGCCGCAGCCCGCTGGTTGATAAGTTCGACCAGCTTGCGATCGACCTCATCGATTTTTTTTCGCCAATCGGCGATATCCATTGCCCTCTCCATTTCCAACGAGAGTTAGTTCTGAACCAATTAAAAGCTACCGCACTGCAATGCTCGCGCTTGTCACGGGTTTGTTCTGACGCAACCCGCGTACGAATTCTCTTACCGGATCGGATGAGCTTGCACCGTGCTTCTCGATCAGCGACACGATCGCGCTGCCAATCACAGCGGCATCGGCAAATTTTCCTACTGACTGAAATTGCTCCGCGCCGGAAATTCCGAACCCGACGGCGACTGGCAGCGCGCTGAACTTCCGAATTCTGGTCACCAACTCCGTAGCGTCAGATGCGATTTGCTGGCGCTCGCCAGTCACTCCAGTCCTCGAGACGACATAGATAAAGGGCCGCGAAGCCTCCGCAACCATCTTCAATCGCGCATCGCTGCTCGTGGGAGCGGCGAGGAAGATCGTCGCCAGATTGCGCGCACGCATTAGTGCGAGATAATCCGAGGCTTCTTCAATCGTCAGATCCGTCATCAATGCGCCGTCAATTCCCGCCGACACAAGCGCATCGGCAAAGCGGGTGAGGCCAAAACGCAGTACCGGATTGAAATACGAAAAGATGATGATCCCCGCGTCTGGACGCAGCTTGCGAAGCTCCGCTCCCACCTGCAATACCGAAGCCAGCGACGTCCCTCGCTTCAATGCGCGCTCGCTGGCGCGCTGGATCACCGGACCATCCGCCACAGGATCGCTGAACGGCACTCCCAACTCGATGACATCGGCGCCGGCATCGATCATGGCCAGCGCGACCTCGCGCGTGGTGTCGAGATCGGGGTCGCCACACGTGAGATACGCCACCAGCCCAGGTTTGTTCTTGAAGGCGATCAGAGCTTGAGCTCCTTGGTGAGAATGCCCATGTCTTTGTCTCCACGCCCGGAGACATTCACCATGACAATGTCGTTCTGAGTCATCGTCGGCGCGCGGCGAATGCATTCGGCGACAGCGTGCGATGACTCCAGCGCCGGCACAATGCCTTCCGTCCGCGCCAGCGTCACACAGGCGTCCAACGCCTCCGCATCCGAGATCGAGACGTACTCGGCTCGACCAGAATCATGCAGTGCAGCATGTTCCGGGCCAATCGACGGATAGTCCAGTCCGGCAGAAACGGAATGCGTGGTGGCAATCTGTCCGGCATCGTCCTGCAGGACGTATGAATAGGTACCCTGCAGCACGCCGGGAATGCCGCCGCTGAAGCGCGCTGCATGATCGCCCAGCGCGGAACTGCGCCCGCCAGCCTCAACTCCGATGAGCTGCACGCCGTTGTCCGGAATGAATTCGTAGAAGGCGCCCATCGCATTCGATCCACCACCCACGCACGCGATCACCGCCGTCGGCAGGCGGCCGGTCTGCTCGAGAATTTGCGCTCGCGCTTCGCGTCCGATACAGCGATGAAAATCGCGCACCATCGTCGGATACGGGTGGGCACCGAGCACCGATCCAAGCAGGTAATGCGTGTCGCGGACGTTCGTCACCCAATCACGCATCGCCTCATTGATGGCGTCCTTCAGCGTGCAGGATCCCGAGTTCACCGCGCGCACCTCGGCGCCGAGCAGCCGCATGCGAAAAACGTTTAGCTCCTGCCGCCGCATGTCCTCGCTGCCCATGTACACCACACAGGTAAAGCCAAACTGCGCGCACACCGTCGCCGACGCGACGCCGTGCTGCCCGGCCCCAGTCTCAGCGATAATGCGCCGCTTGCCCATACGTCGCGCGAGCAGTCCCTGGCCAATGCAGTTGTTGATCTTGTGCGCGCCGGTGTGCAACAGGTCCTCACGCTTGAGATAAATGCGCGCGCCGCCGAGCTGCGTCGTGAGACGCGAGGCATAGAACAACGGTGTAGGACGCCCGGCATACTGCCGCAGCAAATCGTCCAGCTCTTGCCGAAACGCAGGATCGTTCTTCGCCTGCTCGTATGCAACCTCGAGTTCCTGGAGCGCGGCCATCAGCGTTTCAGGGACGTAGCGCCCGCCGTACGCGCCGAATCTGCCCGCGGCGGCTTTCAGGGCCGGCTCCCGCGCATCACTCGATTTCATCTTGCGCCTCGCTTCTGCAGTTGCGGCCCGCCTGCACGATTGCGCGCGTCGAACTGCCGCACTGCATCGATGAACTGCGCCAGTTTGCCCGGATGTTTTTTGCCTGCATACATCTCGACTCCGGAAGCCACGTCCACGCCCCAGGGATGCAGAATGTCGAGCG
>CAZLIE010000044.1:0-2809 GCA_964559345.1 uncultured Terriglobales bacterium
GTTCCACAATCTTAGCGTCAGTCTTCATCAACGCATCGTTGTAGCGGATCACGGTTACGTTCTTGGTCATGATCTCGCCCAACTCACGCCAGATTCGGAAGGGATTTTCTGTTCCTTCCGACCGCATCAACCGGCCGTTGATCTCTTCCTGACGCTTGCGTTCCGAGTCGAAGGCGCCATTCGCGCTTGCAGACGTTGAGGTGTTCTTGGCGTACGCGATCGCCTGCGGGCCGGAGACAAAACCGCCATAGATGCACGAGACAAGAGAATTAGCGCCGAGGCGATTGGCTCCATGGATCGAATAATCCGAC
Organism: uncultured Terriglobales bacterium; assembly: GCA_964559345.1. Taxonomy (GTDB): domain Bacteria; phylum Acidobacteriota; class Terriglobia; order Terriglobales; family Acidobacteriaceae; genus Gp1-AA112. The sequence continues at coordinate 312 of CAZLIE010000044.1, forward strand.
TCGCCACAAGCGAAAATTCCGGGAATGCTGGTGGCCTGCTTGAAATCTACCCAGAGTCCACCCATGGTGTAATGCATGCCCGGGAAAATCTTCATCGGAACTTCGCGCGGATCGTCGCCCACGAATTTCTCGTAGATTTCCAGAATGCCTTCGAGCTTGCGGTCGAGCGTGGCGCGATCGATGTGCGTGAGGTCGAGATAGACCATCGGCTGTCCGTCAATGCCGAGGCCGTGTTCATAGACGACTTTATGGATGGCGCGCGTGGCGACATCGCGCGGAACCAGGTTGCCGTATTTGGGATACCACTCCTCGAGGAAGTACCAGCGGTCCGACTCGGGAATGCTGCGGGCATCCCGCTTGTCGCCCGGAGTCTTCGGTACCCAGACGCGTCCACCTTCGCCGCGCGCAGACTCTGACATCAGACGCAGTTTGTCATCGCCCGGAATCGATGTTGGGTGTACCTGGATGAACTCGCCGTTGGCGTACATCGCGCCCTGCTGATACAGAGCAGACTGCGCTGAGCCAGTGCACACCACGGAATTTGTGGACTTGCCGAAGATTGCGCCGATACCGCCGGTCGCGATGATTACCGCGTCGGCAGGAAATGTACGAATTTCCATCGAACGCAAATCGATCGCGCAGATTCCGCGACAGGCGCCTTGTCCGTCTAAAACCGCCGAGAGGAATTCCCAACTCTCAAATTTATTGACCCGGCCTTCAGTTTCGAACCGGCGAACCTGCTCATCGAGTGCATAGAGCAACTGCTGCCCGGTAGTTGCGCCGGCGAATGCAGTGCGGTGATACAGGGTGCCGCCGAAGCGGCGAAAATCCAGCAAGCCTTCCGGCGTGCGATTGAAGGGGACACCCATTCGATCAAGCAGATCGATGATCGCGGGTGCCGCATCGCACATGTCTTTCACGGGAGGCTGATTGGCGAGAAAATCGCCGCCGTAGATGGTGTCGTCGAAGTGCTGCCAGGTGGTGTCGCCTTCACCTTTGAGGTTCTTGGCCGCGTTGATGCCGCCCTGGGCGCACACGGAGTGAGAGCGCTTGACCGGGACGATGGAAAAGAGATCGACGTGACCGCCATGTTCCGCAATCTTGATCGTCGCCGAGAGTCCGGCGAGCCCGCCACCTATGACAATGATTTTCGGATTCGCCATTTATTCTTGCGGTAAAAACATGTCGGACTAAAAGCAGCCCGACTATTGCGTTTGTCCACCTTCGATTTGCCTTGAAGTGGCAGGATCAGTACCAAGGTTCTTCCATGCGGGATTCGCCGGCGAAATGAAAGCTCTTACCGTCACCAGTCCCACGACGACAAATAACAATCCAATGGCGAAGCAGACTACGCCGGCTTTTCGGCGCGCCTTCTCGCCGGAAACGATGCCCCATTTGGCGCAGAACAGCCAAATTCCATACGCGAAATGCCAAGAGGCGCAGACGATCGCGATCACGTACACGGCAATCATCCATGGATTCGCCAGTTCATGTTCAACCTTGCCCCAGCCCGCGCCCGGATATTCCAGCAGACGCACGCCGCGGAACCGCAGAAACCAGACATGCTGGATGATGTAGGCGAACGTGACGATGCCAGTCCAGCGCTGCGCCGCGTACAGCCAATTGCCCGTCCATGGATATTCCGTCAGATTCGAAGTTCCACGAATCCAAATGTAAATTCCGTAAAGGGCGTGATAAAGGATGGGTAGGTAAATGAGTCCCCACTCGAGGAAATCTACGAATGGAAGTGAATTGAGAAATTTGATTTGGGTCGCGTATGCATGCGGCCCATTGGTTGCGTAGGCGTTGGAGATAAAGTGCTCAACCAGGAAAGCCCCAACCGGAACGATGCCGCTGAGCGAATGCAGACGGCGCCACAGGAACGAGTTCCCTTCTCCCGCCCGGAGCGGCTTTACGCCTTCCCATGAACCCCGCTCCACGCCTGCGCCCGAAGGGGCCGCCGTTGCCATCGTTTGTATCGTCTCCTGTCAGCGCGAGAGAGTCGCAGCAAACCTTTTATTATCGGGGTGGCAGGAAAGCCGCGTCAAATCAGTTTGTACTTTCCTTAAGCTGACCTCCGCGTCATGCCGATGTGACTTTGGTTACATCGATTTCCACGGAAGAAGACGGTACATTTACACCAGTTCTGCAATACCCTTCAGGAGACTCTTCTTGGCGACGGCGGCAATTGGATTCACTCAGTTGGCAGAGGAGTGCGAGCCGGAGGGCCTTTCCACCGAGAGCGTCGCGCGGATCGCCGGCGAACTGGCGCGAAGCTTCAAGGTGCATGACGATGAAATTGCCATCTTCCGGCTTCAGAATTCTCAACTCAAATTCGTGTTTCCAGTGAGGCTCACCACTGTTGGAATGATTCCGCTGAACCACACCAACTCTGTCGCCGCGCGGACTGCGAACACAAGGCGACCGGAGATCATCAATAATCTGCCGCAGATGAAGCATGCCAGCGTCTTCGAAGCGGTGCCAATCGAATCCAAAAC
>CAZLIE010000044.1:2909-28726 GCA_964559345.1 uncultured Terriglobales bacterium
TGCCGCAGATGAAGCATGCCAGCGTCTTCGAAGCGGTGCCAATCGAATCCAAAACTCGCGGACCGCAACCGGCGACCAGTGCGATTGCCATACAGAAGATGATGAGTGTCCCAGTGCTCGGGCCAGCCGGCGTGTTGGGCGTGATTCAACTAAGCCGAAAAGGCGCAACAGCGAAGTCCGCCGGCCCAGATTTTCAGCCCGCTGATCTGCAGAGGCTTGTCAATGCAGCTCACGCGCTGGCGAAGTGCTTCAAGTAAGTCAAGGCCGCGCGCGGATAATGCGATCGTCACTCGGTCCGGTGCTCACGCTTGTTCCCTTATTACTGGTGCTGAAGTAAAGAAATCCATCAGGACCTTCCGCCACGTCCCGTATACGGCCAAATTGGTTCTGCCACAAGATCTGCTCATCGATAATCTTGCTTCCGCCCGGCTGATCGAATTTCAACCTGTGGACATGATGCGCGTAGTTGTTGCCGCCCAATCCCAGTACGGCAAACAATAAGCTCCCATCCCATCCGGGAATTGTGCTGCCGTGGTAGAAGGTCGCGCCTGACGGCGGAGCGGTTTCCGGATTGAAAAGTTTTACAGGATCGACATAACCAGGATTGTGACAAATGCCCTGGCATATCGGCCAACCATAGTTCTTACCCGCCTGCACAAGATCCACTTCATCGTTCGACGTCGCGCCGTTATCAGTCGCATATAGCGCGCCTGAGCTATCCCAGGCCAGACCTTGTGGATCGCGGAAACCGAGCGCATAAACATAAGGCGCGTTCGAGAAGCCCTGTCCGGCAGGAGTTCCATCGAGATGCATGCGCAGGATCTTGCCGTTGAAGGATGTTGGATCTTGGGATGAGTTCTGGTCTTGATGATCGCCCGTGCTCACGTAGAGAAGTTGGTCTGGTCCTACTTTCAAGCGTCCGCCGGTGTGATCGGGATTATCCGCGGTGTAGTCGAACAGGATCTTGTCCTGCGTTGCAGTGTTGCCGGTGACGACAAGTCTCGTTACGCGACAGTGCAGCGCCGATGCGATGATGCAGTAATGCACATAGATGAATCCGTTGCTGGAGAAATTTGGATCCAGATCCATGCCGGTCATTCCTGCTTCGCCGCCCGGAGTGATCCCGGTTACGTCAAATACCGGTTGCGCAATCACGCCCGTACGATCCGCGACGCGCAGCCGCCCGGGCTGTTCCGTAAAAAACAGACGTCCATCGGGAGCGAAGGCCAGCGACCACGGATTGTCTAGGCCGCGCCCTATCTCTTCTGTCTTCAAAGTTTGATCGCTCGCCACTGGAGTAGGAGATGGGATCGGACTTGGTGTCGGCGAAGGTGATGGTGTCGGTGAGGGAGTCGGCGTTGGACTCGGTGTCGGCGTGGGTGCAGATGGCGTCGGCGTTGGCATCGGTGTGGGAGACGCCCCTGGCGCCGGTGGTGTATTCGTAGCTGGAGTCGATGCGACGCCAGTGGACCCGCCACAGCCGAAATTCAGCAGCCCCAGCGAGCCGACAAGAAATACCAATCCGAGCAGCGAAATTCGCTGCCGAGCGAAGGAGATGAACTGGCGTGCATTCATGCGTCACCGCGAGGTAAATAAAATTGTTTGTTGCTCGTGTGATGCGATGGAAACGCGCCGTTCTGCCACAAGTCTCTGGACAGGTGTTTTAATTTTTCGTTGCTTGTCCCTGTTAACTGCTTACCCATTGCAGGAACTTACGAAAGGCTTCTCCGCGATGGCTGACTTTCAGCTTCTGCTCTGGCGAGAGTTCCGCAAACGACTTGCCTAGTGAGGGGAAGTAAAAGAGCGGGTCGTAGCCAAAACCGTTCGTTCCACGCGGACTGCGCAACAAAATCCCGTCCGCCCGCCCGGTAAACGTTCGCAGCGTTTGCCCTTTGCGCGCGGCGGCAATCCCCGCGACAAACGCACATTGACGTTCGGAATCCGGAATCGCTTCCGCATTGCGCAGGAGCAAGTTATTGTTCGCTTCGTCAGGATCGGCTGTGACTATGCCGGCATCCTGAGCGTATCGCGCAGAACGGACGCCGGGTGCCCCGGCCAAGGCATCGACGGCCAGTCCAGAATCGTCGGCGATAACAAGTTCCCGATCTAATTTCCTGCTGTAATACTCGGCTTTGATTCGCGCATTCTCTTCGAAAGTTGCGCCACTCTCTTCTGGAGCTTCTATATTTGCAATACCCGGCAGTGGAAGGATGTCGATTCCATACGCCTGAGCGGCGGTGGCAAAGTCGGCGAGTTTACCTCGATTAGAACTGGCTACGTAGATGCGCATCAGTTGGACGGAAGCTCGATCAAACGCGACGTTTACTTCTTGCCAGGCTTGTTCCCCTTGGAAGACTTGGAACCAGCCTGCAGGCTCGCTTCGAGTAACTTAACAGCTCGCTCGCGACCATAGACTCCGATCGGCTCAAATTTCTTTCCTCTCGCCTGGTTATAGCTGACGAAGAAATGTTGGATTTCTTCGAGCAGGTGCTGATTCAGATCCTTTATCGAACGGATGTCGGAATAGTCCTTCGAGAGTGCAGCAACTCCGAGAAGGCGATCGTTGCGGAACGTCTTTCCATCTTCGGTCTGCTCAGCTTCGATCACGCCAATCAGGCGCGTTTGTACGAGACAGCCGGTAGGAGTGGGCTCATCCATGAGGACGAGAACATCGGCAGGATCGCCATCTGCTGCTTTGGTGGATGGAATGAATCCGAAGTTGAAAGGAAAGCTGTGGCCAACCGTAAGCACGCCGCTCAGTTTGAAGAGATTCCGCTCTTGGTCGTATTTGTACTTGTTGCGATCACCTTTTGGAGTATCGATGATGACGTTCACGTCACCAGTTTCGGCATCGCGCGCAGGCAGCTTCGACACATCGGTCATGGTGAGCATTTGGAATGCAGTCCGGCAATGAAGGTTGGCAGCCACAGTGCGCCTCGCAGCACGTCGGCTAGACTGGAGGTATGACCCTGATCGTCAACGGCCAGGAGCAGGAGTGCGCGGATGGGCTGACGCTCGCGCAATTCATCGAACACCTTGGGCTTAAATCGGACCGTGTCGCCGTGGAACTGAATCGCAACATCGCACCGCGCACTGGTTGGAACGAAACTCAGCTCAAAGCGGGAGACAAACTGGAGATCGTCCATTTTGTCGGCGGCGGATCGACCACCATCAATATCATTCGTTCGGAATGAGTAGCGTCGTCCGCTTATAATCCCCATTCCCGATGAACCTCGACCAAAAACTCGAAGAACTGAAGCGGCGCGAAACTGCCGCGGAGATCGGCGGCGGACCGGAACGCCGCGAACGGCAGCACAAGGAAGGCAAGCTCTCCGCGAGAGAGCGCATTTATTTTCTGTTGGATGAAGGAACGTTCGACGAGACTGATCGCTTCGTTACCCACCGTGCGACCGATTTCGGCATGGACCAGCAGAAAATCCTCGGTGATGGCTTCGTCACTGGATACGGCCGGATCGAGGGCCGACTGGTGTTCATTTTCGCGCAGGACTTCACGGTATTTGGCGGCTCGCTCTCTGAAAGCAACGCAGCGAAAATCGTGAAGCTGATGGACATGGCCATGCGAGTCGGCGCGCCGGTGATCGGATTGAATGACTCCGGAGGCGCGCGCATTCAAGAAGGCGTGATGTCACTGGCCGGTTACGCCGACATTTTTCTGCGCAACACGTTGGCCAGCGGCGTGGTCCCGCAAATTTCCGCGATCATGGGGCCGTGCGCTGGCGGTGCAGTGTATTCGCCGGCAATTACGGACTTCATCTTCATGGTTGACAAGACTTCATACATGTTCGTCACCGGTCCTGATGTAATCAAGACCGTCACGCACGAGGAAGTCACCAAAGATCAGCTTGGCGGGGCGACGACGCACAATGAGACATCCGGAGTTGCGCACTTTCTCGCGCACGACGATGCGGAATGCCTGTCCATGATCCGCGAGTTGATGAGCTTCATTCCCTCGAACAATGTTGACGATCCGCCGAGACGTGAATCTGCCGATGCCATCGATCGTGCCGATCCGGAACTGGACAGCATTGTTCCCGCAGCTTCAAATCTGCCCTACGACATCAAGGACGTGCTCACGCGCGTGATGGACGATGGATATTTTTTCGAAGTTCAGGAGATGTACGCGAAGAACATCGTGGTGGGCTTTGCGCGATTGAATGGACGTCCCGTCGGCGTCGTCGCGAACCAACCGGCTTACCTTGCGGGAGTGCTCGACATCAACGCATCGGACAAAGGAGCGCGCTTTGTGCGCTTCTGCGATGCATTCAATATCCCGCTGGTTACGTTTGAAGATGTGCCCGGATTTCTGCCCGGCACGCAGCAGGAGTACGGCGGCATAATCCGTCATGGCGCAAAGCTGCTGTATGCATTTGCGGAAGCTACCGTGCCGAAGATGACTGTCATCACGCGAAAAGCCTACGGTGGCGCGTATTGCGTGATGTCGTCCAAACACATTCGCACCGACATCAATTACGCATGGCCGACAGCGGAGATCGCGGTGATGGGTCCGGAAGGCGCAGTGAATATCGTGTACAAACGCGAACTCATACGCGCTGCGCAGATGGGAAAAACCGAAGCCGAACGAACCGCGATTCTCGATCGTGAACGCAGCAAAAAGATCGAGGAGTTCCGGGAGCGCTTCGCGAGCCCATATATTGCCGCGGAGCGCGGCTACATCGATGCGGTGATCCGTCCGCGCGAGACCCGCAAAAAACTGATTGACGCGCTGGAGATGCTGGACGGAAAGCGCGACAAGAACCCGCCCAAAAAGCATGGCAACATTCCATTATAGGAATTCCCTTTCGCATCACGGTCCACACCAATTTCGCGAGTGGCCTTTGCGATGAATCGCCCACTTCTTCTCGGTCATCGCGGCGCATCGAAGTACGCGCCGGAAAATACGATGGCCGCCTTCGATCTCGCCCTCGCACATGGATGCGATGGCTTTGAATTTGACGTGCGCTTCACCCGAGATGCGCGTGCGGTGGTCTGCCATGATCCACAATTCCAGAATATGGATATTGCGAGCTCCGAATACGCACACTTTCGTGCCTCACGCGGACTGGAACTTGCGTGCGCAGACGACGTGATTCGTAAATACGCAGGCTGTGCCTATCTGGATATCGAGCTAAAGGTTGAAGGCGAGATCGGGCCGATATTGGCAGCATTGGCAGACGCGCCGCGGCCTGACAGCTTCGTTATCTCTTCATTTCGTCCGGAGGTGTTGCAGGCCGCGTATGCCCGCGTGCAGGGACTTCCGCTGGCGCTGATCTGTGAAACACGACAGCAGCTCAGCCGCTGGGAAACGCTGCCTCTATCGGCAGTAGCAGTCCAATATCGGCTCGCGCCGGAATCCCTCATCGACGAATTGCAGACAGCGGAGAAAAAAGTTTTTGTATGGACTGTAAACAGCGAACGCGACATCCGTCGCCTCGCCGAACTTGGGGTGGACGGCCTCATCTCCGATGACACCCAGCTTCTGGCTCGCGTCTTACACCAGCAGTAGATCGTGCGCGGCCGGAGCGGTGTTCTTCGGCGGGCGTGCAGGATGCAGGAAGCGCTGGCGTTCCTCGGTGAAAGTTTCAAGTTCGGATTCGCGATGACGCTGGCTCCAGCCGAGAACCTCGCCGATGCAATTGGCCGCTGCGCGACTGCAATCCTCATTCCAGCACGCTCCAAGCGCGACTGGAACGCGCCGCAGGAGAATGTCGCCTAGCGTGACTGCCATTTCGCGCTGCACCGCCTCGACGGCTTCCGCCACAATGTGGTGACTATGCGGGCACAACGGCTGACGAAGTAACGGTTCGTTCCCGGCCATGCGCGTCATGCAGAGAGCACGGCGTCCGTGCCATTCCGCCACGGCCGCAGCCGATTCAATCGGAATGCCGCCGAGTTTCCCAACTATTCGTGACCATTGCTTGAAGGTGTTTTCGATCCCGTCAGCAGCGCCGCAGGCGACCATCGTCGAGCGCGGCTCTTGAACCTTGATTCCCATCATGCGCGCACAATCGCGCGCGACGCTGGCGGCTGTCGTCAACTTCCCGCCGATGAGAGTAATCAGCCCGGCGACTCCGTTTTCCAGGTGATCGTGCAGTATGTGCCGACGCGAAACCGCTCCCATAGACTTTCCGGGGTTGTACGGTAGCGGACGCACGCCGGCGTACGAGTAGCGCATGTGGGAAGAATTGAGAGCGGCGCGGGGAAACAGCCGCCGGACCGCAGCCAACAAGTAAGCCGTCTCCGATGGTGAAGGCTCGGTCTGATCCGGGCTGCCCTCATGCGCGGCTTCAGTGGTGCCAACCAGAATCTGTTCCGCCCAGGGAATCACAAACATTGGACGTCCGTCGCTCGCTTCGGTGTACAGAGCTTGGGTTGGTGCTCCCGAGAAGAGCGGCAGAACGATGTGGCTGCCGCGAACTCCGCCGATGAGCTGCTTCTGCTGAATCCCGGATTGGCGCAGAACTTCGTCAGCCCAGGGCCCGGAAGCATTCACGACCCAGTCGGCGCTGATCTCGGATTCTCCGCCGCTAAGGCGGTCGCGAATCCGCAATCCACGAGCCTTGCCTTCGTGAACCACTACTTCAAGTGCCTGTGTGTAGTTTCGGATGGTAGCGCCGGCCTGGACGGCCTCTCCTAGCCATTCCGCGACTAATCGCTCGGGATACTCGCACTGCGCGTCTTCGTAAGAGAAAAGACTCAGCTTCAGCCCACGGTCGAGTTGAGACTCGATCTGGGCCGTGTTCCTCGACTTTGCATGTCGATCGCCGGCCGCGCGTCCATAGATCCAAAGGGCGGTTCGCACCGCCAGCGCGCTCCGCACGGCGCCATGGGTGGGCAGCGCGAGGACAAAATCAATCGGCCGAACCAGATGAGGGCGGTCCTTGAGCAGGCGTTCGCGCTCGCGCAGCGACTCGCGGACCAGCCCGATCTCGCCATGTTCCAGGTACCGGAGACCGCCATGGATAATCCGCGTGGCGCGACTGGTAGTGCCGCTGGCAAAATCATCTTTCTCGACGAGTAAGACGCTGCGGCCGGCCAGAGCACACTCGCGCGCGATCGCCAGGCCATTGACGCCACCGCCAATGATCGCGATGTCATAGTGGTGGCGATCTAAATGTTCGCGAGGTGGTTGTGAGTACCCCATTCCCTTCAGATAGATGCAGAGTACTTTCCGCAGTTTGCGCGCTCTCGTTGATCCGTGCAAGAACAAATCAGATGCTGCCGATCACCCTGTAAAGCGCTGAAAAGGCAATTACTTGCTCACTAAACCTGGACGAAACCGCTGTATCTTTCATACATCGCCGCCTGGAATCCCCGCGTTTTCCCTAACCAATGACGATCGCCCGCGTCTAAGGGCTGCGGCTCAGCTTCGCAAGGCAGGAGATCAACGGCGTGAACTCTGCGATGCAAAATCTCCCCGGCGGTCTTCGGTACGCATTGAGGCAGTTCAAACAGTCGCCTGTGTTCACCACTGCGGCTGTGCTGACTCTCGCTCTTGGAATCGGCGGCACGACAGCCATTTTCACGTTGATCCACGCTGTCATGCTGCGCTCGCTGCCGGTGTCCGATCCTGCGCGGCTTTACCGCGTTGGCGAAGGTGACGATTGCTGCGTGGAAGGCGGTCCTCAGGACCACTGGGGGCTCTTCCCATATTCGTTGTATGAGCGGCTGAAGACCGAGATGCCGGAATTCGAAGACGTAACCGCGTTCCAGGCGGGAGGCGGACGCATGGGCGTCCGCCGCGAGGGCCGCGAGTCCGCCGCCCGACCCTTGCGTGCCGAGTACGTCAGCGGAAGCTACTTCTCCACGCTTGGCGTTCTCTCCTTTGGCGGGCGCGTCTTCACTCCCGCCGACGACACCCGCTCAGCTCCGCCGGTTGCTGTGCTCAGTCATCACGCATGGCAAACCAGCTACGGATCGGATCCTACCGTTGTCGGCGGGACCTTCATCATTAACGGACATCCTTTCACGGTGATCGGAGTCGCGCCTCCGGGATTCTTCGGTGACACGCTGCGCAGCGATCCGCCCGAAATCTGGATCCCGCTGCAGCAGGAACCCATGATGGATGGTGATACTAATTTGCTCAACTCCCAGTTCTCCGCATGGCTGCGCATCATCGGCCGAGTGCGGCCGGGGGCTTCGACCGCCGGAATGGGTCCGCGCCTGACGGCCATACTGCGGCAGTGGATGCAGAAGGACGCTGGCTATCCCGCGAACTGGATGCCGGACCTCATTCGTCATCTTCCTGACCAGGTGATCGCCGTTATTCCTGCAGGCGCTGGCGTCGCCGAGATGAAGGAAGAATATGGACGCAGTCTGCAAATTCTGTTTGCTGTTTGCAGTCTCGTCCTGCTGATCGCATGCGCCAACGTTGCGAACCTGCTATTGGCGCGTGCCGTAGCGCGTCGTGCGCAAACCGCGGTGCGTCTCGCGGTCGGTGCGAGCAGGCGGCAAATCATCACCCAGGCGTTGACCGAAAGCATTCTGCTTGCGATTGCGGGCGGCATTGCCGGACTCATAGTTGCCGTTGGAGCCGCCCGGCTTCTGCTGGCATTGGCCTTCCAGAGCTCGACCTTTCTGCCGATCAGTACTGCTCCATCGCCGATCGTATTGGCATTCGCCTTCTCCGTAGCGCTGATGACCGGAATGATCTTCGGCGCGGCGCCGGCGTGGTTCGCGACGCGCACCGATCCGGCAGACGCACTGCGTGGGTCAACGCGCAGCACAGGCGATCATTCCACCTTCGCTCGCAAAGCGCTGCTCATCGTGCAAGCCACGTTGTCGGTCGTACTCGTGGCGGGCGCAACCATGCTGGCGCGCAGTCTGAACAAGCTCGAGCATCAGGACTTCGGATATCAGGTGCCGGGGCGCGTGCTCATCTCGATTGAGAGCCCGCCACCGAGTTACACGCCGGAGAAGCTTGGACCACTCTATCGGGAGATCGAAACTCGCCTGAAGCAATTGCCCGGCGTCCAGGGAGCCGGACTCGCGCTCTACAATCCGCTCACAAATAACTGGGGCGAACTCATTATGGTTGCCGGACACGAACAGCCTAAGTTCGGAGAAAATGCCGGAGCATCTTGGGACCGGGTTAGTGCGAACTACCTGCAAGACCTGGGTGTCAGGCTGGTGCGTGGCCGGCACTTCAGTGAAGCCGACAATGAAAATGCCGAGAATGTCGCGATTGTCAATGAAGCGTTCGTCAAACGTTTCTTCAAAAGCGATGAAGAGCCGCTCGATCATCACTTCGGTCTCGACATGCCGCAGAATGCCAATACGTACCGCATCGTAGGGATTGTGCACGACGCGAGGTTTGCCGGGTTTGAGTTGCAGAAACCTATGCGTCCGATGTTCTACGTGCCGGTGGCGCAGTACGTGCACTATCCGGACGCAATCATGCATAGGCTCGAACGCGCTTCCCACGCCGTCAACGCGGCCTTGCTTGTAACCAATGCCTCCCCAGGCACGCTGGAATCGCAACTCACGCGTTTGCTGGCGGAGATCGATCCTAGTTTGACGCTCATCAGCGTACGCACTCTCCAGCAACAGGTAGATATGTCCTTCGAACAGGAGCGCGCGGTTGCCAGCCTCGCCGGACTCTTTGGCGTGGTGGCCTTATTGTTGGCTGCCGTCGGACTTTACGGCGTGACTGCTTATACGGTCGCACAGCGAACCAATGAAATCGGCGTGCGCATGGCTCTCGGCGCTGATCGCGGGAATGTCGTGCAGCTCGTACTGCGAGGCGCGTTTAGCCGCGTGCTGATTGGTCTTGTGCTGGGATTGCCGCTGGCAGTAGGCGCGGGACGCTTGATCTCGTCTCAGCTATACGGAGTCTCGATTTGGGACCCATTCGCGCTGACCGTTGCGACGGTTTCGCTGGGAGTCTGCGCGTTTTTTGCGGCATTGATTCCAGCAGGCCGGGCTGCGTCGATTTCTCCGATGACCGCATTGCGAACGGAATGAGGTATTAAGAATTGCGACGAAGTAGAAGGGCACGACTGTCGATATATCGACACACTCTTCCTCATTCCGTTCTCAAGTGACGGCCAAATTGACAGGACAACTATGGAGCAGCCAGAAATGTCCTGGTTTCAGAGGTTCGGCTCTTGGGTTATCTTGAACTTGCGTTGAGTTGAGACTCTCACAAGGCGGCGCTCGTTAAATTTCCACCGAGCACAGCCGTTCTTGGCACGGCAAATGCTTATCTCCGGGTAGAGGTAAGTTTTATGAAGAGCCAGAACATGATGCTGGATCCTACGCGCCGCAACACCGAGGCGACTACGTTTGCGAATGCGCTGCATAGGAACATTGTTGGCCAGGAGCAAGCGGTCGAGGAAGTAGCGCAGATTTACCAAACCTTTCTGGCAGGACTGAATGCGCCGGGACGTCCGGTTGCCAACATGCTGTTCCTGGGTCCCACAGGTTCTGGCAAGACGCGAGTAGTAGAAGCGATGGCGCAGGCATTGTTCGGCAGTCCTCTCGCCTGCATCAAGATTGACTGCGCAGAGTTCCAGCACTCTCATGAGATTGCGAAGCTGGTCGGCTCTCCTCCGGGATATTTGGGGCACCGCGAGACCCATCCGTTGCTGACACAGCAAGCTCTCGAGCAGTGGCACACGGAAAAGCTGAAGCTTTCCATACTGCTTTTCGACGAGATCGAGAAGGCCTCAGACGCGCTATGGCAACTGCTGCTCGGAGTTTTAGATAAGGCGACACTCACTCTGGGTGACAACCGTCGCGTGGATCTTTCGCAATGCATCATCGTCATGACGTCCAACCTCGGAGCGGCCGAGATGTCGAACCTGGCAAGCGTCCGCTTCGGATTTTCACCGAAAGCGGATGTGCTCGAGAATGGCTTTGACCAAAAAGTAGAACGCAGCGCAGTGGAAGCAGCCCGGCGAAAGTTCACGCCCGAGTTCATGAACCGCATCGACAAGGTTGTTGTCTTCAAGACGCTGCGCCCGGCGCACTTGCAGCAGATTCTCGATCTCGAATTGGAGATGGTTCAGCAACGCATACTCGCATCATCCGAATCAAGAAAGTTCCTCTTCGGCTGCACTGAGCGCGTCAGGAAGTTTCTTGTGGAAGAAGGTACCGATGCCAGGTATGGAGCTCGCCACTTGAAACGGGCGATAGAAAAGAACCTTGTGTTTCCTCTGGCCAACTTAGTGGCAACTTCGCAGTTGCAGTTCGGCGATTTCGTCCGAGTCGATCTCGATCCCGAGCGCCGGTTCATCTTCATCAAAGAGGCTGGAGGTGCGGTCAGTCGGATGAGGGAACGCGGCGAACGCGAAGGCACCCAGCCGCCCGCCGCAGCAGTCGCGAATGCCTCCGCAGCGGCCTTGTTTGGGTACGGCGTTGCGCCATAAACAACTGTCAATATCCGTGCTACTCCAATTCCGACGCTAATGTGCGCAGTGAACTGGAGAGCTGGACCAGAGCATCGTTGCGCCCTGCACGGTGAATTTATTCGGAGCACTGACAAAGTAATCGTTTGAAGACTGCGACATGTTGACGTGGTCGTTAGGATGGACCGGGGTTTTACTTCCAACTGGAGTGCGGCGAGTTGGCAACAGCGATTCGAAATCACTTCATTCACGTTCATGTTGAACTGCGTCCCGCTGCCCGTCATCCACACGTGCAGAGGGAACATATCCTCCTGTTGGCCATTAAGGATTTCGTCGCAGGTCTGAACAATGAGAGTGTGCTGTTGCTTCGATAGGCGTCCAGCCGCATAGTTGACGTTCGCAGCTGCCTTTTTCAGTGTTGCGTATGCTGCGATCATCTCGCGCGGCATAAGATCGTGTCCGATACTGAAATGCTCGAGGGAGCGTTGCGTTTGTGCTCCCCACAGCTTTGAGCTCGGTACATCCACGTCGCCCAGGCTGTCGGTTTCTTTGCGCATGTTGGACGTGGCTACTTTCTCAAGGACCTTCATTCCACCTTCTCCTCAGAGCTCCCGAATTTGGAAATTACGAAAGCGTTCTGCGGCGTGAGTGCAGGTTTAGTACCAATCGCGAGCTACGGTCGCGGATTGGAAGGCATTGATTAGCCTGCTGCTTTAGGTTTTGCGGTGAAAGGTGAAACGTGGAATTTTTGACTGGCTGTCAGTCCGTTGATATGAATCCCGTATATGTCCTTTGGTTAAACGCCAGAGGTGATTGCCTGCGCTACGCAGCGATTAGGCAGCGTAGGAGGACGACGACACGGGATCGGGGGGCAGAGTGAATTGAAACGAGGCGCCGGCTCCTTGGTTGGCGCACGCCCACAGGCGACCACCATGAGATTCGATAATACTTCGACTGATGGATAGTCCCATGCCGGTGCCCTGCGCTTTGGTAGTAAAGAATGCGTCGAAAATACGTTCGGTGTCCTCGGCGCGAAGACCGATTCCAGAATCACTCACGCACACGAGCAATTGACCATCCTTGGTTTTCTTCGAGGTGATGGTCAGTTCACCGCCCGTATCCTTCATTGCCTCCATACCGTTGAGCATCAGGTTCATTAAAACTTGTTGAATCTGTACACGATCCGCGCTCGCCGTCGGAAGCGTTCTCTCGAGTTCTGCGTGAATGGAAACTGAGTGCTGATTGGCCGCATTGCGCAGCAGAGCGATCATCTCTCGAACGATGTCATTCAGGTTCACCACTTCACGTTGTGATATATCCCGCGTGTACAGCGAGCGATTTCGGTCAATAATGTCGGCGGCGCGGTTTACGTCTTTGACAATCCTTGACGCAGTTTCGCAGGCCTCTCGAATGTCGGGCGGGTCGCGTTGGAGCCAACGCAGGCAGGCGCTCGCGTTGGTCGCAGCGGCAGCGATTGGCTGCTTGATCTCATGAGCCAGTGAGGCCGCCAGTTCACCCATCGTGCTTACGCGGTTCACGTGCGCGAGGTCTGCTTCGAGTTGGTGGAGTCTCTCGAGTTCTGCCTCGGCGAGCTTTTGCTCAGTGACATCGATCTCTGTGCCCACGTACTCAAACACCTGTCCGGCTTCATCGAAGACCGGATGGCCGATTGCATGGTGGTATTTCAAGGTTCCATCGGGCTGCACGATTCTGTGGTCCACCACAACATCATCTGTGACGTCGCCGTGGAATCCACGCTCGAATAATTCCTGGAGGCGTTCACGGTCCTCGGGATGGATCCGCTGCAACACCGCTTGAGGATCGGGCGGTCCAGGTTGCGGATTGAAGCCCCACAGTCGAAATAGTTCGTCCGACCAGTAAAGCATTCTCCTCTTCACCGGGCTATAAGCCCAAGTGCCCGTGTGTGTGAGCGTCTGCGCCTCCGCCAGGTAAGCTTCGCTGCGACGCAGAGCTTCCTGAGTCAGCTTACGTTCAATGGCAACTCCAGCAAGGTGCGTGATCTGCTCGATGAGCTCTTGATCCCGTGCGCTCGGCCTGCGTGGCTCGCGATAATACATCGCGAATGTCGCCATTACTTTGTTCTGCGAAGAAAAGATTGGCGTGGACCAACACGCGCGGAGGCAGTGGGGTAAAGCGGCTTCCCGGAAGTCCGCCCATAAGGGATCGGTTGCGATGTCCTCAACGATGACCTGTTCACCCCTGTATGCGGCTGTGCCACAAGAACCTACAGAAGGCCCGATCGCCACTCCATCGATCGCTTCCGTATAGGCCTTTGGCAGGCTGGGTGCGCCACCATGCCGCAAACAATTGTCGTCAAGTAGCAGGACTGACGCCAGTACGCCGCTTGCTTGCTCCTCTACCAGCCGACATAAACTGTCGAGCAAGTTAACAAGAGAGTCGCCCTTGGCCACCATCTCAAGAATTCGCTTTTCTCCAGTGAGTAAACCTTCGGCGCGTTTCTGCTGGCTGATGTCTTCACAAATCACCAGAAGAACTAGTCGGTTTGTCAGGAAAACAGCGTTGGCCGTTTCGCGGACCCAAAGCATGGCACCGTCTTTTCTGATTTTCCTTGCTTCCCATCTCATAGTCCGGCCGGGCTGCTCGAAACAAGCCTTGGCGTGCCCCTGGACAGCCTGCCGATCCGGTTCATAAAAAACGTTCAACACGGGCTCGCCGACCAACTCGCTTACGCTGTAGCCGAGTTGCTCTGCGCCAAAGGAGTTCACCGACACGATTGTGCCCGCCACATCGACGATGAAGTACATCGTCGGGTTACTCTCAAACGCTGCTCGCCATTGCTGCTCAAGTTCTTGCCGGGCTTGCTCAATCCGTTTTTGTTCGGTGATGTCGTTGTTGATTTCCAGGATTGCGATGGGGGTGCCGTGGGCGTCTCGCTGCAACGACCAGCGGCTCGCGACGATTACCGGCGCTCCGTCCTTCTTTCTATGAACAAGCTCGCCTTCCCAGCGAGCGGTCTGCATCAACTCGTCTTTGATTTGCTCGAGCGGCACTGGAAAAACTGTCTTCAGGACGCGATGGGAGGTGTTCCCGGACACTTCCTCGGCGGTCCAGCCGTACATGTCCTGCGCTGCGCGATTCCAGTACTGGATAGTTCCAGTCATGTCACAGACGAAAATAGCGTCGTGGGTAAGACTGAGAAGATCTGCCTGCTCGCGCAGTGTTTGTTCGTTTTGCTTGCGTTTCGTGATATCGGTCATCACCCCACGCAGTCGAGTTGCGCTTCCTTTCTGGACATCGGCCGTGATCAGGTCCCGTAGCCATACGATTCTTCCATCCGCGGCAATCATGCGGAATTCCAAATCGTGACTGCTTTCCCTCAAGAGAGGACCCGAGCAGAATTGCGCGACCGCAGCACGATCATCGGCATGAACGTGGTCCTTCCAGAATGTCGGCTCGTTTACCCACCTTGCAGCAGGGTAGCCGAGGACTCGCCCGGCTTGCTGGCTGACGAATGTGAAGGCAAATGGATTCGCAGTTGCTTCCCATACGATCCCTTCCACGGAGTTGACTAAGTCGGCGAAGCGCCGCTGCGCAGCAACGGCATCGGCGCGGCGCTGGTTCGCCTTTAGCGCCTCGTTTCGTGCACGGGTTGAAAGATAGCTGGTAGCGAGTCCAATGATCAGGAATGCAGCGAGTGCAAACACGTCACGCGGATCGCTGAGCCAAAAATGGTGAACAGGCGGCAACAGCCAACTGAAGCCCAAGGCTGCGAGTAAGGAGACAAAAACAGCGTATCGAAAACCCCAGACCGCCGAGGCGATCACCACCATGAGATAAACGAGAGCCGCAGTTAACGGCCTGTCGCGAAGCGGTACTGCATCGAGCGCAGCGGTGGCCGCGAGCACTGCGGCCAAAGACACCACAGACTGGACAAATGGATTAGCGACTCTGCCCCATCCCAATGTGCTCTCCGGTGGCTTTGAATCGATCGCCGATCGCATAATAGTACGTTCAGACTGATGATACCCGTGCAGAGTGCCGAAGATCATACCGCATTGTCGCAATCCAGCTTCTATCAGTTCGGCCTTGGAAAGCGACGTTACTCCGCCGTTCGAATTCGTGCTGCCCATTGCAAAGTTCCGCTGCAGTTGCGTCCGTTAATAGTCATTGAACAGCAGGAGCAGGAGAATGTTATGCCATGCCGATGTGTCAGACATTGAACCACCTCGACGGGATTCACAATTGGTCGAGTGTCGCCGACACCGCGCGAGCTCGACTGCTCCCTCTCTCAAACGCAATTCGAAAGTGACAGTGGCGGGAGGCGAGAGCTCTCAAAGAGCTCTCGCCTTGAAGAGGTGGGCTACTGAGGAACACCGCGTGAAGTAAGTGCCGCGATAATCTCGGTGCGACGAGCGGTGCATTTCGCATTTCCTATTGCAATCTCAACACCAAACGTTCGAAGTGCATGCCGACCTCATCTCATGTTGCCCGCTGGGGGAACGGCAGCTGCAGCGGGGAACGTCGCGAGTTGCGCAAGGGCGTCTCGGACGACGGAGGCATTCGGATCGTTGGGAGCAATTTTCAAGAAGAATCTCAACTCGGCCGCCGCTTCCTCATAGCTCTTCAGACCCAACAAGATGCCGGCCCGCGATAGGTGCAACGGAGGATAGTCCTGTGCAATGAGACCTTGAGCGTGCGTAAGCTGCTGCAGCGCACGCTCATGATCCGCCTTTGCGGCATACGACTTCGCCATCTCAAAATAAGGCTGCCAGGCATTCGGCGACAGGCTCGATGCGCGCTCGCCGGCACGTAAAGCGTCGTCGTACTTTTTTAGTTTGTTGAATGCCGCAGCCAGTCCCGAATATGCAGTGGCGTAGGCGCTGTCCGCGTGAATGGCCTTTTCAAAGTCTTCGACAGCGGCCGCGAAATCATTCTTGTCCAGAGAAACAATGCCGCGAAGAGTAAGGGCCGGAGCATAGGCCGGGTAAATCTCCAAAGATTTCTCGAGGTATTTCGATACCTCTGACGGCCGATGTTTCACGATTGCCTGCTCAGCCTTCAGGTAAGCATCGCGCGCGCGTTGAGGGACTCTTAATTCCGCAATAGAAACAAGACCATTTTGACTTGAGGCGGTGCTGGCAGAAATATCAATGCGAAGAGTGACGGCTGAAAAGCCGTCCTGAACTTCGACACGTTGATGGATACTCGCTGACGCCCGATCTGCTACTAGCTCGTAAGTACCGTGGGGCAGCATGTCGAAACTAAAGACCCCTGCAGTGTTCGTATGCGTCGAGGCGACGACTCTGTCTGTGGTGAAATCGCGGATTTGGACAACAACATCCTGCTCAGGTTTTCCATCAGGTGTTATGACAGTTCCTGCAAGGGTTGCAGTCCCAGCCGACATTCGGCTCATGCGGGCGCGATCGAAGGCTTCCTGTCCTAACGGGCGAGGTCCCCAATCAGAGGTGTCCTGAGCAAACGATGCCGCCGCCATACAGAAAACCAGGAGTCCTCCTCCGCAAATTTTCATACAGACCTCCAGCCCGAGACAGGTTTCCTGAGAAGAACCGACGACTCAGCCCATGCTCAAAGGAACTGCGTGCAGGTACATTTCCAAATTCAATTCAGAAGAGTGCCGCGCGTTCAAGACAGATTTAAGGCTGCCAACAGTAGTGGAGGAGTGCCCGAGCTATTCTGAACCTTTCTGCCGGCTACTCAAATCCCGTGGAGAATCAAAGCGCTACGAATCTAGGGACAAAGAAGACGCACACCGGAAACTCAGACACGAGCTTACCGAGTCACGGATGCATAAGGATTTGGAACGCGGGAGTGTCGCAATGCCGACGCGCGCGAGTCAGCGGGTTGACTCCCGAGTAGCATCAGTATCCTCAACAGCCAAGAAGGGCGTAGCGAATCAGGTTGCAAAGCTTGCCAGTCGATTGTTGAGAAGACCCGGCTATAAATCCAGCTACTAAGCTTCTGCCCAGTGCCTTAGCAAAGTCTGCTTTACTTTCCCATAGACATTGGCACTTGAGTTGCACTTCCAAGGGCGAGCGGGTTCAGCGGCAATTGAAATAGCAATAGTCCGCGCAGAGCAATCGATACAGATTTCTGCTCTGACAAATCTAGGAAGCACATTTTATGTGGATCGTTCGGCTGGCGTTAAGGCGCCCATACACATTCGTTGTTGTGTCCATCCTCATATTGATTATGGGAATGCTCGCGATCGTGCGCACTCCTACGGACATCTTCCCCAACATCAACATTCCCGTTGTCAGCATCATCTGGAATTACAACGGACTGCTGCCACAAGAGATGAGCGACCGCATCGTCAGTGTTACTGAGCGGTCACTTACCACCACCGTCGATAACATTCAGCATATCGAGTCTCAGTCGCTGTACGGGATCGCAGTAGTGAAGGTCTTCCTGCAGCCAAACGCGGACATTCAGCGTGGAATCGCCCAGATCACGGCAGTGTCGCAGACTCAGTTGAGGCAGTTGCCTCCGGGCTCTACCCCGCCCCTGATTCTGGCGTACAGCGCGTCAAGTGTGCCGGTTCTGCAGTTGGCCCTTTCGGGACAGAATCTGTCGGAACAGGAACTCAACGACTATGGCCTTAATCAGATTCGCACGCAGCTGATAACGATTCCCGGCGCCTCGGTGCCGTATCCGTACGGCGGTAAGCAACGCCAGGTGCAAGTGGATCTGAATACCACCGCGTTGCAGTCGAAAGGATTGTCGGCGTTGGACGTAGTCAACGCAATCAGTGTTCAGAACTTGATTCTGCCATCAGGCACGGCAAAGATAGGCTCCACAGAATATGACGTCTCGATTCCCAATGCGGCGCCGCAAACAATTGCTGATCTAAACCGCATCCCGATTAAGACAGTTGGCGGCACGACCATCTACATCAAGGACGTGGCCTGGGTACGAGACGGATTCCCTCCACAAACCAACATCGTGCGCGTCAACGGACAACGGTCGGTGCTGCTTACGATCCAGAAAGCCGGCGACGCTTCCACTCTGAACGTGATTGCGGGCATCAAGGCGCTTCTGCCGCAGATCAAGACAACCGTTCCGCCGCAATTGGACATTAAGCCGCTGGCGGACCAGTCGATCTTCGTTCGTGGCGCGATCAGCGGTGTGGTTAGGGAAACACTGATCGCCGCATGCCTGACGGCGTTCATGATTCTCACCTTCCTAGGCAGTTGGCGGAGCACGATCATCATCGCGACCTCCATACCGCTGGCAATCCTGACTTCGATCATCGTGCTCAGCGCGATGGGACAAACCATCAACATCATGACCCTCGGCGGACTGGCTCTCGCCGTCGGCATTCTCGTGGATGACGCCACCGTCGAGGTCGAGAACATCAATCGGAATCTCGAAGCAGAGCCGGACAAGGACATGGACGAAGTTGTTCTCGACAGCGCGTCGCAAATCGCGACACCGGCGTTCGTCTCTACTCTTTCCATCTGCATCGTGTTTGCACCGATGTTCCTGTTGTCCGGAGTGGCGCGGTACTTGTTCGTGCCGCTCGCGGAAGCTGTGGTCTTCGCCATGTTGGCTTCGTATTTCCTGTCCCGAACCATCGTTCCGACTATGGCCAAGTATCTGTTACGCAGCGATAAACCACATGGCGCGGATGGAGAGGCTCCAAGTCGCAATCCATTCGTCCGGCTTCAGAAGGGCTTCGAGGAGAGTTTTGAAAGATTCCGCGTGACTTATCGCGGCCTGCTCGATACTGCCTTGCATCACAGGGGCACATTCCTGGCAATGTTCCTAGTGGCGTGTCTCGCTTCCCTGGCAGTTCTGATTCCCTGGCTTGGACAGGATTTCTTCCCCAGTGTCGATAGCGGCAGCTTCAAACTACACATGCGCGGGCCGACCAGCATGCGCATTGAGGAGACTGCAAACCTTTGTGATCACATCGAGCAAACCATTCGAGAGCAGATTCCCTCGAGTGAAGTCGCCGAGGTCATCGACAACATAGGACTGCCCTATAGCGGAATTAATCTTTCCTACAGCAATTCCGCCCCGGTTGGCACGTCGGATGCCGACATCCTGGTCACGCTTTCTGCAAAGCATCACCCTACGGATGGCTACATTCACAAGCTTCGCCTCGTACTTCAGAAGCAATTCCCTGGCGTGACGTTCGCATTCTTGCCTGCCGACATCGTCAGCCAGATTCTCAATTTCGGTTTGCCTTCCCCAATTGATGTCCAGGTGGTTGGGAATGACTTGGAGGCAAACCGGCTATACGCGGATGCGCTGCTTGCGAAAATAAGATCTGTTTCGGGTACTGCCGACCTTCGAATCCAGCAGCCCTTCGATCAGCCGTACCTCAATCTCAGGGTCGAACGTACGAAGGCCGAAGAACTCGGTTTCAGCGCGCACGATATCGCGCAGAATCTGCTGGTATCACTCAGCGGCAGTTTCCAGACTTCGCCCACGTTCTGGGTCGATCCCAAGAACCATGTCAGCTACCAAATCGCAACTCAGACACCGCAATATCGTGAAGATACCCTGCAGGACTTAGCCAACATCCCTGTAACCGGCACGAACCCGAATGCCCCACCGTCGATCATGTCCAGTCTGGTCGCAGTGCGTAGAAGTGCGGGTATGGCAGTTGTCTCCCATTACAACGTGGCACCGGTGATCGATATCTTTGGCACTACCTCAGGACGCGATCTCGGCGCAGTTGCCGGCGATGTGTACAAGATCATTGACGCTACGCGCTCGCAACTGCCACGCGGCTCGCAAGTCATAGTTCGCGGACAGGTTGAGACGATGCGAGCGTCCTACATTGGTCTGCTTAGCGGGTTGGTGTTCTCGATCGTGCTTGTGTACCTGCTGATCGTCGTCAACTTTCAGTCCTGGCTCGATCCGTTCATCATGATTTCCGCACTTCCCGCTGCGCTTGCGGGGATTGCGTGGTTCCTATTCATAACGAAGACCACGCTCAGTGTTCCCGCCCTGATGGGAGCAATCATGTGCATGGGCGTCGCGACTTCCAACAGCATTCTCGTGGTGAGTTTCGCCACAGAGAAGATGGCCGAAGGAAAGGATTCTGTGGCCGCCGCGTTGGAAGCAGGTTTCACGCGTTTCCGGCCGGTTCTGATGACGGCGCTCGCGATGATCATCGGCATGATCCCCATGGCGCTCGGACTCGGTGACGGCGGCGAACAAAATGCGCCTCTCGGGAGAGCCGTGATCGGGGGGCTGTTGTTCGCGACAGCTTCAACTCTGTTTTTCGTACCAGCTTTTTTCAGCGTGCTGCATGGCTCACGTAGTCCTCGAGTCCCAGCGACGAGCCAATAGCGCTTTTATATGGAGTGACGATGTTGCCTCAAATCGAACAACCAACAGAAACCGATAGAAAGCCAGCTCAAGTCATCGACATTGCTGCGCCAAAGGTAAAGCACCGGTACTGGCCCTTTCTACTGATCGCCTTCATTATTGCCGCCATCCTTCTCGGAGCCGGCATAAGGTCTCGCATCAAAGCCCGGGCTGCCGTCGACAAAGAGACTGCACAGGCAGCTCTCCCGTCGGTCTCAGTGGTAGCGCCGAAGCGAACCGCGCCCGCCGAGGAAATCATTCTTCCCGGCAACGTGCAGCCCTTCATCAGTTCACCGATTTATGCCCGCACAAATGGCTACTTGAAGCGGTGGTATTTCGATATCGGTGCCCGCGTCAAAAAAGGCCAACTGCTAGCAGTGATAGAGACGCCCGAAGTTGATCAACAACTGCAGCAGGCTCGCGCGAACCTGGCTACTGCTAGTGCAAATCTCGAGCTGGCTGCGATCACGAAAAGTCGCTATCAAGGATTGTTGCAGAGCCATGCTGTGTCCCAACAGGACGTAGATAACGCTGTGGGGACGTATAACGCGAACAAGGCAATCGTCGCAGCAGACAAGGCCAGTGTGGACCAGTACACGGCGTTAGTTTCCTTCGAGAAGGTCTATTCCCCCTTCGACGGCATCATTACCGCGCGCAACACCGACATTGGAGACCTCATAAATTCCGGTAGCACGAGTAATGTCAAAACCGACCTCTTTCACATTGCCCAGCCGGGAATGCTGCGAGTGTACGTGAATGTTCCGGAGGAAAACTCGCGAGGGATCACGGTCGGAATGAAAGCTGATCTGAGTCTGGCTGAGTTCCCGGGAAAGAAATTTCAAGGAACAGTGGTTCGCACTGCGGACGCAATCAATGTGACGACTCGTACACTGCTGATCGAAGTGGACGTTCCGAACCCCACAGGCACGCTTCTCACGGGTTCCTATGCAGAGGTTCATCTGGCAATCCCGACGCAAGGGTCAACGTTCCTGCTTCCGGTAAGCACGCTAATATTCCGCTCAGAAGGTTTACACGTTGCCACTGTGAAAAATGGAAAAGTTAATCTCGCCACAGTCACTGCTGGCCGTGATTTCGGCAGTGAAATTGAGATCGTTTCCGGGATAGCCGCGGACGATCAGGTTGTCATCAATCCACCGGACTCAATCGTCCACGGAGAGCGAGTGCAAGTCGTCCAAGCTACATTGCCGGGGAGCACGAAATGAAATGCCCTCGGAAAATGATTTCGGCCGCGAACATTCGAGCCCTCCGACCAGGATTTGTGCTTGCGCTGGGGCTCCTCCAGTTCGGATGCACCGTTGGACCAAAGTACCATCGCCCCAGCACGCCCATCCCGCCGGCATATAAAGAGGTGGGAGATTGGAAGCCCGCTCAGCCCAATGACCAGAAACTCGGTGGACGCTGGTGGGAAATCTTTCAGGATGCTGAACTCAATACCCTTGAGCAACAGATCGAGATTTCCAATCAGAACCTGAAAGCGGCAGTGGCGCAGTATCAGCAGGCCCGAGCGGTTCTGCGTTATAACCGCGCCGACTACTATCCAACAGTTACGGGAGGCGCCTCTGCGACTCGCGACAAATTCTCCGCCAACCGTAGCACCACGACAGTAGCCAACGGCAAAACCATCAGTGATTTCTCTTTGCCGTTAGATTTGTCTTACCAGGTGGACGTGTGGGGTCGGGTCCGCAAAACGGTCGAGTCGTCCAGGGAACTGGCGCAGGCGAGCGCCGCCGACCTTGCCGTAGTCAACCTAAGCATGCACGCGGACCTGGCGTTCGATTACTTCGCCGCCCGCAGTCTCGATGCGGAAGAACAATTATTGAACTCTACCGTAGTTCAGTACGAGAAGGCCTTGGACTTGAACGAGCAACGGTATCGAGGTGGAATTGCGTCAGAGGTCGAAGTCGAGCAGGCCCGGACGATCCTGGAAACGACGCGAGCCCAGGCCATTGATGTTGGAGTCGCACGCGCCCAGTTTGAACATGCTGTTGCCGTGCTCATGGGTAGGCCCCCGGCCGAGTTCACTCTTCCGCCCTTACCCTTAACAGCGCCGCCGCCGCGAATTCCTGTTGGTCTTCCCTCCGAGTTGCTGGAGAGACGGCCTGATATCGCTGCTGCAGAGCGTAGAGTCGCGTCCGCCAACGCTCAAATTGGACTTGCGCAGAGTGCCTACTATCCTCTGGTCACGCTTGGAGCCTCAGGAGGTTTCGAGAGCGGAACGATAACCAAATTAATCCAGGGTCCAAGTGTCTTGTGGTCTGCGGGACCCTCCGCTGTTATGACACTCTTTGACGGAGGCCGCCGTCACGCATTCACCGATGAAGCGCGAGCCGGCTATGACTTTGCCGTTGCGTCGTATCGCGAAACAGTACTGATAGACTTCCAACAAGTCGAGGACAGCGTTGCAGGTTTGCGGATCCTCGAGCACGAAGCCGGAGTTCAGGACCTTGCAGTCAAAGCTGCCCAGAGATCGCTCGATCTCTCCAATGTTCGCTACATCGGCGGAGTCACAAGTTATCTCGAAGTGATCACCGCCCAGAATGCGGCGCTCGCAGACGAATTGACAGCCGTCAACATTCTTGGACGACGCTTGGCAAGTGCGGTGCAGCTCATTCAGGCGCTTGGCGGAGGATGGGATAGTTCCAGTTTGCCGGCGCGGCCAGAGTGCTGCGGAAAGCTCCCCGTCGGCAACGCCAACTGAGCAAGTAAGACTGATAAGCTCCGCCCCGTATTCTGTCTTGTCCTCATACTTTTATTGCGCGTTCGGACAGCACCAGCTTATGAATGATGATGAGGTGCTTTCCCTTCAGAAAGGAACAGGGCGTCTCTGGGGACTTACAATGTACATAGCTGAGTGCGCATCTGCGCGGAGGAATGAATGACGAACACAGAGAGCCTCATCGCTCAGGTCTATTCTGCTTTCAATCAGCGGAACATTGATGGAGCATTGGCCTTAATGAGTGACAGCGTAAGCTGGCCCAAGGCATCTGAAGGTGGGCGTGTGGTCGGCAAGGAGGAGATTCGAGCCTACTGGAACCGCCAGTGGAAACAGTTTGATCCGCATGTGGATCCAATTGAGGTGCTCGACCAAGGGGCAGGCAGGACTCATGTACGAGTCCATCAACTCGTGAAAAGCCTTAGTGGTGACGTACTTTCAGATAGTGAGGTCTGGCATCTCTATACCATCGCAAATGGTCTGATCGAACGCATGGATCTCGGAGCGAGCGAAGCGAATTCGCAGCAATCGCCATTCTCGGCGTTCTCCCGGCGCTAGGCACAGGCCAAGGCCAGACATGTGCGCTGACCCGCGCGAATCTTTCGTAGAGGGCTCCAAGAGCGGACCCTATGCCGCAACTTTTTCGGGCAGCAGTTGCGCGAGCTGTTCCATCCTTCTAATCACGGCTGAGAAATCCTCTCCCGTCCCACTGGCGGATTCCACCATGTTGATCTGAAAAGCTGACGAGGTCACCGGCATACACGCCTGAACTTCAGCGGCTTTCTCCAGAATCAGACGGAAGTCTTTGTTCATGAGTTGAATGGGAAATTGAGGGCTGTAGTCATCATCTTTTGCCCGGCTAAGCTTTCCTACATGCGCGGGAGCCACGACCGCCAGTTTCGCCATCACGTCGAACAACAGATTGCGATCGATGCCCGCCTTCTCTCCGAGAGCGGCGGCTTCGGCGATTGCCTGCATACCGACGCCAAGGAGTGTGTTCGCGACAAGTTTCATTGTTGTCCCCGAGCCGCTCGGTCCGAGATAGAAATATTGCTTCGCGATGGCGCCGAAAATCGGCGACATGGCATTGAAGACATCCTGATCACCGCCAGCCAGTAACGTGAGTGTGCCCGCCTCAGCGGCGGGCGTGCTGCCGGATATGGCTACGTCGAGCATCGACAGTTGGCGAAATTCGCCGGCTGCGTACACCTGCTGTGACGTACTCGGACGCACCGTACTCATTTCGAGGATCACCGTCCCGGGTTTGGCATTTTCCAATACCCCGCCCACAGCGCCGTACACTTCGAGCACGGCATCATCGTCCGATAGTGAGGACAAGATGATGTCAGCCTCGCGCGCCAGTTCAGCCAGAACGAATGCTGCTTTGGCTCCCCGCGGCGCCAACTCCTCAGCTTTTGCGCGAGTGTGATCAAAAACGATCAACCGGTATCCGTGACTGAGGAGGCGCATTGCAATCGCCCTACCCATGTGGCCAATTCCGACCAAGCCCAGGGTCTTCCCCGCTATCGCATTCGTTTCAACTTCAACATCCGAACTTCTGCTCTCTATGTTCACTTAAAACTCCTTGTTTATCCTTTATTGCTTGTCGAAGATCATGGGGAGGCAATCAGCTGTCATGACTCTCCTTGCACCCAAGCTGTGACACGGTGAAATCGCCCCCTCTGACGCGATCCCGTGTCGCTCAGTCACGTGCAATGTGGTTGCCAAATCGCCGGTCGCGCAAGTCAGCTAATTTGTGCGCAGTAAACGAGGGACGACTGCGATGCCCGACTTAAATGTGCCTGCCGGTTGACTGCGATGTCGGCACAGTGACACGGGACGGGCTCATATTTGGCCCTGGTTTGTGGCTTGTAACTGGATAGGATTGGAGCGCTGCGTGCACATAGATCTGCGAGCTGAGTGGAGCGTTCCTCAGCATTTCGACGAGTGTGTGGGGCTGGTCTTCCTCCCCACCCCCACGCACTCTCGCAGTAAAGGATGTTTATGCCGCTAATCAACATCTCTGTTGCGAAAGGAAAGTCACCCGAATACGTCAAAGCCATTGCCAACGGAGTGAACTCGGCCGTGCTCAGTATGCTCGAGGGATTCC
Organism: uncultured Terriglobales bacterium; assembly: GCA_964559345.1. Classification (GTDB taxonomy): domain Bacteria; phylum Acidobacteriota; class Terriglobia; order Terriglobales; family Acidobacteriaceae; genus Gp1-AA112. The sequence continues at coordinate 28,441 of CAZLIE010000044.1, forward strand.
CTCCTGATGATCGTTACCAAATCATCCACGAACACGAGTCCTATGAGTTGGAATTCCAGAAGCGCACGGAAGATCGCGTGATGCTGTATCTGATCGTGCGAGCCGGACAGAAACCGGCAGCGAAGAAGGCGTTCTATCGAAAACTCGTAGAAAACTTGAAAACCAGTCCGGGAATTGATCCAGCAAACGTGCTGGTTACGATTGTCGAGAACCACGACATTGACTGGTCCTTCCATGACGGTGTTGCCCAATTCGTTCCGTGAACATGGCAGCCACTTGACGACAA
>CAZLIE010000045.1:0-28560 GCA_964559345.1 uncultured Terriglobales bacterium
GACGAAGACGGAATTCACCGTCATCGCAATGATCGGCGTCGTTCTGCTCATTGGAATCGTGAAAAAGAACGCGATCATGATGATCGACTTTGCCCTCCAGGCGGAGCGCGAGCACGGGAAGAACTCGGAGGCCGCGGTCCGCGAGGCTTCTTTGCTGCGTTTTCGGCCGATCATCATGACGACCATGGCTGCCATGTTCGGCGCTCTTCCTCTCGCGCTTGGCACCGGTACCGGAAGCGAACTTCGCCGTCCGCTGGGCATCACGATCATCGGCGGTCTGCTCGTGAGTCAGATGCTGACTCTGTACACGACTCCCGTTATTTACCTGTACCTCGACCGCTTCAGACTACGTTGGTCGAGGAGGCGGCACGGCATTCGAGCCGTCCGCCCGATTCCCGCTCCGGGCTCCGGCGATTAGTAGCTTCACTCCTGCGCCAAGAAAAAGGCTGGCATAATTGTGCCAGCCTGAGGTGGAGGTCAGAGCTCTAGAAACTGAAGCGGAAGCCAAACTCACCCGCCAATGATCGCGGGATGTTTGTGCTCGTCGGATTGATGAAGCCGACCGGCTGTCCGAAGGTCGGGGAGCCAACAGTCCCATCAAAGTCATTACCGTAGTTAGCGCGATTGCTGAGGTTGAATGCCTGAGCGATGATCTGCAGATTCCGCGTCTCACCCAGCTTGAAGTTCTTGCTCAAGCGAGTGTCGAGTTGGAAGAACGGATCGCCACGCAGACTGTCTACCGGCGCCACATGACAGGTTCCGGCAAAGTAGCACGCCCGCCCCGCGGCTCCGGTAAGAAACGTACCCGGCGCGTTGTTGGGAATGACCACTGCACGGTTCTGGTCGCCGCTGCCGAATCCAAGAGTGTCCGTCTGCGACGTCAGGCTGTACGGACGCGCCGAGCCGAACTGGAGAATAGGTGCTAACTGAATACCCCACGGCAAATCGGCAATCGCGCTTACAGTAACGTGATGACGTTCGTCATTGGGGGTTGGGCCGTACTCAAACGGCGAGAACGGATTGCGGGGATCTTGCGGGTAATTGCGGAACGATCCGCCGCCGACGCCGTAGGATTGCGCCTTCGCCAACGTATAGTTCGCATTCAACGAGAGATGCCGAACCATCTGTTGGCGATAGCTGATATTGAAGCCGTCATAACGCGAACGATTGATCGATTGCTCGTCGCGCACACTCGCGAGGACCGGCAGGTTCGCTGCAGCGAACACTGAGCTAAGTGGCCGCGCAGACCCATTCGCAGGATTGCCGCCAATGGGAAGAACGGGATTGACATTGATGGTCTTATTCCCGTGTAAGCCAAGCACGTGAACGTATTCCGCCTCGATCACCGATGCCCGGCTGAACTGCCACGTATAGCCGATGTTCATCTCTTCCGTCATCGGATTGCGATATTCCGGATCGATAATGCGTCCGACGCTGTTGGGGTTCAACAACGCAGAGGGAGCACCGATCACAGGCATCGGATCGATTCCGAATCGCCAGTTCTGCAGTTGAATCCCGGTGCCAGGAACAATCTCTGTTGGGCTAGAGATGGAAAACTGCGTCTGGAAGATAGTCGGATTGTGCTGCTGTTCCATGAACAAGGGGATGTTCTGGAAGACATTTCCGTAGTACAAGCCGTAGCCACCGCGCACTACTTGCTTGCCGGAACCAGTGAGGTCATAGGCAAAGCCAACGCGAGGACTGAAATCTTTGTTGTCATCGCCCGGCTGCTTGAAGGTGAATTGCTGCGCCAGCGGACTCACTCCTGCGATTGCACGCAGCTCTTCGAAGGTACGGCTGTCATGCACTGCGGAGCCGCCGACGAAGTTGAAGTCGCGGTCCCATCGCAATCCGAGGTTCAGGGTTAGACGCCTGGAGACTTTCCAGTCGTCCTGGAAGTACAGACCAAGCTGCTTCGTGCCACCCGGTACGTTGGTTGCCGGGTCGCCGTTGGAGATGGACATACTGCCCACCGCGCCCGGTGCAGAGAATCCGCCTGGAACGGCCAGCAATTGGCTGGGGTCGGCGGCGAAGTCGATTTCCAGCGTGTCATTGAATTCAAAATATCCGCCAAGAGTTGGGTTGTAGATGTAGTCGGCTCCCATCTTGAAGGTGTGATTGTTAAAGGTCTTTGTGAAATCGTCGCGGAATTGCCACTTACGCTGAAACGATTGCTGCGGCACGTTAGTATTCGTCCCAAAGCACGATCCACCCGGCCCGCAATTGACGCTACCACCGCTTGGAAACGTGAACAGCGGACTACGCGTCTTGCTGTCAATCACGTTGTTCCAATATTGGAAACCGAGCGTCAGCGTGTTTACTGCGGTCGGCGACAACGTGGACGTGAGCGACACATTCGCCAGTTGCATGTGATTAATCGTGAAATTGCCGGCACTCAAGTCCTGGAAGCCGTCTGACTGGTCGTTGAGGCTGTTGTTTGCCTGCGAGTTGTAGGTCAGATATGCGTTGTTCTTCGAGTTGATCTGGTAATCCAAACGGCCGTTGTAGCGGGTTTCAAAGAACGGAGTTGGAATGATGGCTGCCGGCTGCGCGCCCAAAGACATCGCCAGTTGTAGCTCACTGAGAGTGGCTGCAGATTCCTCGAGGCTCGTATGCTCGCGTTGGCGCTCGTAGGCGAAAAATCCAAACAGCTTGTCTTTCATGAACGGACCGCCGACGCTGCCGCCAAACTGCTGACGAGTGTAAGGTGGATTCCCCGTCTGGCCAGGTGTCTGATGCTGATCTGCGTTGAAGGTCTGGTCGCGGAAGAATCCGAACAGAGAGCCGCGATACGAATTCGTACCCGACTTCGTGATCAGATTGATCGCTGCGCCTTCCGAGCGGCCATTCGCCGCAGAGAAACGCTGTGTCGAAATCTGGAATTCTTGCACAGCTTCAAGCGGAAGCTGCATCACCGGACCACCAACGGTGTTGTCTTTGTTGTCCACTCCATTGACGGTCACGTTCACGTTGCGTCCCCCCTGTCCATTCACCGACAAGATTGCGTAACGATTCTTAGTGGGATCGTAGGAATCGGCCGCCTTCACACCCGGAGCAAGATAGGCGAGATTGGCGACGTCACGTCCGATCAGCGGAAGCTCTTGCACTTCACGCGGCGTAATATTCTGGCTCACATCGGTCTTCAATTGATCGACGATCGGCGCTTCCGCGGTCACTTCCACCGTCTGAGTCGCGCCACCTACCTGCAATGAAAAATTCTGCGTGGTGGTGGACCCAATCAAAGTTTGTACTCTGTCGGCGGCCGCGGACGTGAAGCCAGACATCGCTACTTTTAAGTTGTAGACGCCAACAGGCAATGGCTCCGCAACATAGCTTCCGTCGCTACCGGACTTCACTGTCCGGGAGTATCCCGTGCCTGTATTGGTGACGACAACCTCAGCGCCGGCAATGGCCGCGCCGGTTCGGTCCGTGACCGTACCTCGGATGGAAGAACTTGCCGTTGCTTGGCCAAAGGCCAGATTGGCGACTGAGAGCATGAGAGCGAGACACCAGAGCCCAAATTTCTTGCTTCGCATCACTGATCCTCCTCGTTTTTCCTCGTGCTCCACTCGGATTTCATTTCCCTATGGCAACGGCGCGAACGTTGCCAAAATTCATTTCTGATCGACGCATTGGGAGCCGATAGAGCCGCGATTTTGCTTCAACTCACATGGCGCTGCAAGCGCCGGAGCCGCTATTTAGGCCTATGCGCTCTCATAACCGTTTCGGCCAGCAGGTATCAATCGCAACTCGTCCCGCGTCTCGCTGGACTCATCCCATTTTGAAAAATTAATGAATCTATGAGCTTCTGTAGGGAAAATCAGGGCTAAAACACTGCGGAATAGGGATGCGGGCCGGTGCGGCCCCACCACCCGCGGCTTTTGTTCACTTCTGGAAAAAGTGCTGTTTGGGTGGAATCACAAACAACAGCGCGACGAAGTCGCCGGTCTCTTCGTCGCCCGGAAAGAGATCCATGTTGTCTCGAAATTGGAACAGTTCTCATTTGTGCAAAAAAAAAGGCCGGCACTTTCGTGCCGGCCTTTGTAAGGGGATCGGTTTAGAAGGTGAACCGCGCTCCGAACTCACCTATGAACGAGCGCGGAATAATGGTGCTCGTCGGATTGATGAATCCCAGCGGTTGTCTGAAGCCGCCTCCGCCGGTTTTTGGATCCGGCGTGGCGGAAATCTGGCCGTTGAAGTTGTTGCCGTAATTCGCCCTATTGGTGAGGTTGAAAGCCTGGAAGATCAGTTGCAAATTGCGCTGCTCTCCCATTTTGATGTTCTTAGCAACTCGCGCATCTATTTGGAAGAACGGATCGCCTCGGAGCGGATCGTATTTCGCGATCGTGCACTGACCCGAGAAATAGCAGGTTCTTGCTCCTGACGCATTCCCAACAAATGCGGTGTAGTTTGTCAGGGCATTGATGGGGACCACGACAGCGCGCCTATCGCCGCTGCCGAAATTGAGCGTATCCGTTGCCGGGAGGAGGTCATACGGCCTTGCCGAACCTGCCTGAAGAATGGGAGCAAACTCCAAACCCCAAGGAAGTTGAGCGATGCCGCTGAGGGTGACGTGATGACGCTCATCGTTGAATGTGGGACCGTACTCATAGCTCGCAAACGGGAATCGCGGATCGCGCGGATAGTTACGGAACGATCCGGTACCACCGTCATAAGAAAGCGCGCGGGAGAGTGTGTAGTTCGTGTTCAGACTGAAGTGATGGCTCAGGCGCTGACGGTAAGCAACACTCAAACCGTCATAACGCGAACGCCCAATGGATTGCTCGTCACGAACGCTGCCTAGCACCGGGACATTTGCCGCGGCGAAGGCTGTTCCCAGCGGACGAGCGAACGTAGTGAAGGTCGGGTTCGTCGGAAGTTTCGGGTTGATGTTGATGGTCTTGTTCTCGTGCAAGCTGAGCACGTGTGTGTAATCGACTTCAATGACCGACACTGGCGTGACCTGCCAGCTATATCCACCGTTCCACTCTTCCGTCACCGGGTTCCTGTACGTCGGATCGATGATGCGGCCCGTGCTTCCGGGCGCGAGTTGTGCGGAGGGTGGTCCGATGGTGGGGAGAGGATCGACACCGTAACGGTAGTTATCTACCGTAACGTTCGTTCCCGGAACCAGATCCGTTCCGCTAATTGAGAACTGCGTCTGGAAGATCGTGGGGTTGTGCTGCTGCTCCATGAAGATCGGAATGTTCTGGAATACATCGCCATAGTAGAGTCCATATCCGCCACGGAATACGTGCTTTCCCGATCCGGTGATGTCGTAGGCCAGACCAACTCGAGGACTGAAGTCCTTGTTGTCGTCGCTGGCTTGCTTATACGTGAATTGGTGAGCCAGGGGACTGATGCCCGCGATGGCGACCAACTCCTGGTACGTTCGGCTGTCATGCACGGCCGAACCGCCCACGAAGTTGTAGTCCTTGTCCCAACGCAGCCCGAGGTTCAAGGTCAAACGCGGGTTGATCTTCCAGTCGTCCTGGAAGTACAAACCAAACTGCTTGGTTCCGCCGGGAACGTTCGTCGCCGGATCGCCATTGGAGATGGACATACCGGACACAGCTCCGGGCGTTGCGAATCCCTGCGGAAATTGGCTCTTATCCAGAAGGACTCTGGGTTCGGCGGCGAAATCTACTTCGAGCGTTGAATTGAATTCGAAGTATCCACCGAGCGTCGGATTGTAGATGTAGTCCTCACCAAACCTGAGAGTGTGTTTGCCTATTGTTTTGGAAACGTCGTCCTTAAACTGCCACTTGCGCTGGAATGACTGTTGCGGAACGTTGCCGTTCGTGCCGAACGTCTCGCCGTTGGGGAAGGTAAACAGCGGAGTGCGAATCTTGCTGTCGATCACATTGTTCCAGTACTGATATCCCAAGGTGAGCGTATTCACCATGGTGTTAGACACCGTCGTGTTCAAGGTGAAGTTCGCAAGTTGGAGCTGGTTCGTGGTGAAGTTGCCGTTGGTCAAGTCGCTCTGCGAGTTCGATTGATCGTTGAGGCTGTTATTGCCTTGCGAGCTGTAGCTCACGTAAGCACTGTTTCGCGAACTGAAGTTGTAATCCAGACGCCCGTTGTAACGGGTCTCGTAAAACGGAGTTGGAATGATTGCAGCCGGCTGCGCGCCCAGGAAGGTCACGGCCTGAAGCTGCGCAAGAGAACTTGGGTCCTCAGCTAGACCCGTCTGCTCCCGCTGACGTTCAATACCGAAGAAAGCAAAAAGCTTGTCTTTGACAATTGGGCCGCCAATGCTGCCGCCGAAGAACTGACGTTCATAAGGCGGATTCACCTTGGTACCGTCAGGCTCCTTCTCATCGGCAGTAAACTGCTGTTCGCGGAAAAACCCGAAAGCGGATCCATGAAAATTGTTTGATCCGGATTTCGTCACCAGATTGATGGCTGCTCCCTCCGATCGACCATTCTGCGCGGAGAAGCGTTGCGTGGAAATCTGGAATTCCTGCACGGCCTCCAAGGGCAGCTGCATCACTGGACCGCCGACGGTGTTGTCCTTGTTATCGACGCCGTTCACTAGAACATTGACGTTGCGTCCACCCTGTCCGTTCACGGAAAGAATTGCGTATCGGTTCTTGGTGGGATCGTAGGAATCGGCCTGCTTCACGCCTGGAGCCAGATATGCCAGGTCAGCAACGTCGCGACCTATGAGCGGAAGCTCTTGTACTTCTTTTGGCGTAATGTTCGAGCTCACATCGGTTTTGAGTGCATCGATAAGCGGAGCTTCGGCCGTGACTTCCACCGTCTCTGTGGTGGAGCCGACCGTCAAGCCGAAATTCTGCGTGGTGGCTGAACCCACCATGGTCTCGACGTTAGTCGCAGTCTGCGCGCTGAAACCGCTCATCGAGACTTTCACGTTATAAAAGCCGACCGGCAGTGGCTCGACTCGATAGCTGCCGTCAGTGCCTGTTCGTACACTGCGAGTCAGGCCGGTAGCAGCATTTGTGACCGTCACCTCGGCCCCCACCACGGCGGCGCCGCTTTTGTCCGTTACTGTGCCCTGCAAGACAGAACTGGCCGTGGCCTGGCCGAATGCAACACTTGAAGCCGTCAGCAGAAGGCTGAGCAGCCATCCTGCAAACCGTCTCTTAGTCATGTGACTTCTCCTGTATCAAAAATAGAAATATCGGATTTGGGGAGCTCTACTGGGTCGCCAGAAACGCATGTCGCCTCAGGCGAAGTAGCGAGTGAGCTTCACATCTAAATGTCAGTAGGAAAGTTTCGTCCAAGTTGCCCCATTGTGCAACAACAATTCACAAATAAATGACATTCATGCCGCGGATTCGTGCCTGCGTCTTGGGTATTTGCGCTTTCGTCCCATGACTCCGCATTCGCTACAAATTTTTGGATCGTCTTGAAAAACAGGAATGGATTTTCATAGGTCCAAATCGTTGGGAGGAAAGGAGCGCCGGGTGGATCATCCGCATTTCTGGATTTTTGCCAATTTCGTAGGATCGGACCGGGATTCTGATCAAACCGAAGGCCGACTATTGTGAATCTGGTGGCTTTTACTGGCGGAATGACCGTGCTGGCGTCGAGCAGTATTCTGCCTTTAGCGAGGACGGGAGAACACTCCTGAACTCCAAATTAAAACGGGAGCACATTGCCTTCGCTAGAACTTGGGACGCCAACCCGAGGGCACAGGGCTTCCTACAGGCCTTCGCGAGTCAGCAGAAAGGCGACAACTGGAACTGATCGCATCAAATCCACCATGCCCGGCACAGTCCGGGCATTTTTTTTCGTCTTTTAAAATTTCTAGAGAGGTGGTCCCCAGGGCGATCTAGGTGAGGTTCGCTATCACTGTTCACTTTTGAGCCAGCGATCCCAGTCCCATTAGGAAGTCCCGTATCCATCCCGTTGGCAGATTGGTCATTTCGACCCATTCTCGTAAAAGTGCGCCTATCTGCAAATCCGAGATTAAAGGGCCTGATTCAGTGACGCGGAATTTTTCAGCAAAGCTCGGCTTTCTTCCGGATCATAGACGCATTTGCATTGATCAGATCAAGAAAGGCGCGAAGTACAACCGACGGGGACTCCTTCTTCCACGCCGCAACAAGTTCGACTCGCACATCATCAGGCTGCAAACGGTAGAACCGGACGCCGTCCGAACGGAGATTCCGGACGCATGCGGGTACGATTGATACGCCCTCCTCTGCTTCAACGAGCGATAGCACCGTCTGCATCATACTTGATGAATTCTCAACTCTCGGCGAGAAACCAGCGTCGTTGCACATACCCGTGATCGTATCGAACAGTCCCGGTGCTTCTTCGCGATGAAACAGAACGAAGCTCTCATTCGCCAGATCTGAAATACGCACGCGCTTCGTCTTCACCCGTCGTGAAGCTGGAAGAACCGCCATCATCGGATCGTAGTACAAATGTCGCGATGATAATGTCTTGCTCTGTTCGGCTGTGAGCGTTCGAGTAAATCCGATGTCAATCAGTCCTTTGTCGAAGGCGACTTCCTGCTGCAAGGGGATGAGTTCCTGAAGGGTTAGCTTGACCCCTGGGTACTGCGCCTTGAAGGTGCGTACAAGTTCTGGAAGAAATGCATAGGTCGCTGGTGCAAGAAAGCCAATCGATAGTCTTCCAATCTCTCCCTTTGCGGCCCGCTTCGCCGTATTGACAGCCAACTCTGCCTGCGCGAGCGTGCGTATAGCCTCTGCGTAAAAGATCTCTCCCTCAGGGGTGACCTGCGCTACCCGTTTCGCGCGTGAGAACAGTTTGAGCCCTAGCTCTCGCTCAAGATCGGCTACGGTTTGGCTGATCGCTGGCTGCGCGACGTGCAGCCGCCGGGAGGCCTCGCGGTAGCCCTTCCACTGCACGACCGCTGTGAAATATCGAAGATGCCGCAGTTCCATGGTGATTGCTTTTTGCTATCAAGATGATTGAAACATACGACGGATCGTCTCACCGCCTGAAAAATCTATTCCTGTGTAAGCGATTGAATCACCGAGCCAAGGAGCAATACAGACATGAGCACTGCAACCGATACACTCTTCGCACCATTGACCATCGCAACTGCACCCGAAGGTTCCAAGCGGGTTCTTGAAAACATTCAGCAGTCTTTTGGCTTCATCCCGAACCTAATGGCCATCTTCGCGAACAACCCGACAGTCCTGCGGGGCTATCTTGCGCTGGATGCTGCATATGAACAGGGGTCCTTCACTGCCCGAGAACGGCAACTCATCCTTCTGGCAGCAAGCGTCGAGAACCATTGCAGCTACTGCGCTGCTGCCCATTCCACGGTCGCGAAAGGCGCACTCCACACGCCGGCTGAAGTCGTAGCAGCTATTCGCAACAATACAACGGTTCCTGATGCGAAGCTCAATGCCCTCGTAACCTTGGTGAAGGAACTCGTTCGCGAGCGCGGCTATGCCAAAGATGAATCCATTCAGAAGTTCATCGTCGCCGGCTACACGAAGGAACAGGTGATGGAGCTGCTGCTCGGTATCGCCATGAAGACCATCAGCAACTATCTCGACCACATCTCGCCCGCTCCTGTCGATCAGGCATTCGCGGCCGAAAACAAATAATCAATCTCATTTCAGAAGGCTCACGCCGTCTTCCAAGAAAGGACGAAACCATGAACTCGCTTATCAAACTTCTGACAAAGACAAGCCTCGTCAAAGGCGACCTGGACTACAACCGGGTTCGCGGGGGAATTCGTCCCTACGACGCAAAGCCGCATCACGAAAACGGCACGCAAGGAGACATCAAGATGTATAAGTGGAAACTCGCCGTGCCCGTGCTCGCCATCGTACTGTTCGCGGCCTGGTACGCTTTTCGGCCGGAGCGGCTTTTCATCAATCACCGGGTGAACGAAAGCTTCCCGGCCGGCGAAGCTGCTGCATCCGCACAAGTCGTTGCGTCAGGCACTTTCTCCGGAGTCGTGCATGCCACAGCGGGTGCGGCAATCGTTTACCGCCTTGGGGATGGACATCGCATTCTCCGCTTCACAAACTTCAGGACCTCGAACGGCCCTGATGTGCACGTGTACTTGGTCGCCGCTAACGATGCAAAAGACAGCGCAACGGTGAAGCGTGCTGAGGTCATCGATATGGGAATCATCAAAGGAAACATCGGTGACCAGAACTATGCCTTAAGCGCTGATCTGGACTTGTCGAAGTACCGGACGGTTTCTATCTGGTGCAAAAGGTTCGCTGTCAATTTCGGCGCGGCACCGTTGAGAGCTGGCCCCGTGATATCGCAAAACTAGCTGGTACCGTTGAAGAATCTTAGAAATTTTTGCTCTGAATCCATTACGCCTTTGGAATAACGTCCAGATGCGTAACCAATTCGTGGTGCGGCTCCCTATGTGGGGGATCAGGGAGCGATCTGCCTACAATGTTCTGACAACACCTGCCGCGTGCAGCGCATTATTCCTGCCGCAGCGCGGTCGAGGGATCGATCAACGTCGCTCGCCGTGCGGGCAGCAAACATGCCATCGTCGCAGATGCCAGGAACACTGCCGACACTGCGGCGTAAGTCTTCAGGTCCGTCGGACTGGTGTTATACAGCAACGACGAGAGAGCGCGTCCGATCACAATCGCACCGATCATCCCCAACACGGTTCCTGCGATCGCAAGCGCCAGCCCGTGACCGACAACCATCTGCAGGATCGAACTTCTCTGCTGGCCGAGAGCCATGCGAATTCCCAGTTCGTGTCCTCGCTGGCTGATCGAGAGCGCCATCACTCCGGCGATGCCCGTCGCGCTAATCAGCAGCGCAAGCGTCGCAAAGATTCCCAGAAGAACCGTTGTGGTGCGCGCAGAGGCCGTGGACTCGTGCTGCAGCCGCTCAATGGTGTCGATCCGGTCGATTGCAAGCTGCGGATCGACTTTTCGCACAGCAGAGCGCACCAGAGCCGCTAGGCTGGATGGGTCCGCGATCGTCCGCACCACCAGCCTGCCGCCGAAGTATCCCTGTGCGAATGGCAGGTAGAGCTCATCTCCCGCTGATTTTTCGAGTCCGTACTCGCGCACGTTGCCAACAATTCCGACGACTTGGATCCACCTCTGGCCATCATCGAACGTGATGCGCCTGCCGACGGGGTTTTCAGACGGCCAGCGATGATGCGCCAGCGCCTCATTGATGACGGTCACGTTTGTTGCCTTGCCGTCATCGTGGTCAGTGAACGTTCGGCCCGCTAGCAACGGCTGACGAATGGTTTCGAAGTAGCCGGGAGTGACACCGGTAGTATCCACTGTGGGCGCCAGTTCGCCTTTTGAGATTGGCCGTCCTTCAATCTGGAAGTCATTGTTTCCGGGCCCCGCGGTGATGCCGGCCGGATCGAACGGGAAATTGCTCGACATCGCAGCCGACTCCACTCCGCCCACCGCCCTCACCTCGCGCAAGATGTTGTTGGACAGATCTGTGAGTTGCTGGTTCGTCGTGTACTTGGAAAAACTGGCGCTGATGCGCATGGTGAGCACGCGATCGGCCCTGAAGCCAGGATCCACATTCTGCAGCACCATGATGCTGTGGAGCATGAGACCTGCTCCGATCAGCAGCATGAACGAAATTGCGACCTGCGCGACGACAAGTCCGGCGCGTAGCCGCTGGCGTCCTTCGCTGGCAGTGGTTTGTCCCGAGGCTTGCTTCAGCGCGTCACTGATCCGGCGGCTCGACGACACTGCCGGAGCAACTCCGAATAGCAGCCCCGCAAACACTGAGACGACTAGAGTAAACACCAGGACGTGCCAATCCAATTTCACTTCGCCCGCACGAGTCGAGAACCGCGCCGCAAACCTGACCAGCACTGCGAGCGCAGGCGGAGCTAACGCCAGGCCCAGTGCGCCGCCAGCCAATGCAAGCATTACGGTCTCAGTCAGCAATTGCCGGATCAGTCTTGACCGGCTCGCTCCCAAAGCGCTGCGCACCGCGAGTTCGCGTTCACGTTTCAGCAGCCTGGCTAAAAGAAGATTTGCCACATTCGCGCAGGCGATGAGCAGAACCAGTCCTGACGCCGCAAGCAGAATAATGAGCGTGGAGCGTGCGCGACTGGTAAGGTCCTGCTGCAGCGGGGCTGTCAACAACCCGTACCCGTACTGTGGCGGATAGTCTTTTGGATAAGAGCTTTCGAGTAGGCGCGCAACTGTGGACAGATCCGCTTGCGCAGCTTGCAGCGATACGCCGGGCTTAAGCCGGCCGAAGACGGCACTCATCAATCGTGCCTGACGGTTGGCAATTGTCTGCGGCGACGATCGGAACGGGCACTGCGATGTCGGCATGTACACGTCGTTTTCCGCCGGATACTGCGGAATCGGCGGCAACACCCCAATGACAGTGTGCGGTCGATTGTTCATCTGGAAAATTTTTCCCACGATCTCGCGATCGCCGCCGTGCCGTTCTTGCCAGTATTTGTAGCTGAGCACCAGCACGGCATCAGAGTTCTTGGTCTCGTCGCTGGCAAGGAAGGTCCTGCCTAGCAGCGGCTTCACTCCGAGCACGTCAAAAAAGTTCGCCGAAACTACTCCCGTCTGCACGCGCTCTGCATTGTCTTTCGAGTACAGAAGGAACGACATGCTGTGATACTCGACTACTTCTTGCAGGGTGTGGTTGTAGTCGCGGTAGTCGTAAACTTCTTTTACAGAAAATGGAATATTGTGCTGATTTGCCTTGGCTGCATCCTGATGCAGCACGACAAGCTGATTGCCCTGCGCATAGGGTAGCGGGCGCAATAGCACGCCATAGACGACGCTGAAAATGGCAGTGTTCGCTCCGATCCCGAGCGCGAGCGTGATGATTACGAGGGCAGAGAATCCGGGATTGCGCTGAATCATTCGCCATCCAAAGCGAATGTCTTGCAGGAACGCCTCAAGCCATGCCCCGGAGCGGACTTCGCGCACACGTCCTATCACCTGCTCCAAGCCACCCAACTCGATCTTCGCGGCACGCGTTGCCTGTTCACGAGTCATGCCAGCGGCAATTTTCTCTGTGACCAGCATCTCCAAGTAGGACGAAAGTTCGCTATTGAGTTGCTCATCGACTTCCTCTTTATGGAGTAGATTGCGGAAAAAGCTGCGGATTCGTGTAAAGGACGGCACAATGCACCTCGTTGGGTGAAACCTACAAGTCGCTATACGCTCAGAAATTTTTCCGGAGCACGATCGAACTCCTCTTTGTGCTCCTGCATACAGAAGTAATAGGTCTTTCCTTTGTAAACAGACCGGACTGCCATAGCGGCATCAACGTCCATCTCACATACTTCGCAGACTCTATGCGCGGCAGTCGAGGTGCGCACTTTCGCGTAAGCCTGGTTTGACTCTGCATTTTTCCAGCCTTGCCCTTGATATTCCATGGAGAAGGCTGTGTTCTCTGCGGCCTGTCGGCCGAAATAACGCTCGACAACACGAAGTGCGAGATCTATGCCGGAAGAGAGGCCGCCAGCAGTCGCTAGATTGCCGTCTTCCACAAACCGCACGCCGCGCTGAACCTTAATGTCGGGATAGTGCACGGCCATTAGCTTGTAGGCGTTGTGGTGCGTGGTCGCAGCTTTGCCGGAAAGCAGTCCTGATTGGGCGAGCACCAATGCTCCGGTGCAGACGGACATTGTCAAATCGGCGGTTTTCGTGGACTTGCGGATCCATTCCATCGCGGCATCGTTAGCCTTGTTCTGCGCCGGGATAACGATCACCTTCGGCACCGGGGCATTGTCGAAGGTGTAATCGGGCACGATCTTCATCCCCGCACTGGCGACAATCGGCTTATTCGTCTCGGCTACGGTGTAGAGCTTGAACGGGCCATCCATCACACCGGGAATGGAAACATCCTGAAAGACTTCCCAAGGCCCAGCGAAATCGATGAGCACTGCGCCGTCTGAAATCAGAAAGGCAACCGGTATCGTGCCCTGGGCAGGAGGCTTTAACGGATTGGTCGTCGTCGCCGATTCAGGTGATCCAGTGCGTTTTTCGCTGACTGCCAGACCATCGCCGGAGCCACCAAATGCTGAAAACGGCATAGCAGCGGCAAAGCTAAAAGCTGCTGCGTTCTTGATCAATTCCCTTCTCTTCATGTCTCTACTCCTTGTGGGTTGATCCCAACCACTCAACTGCAGCACTCGCAAACTCGCATTGAATGCTTTTAAGTCGCGAGCGCTTGGGCAATTGCCAGTGAAATGCGCCCCCAACGTTCTGTTTCGCTCTCAAGCTGACGTCGGCCTGCTTTGGTTAGCCGGTAATACTTCGCCCGACGGTTGTTCTCAGATTCTCCCCAGGCGGCGATCAGCCAGCCCTCTTCTTCCATGCGGTGGAGCGCCGGAAAAAGTGAGCCGGGCTTCACCTGAAATGTTCCGCCGGTAATCTGCTCGATACGCCGCGAGATCCCGAGGCCATGCATCTCTTCGAGAGCCAGCGATTTCAAGATCAGCAAATCCAACGTTCCCTGCAGCAGGGCCGTTTGTTCCTGAGTCACGTTCACACTCCTACAGACGGTCTGTATGAGAATAGGTAAGCGAGCTTCCTATAGAAAGTCAATAGGAAGGAGCGAAAAGGCAGCGTTTATTGGGGACAGAAGTTTAACGTGCGTGATTGCAGTCGAGTGTGGATGGGAAATTTCATTCCCACAAATAGACACACTTCTCCCTAGTTACGAATTCAAAGCCTTATTGGTGCTTTAGGCGGTGGCGCTCACCGCGCGGCGCTGCTGGAAACACTCGCGGCAGAACACCGGACGCCCTTGCGTAGGCTTGAATGGAACGGTGGTCTCCTTGCCGCAATGCGAGCAGCTTGTACGCGTTTCCACCTTTTGGTAGTTGTTAGCCGGCGCTGCGCCCACCGCGGATGCGCGTTTCGTTTTGCAAGGCTTGCAGCGCTTGGGTTCGTTCTTAAACTGTTTGTCGTGGAAGAAAAGCTGTTCGCCTGCGGTGAAGATAAATTCAGATCCGCAGTCGATGCACTTTAACACCCTATCCTGGAATTCCATTTGAGAAGCCCTCGTTCCTACCTGCAGACTTGTCACGTAATTCATTCCCGCTCAGCACTCGGAAAGAACTCCAGTCCGCAGGACGTTCCCAATATCTGGCTCGGCCTGCCATGTCGCGCGCATGGTACAACAAAATACTGGCTTTGGCTGTAAAATCCTCGACACTAATTTCCCTGTGGAAAACAGGAGGGCCGCCTTTGCGGGCGGCCCTCCTGTTGGGATGAATTTAGTCCTGCTCTTTTCGGACCTTCTTACGGTTGCGCTTACGAGCCAGCGCCTCTTTCACGCGCTTTTTCTCGCCCGGCTTCAGATAGAAGGAATGCCGCTTGACCTCTTTAATGATGTCTTCGGTCTGTACCTTGCGTTTGAAGCGGCGGAGGGCATTTTCCAATGGCTCTCCCTCTTGCAATCGAACTTCCGCCAACTGAACTACACCCCCAAACTTTTCCTGACTGGACAGGGCTGCCTTCAGCCCCTGTGCGTATCAGTATATGCGTTACGCAGATTCTAGGTGAGATACGTTTCTTCAGTTTAGGCCGCTGAACGAGCGGCCCCGGGTTAATCGCATGCAAAAAGACATCGAGAAGATCAAGCCGCGGGCTAAAGAAAGCGCCGTTGAGACGCGTTTCCGACCATATCACTCGCGAAACGCGCGCTCGAAGTTGACGCCCAAGCTCGCATTTCGCCCGCTTCTTATCGTCAGTAGGAACGCGCGCCGACCATTGGCGCGCCTTATTTCGCGTGTTATCTTGCTTGTTTGTGCCACATTCGGCGCTTTAGTGACCGCTTCGCGACCACAAAACAGCCGCATTTTGCCCTCATCGGGAGCCTGAAAAGCATTGATTCGACCTTATAAGGGGATTCTGCCGACTATCCCGGAATCCTGCTACGTAGACGAATCTGCTCAGGTTATCGGCGATGTTGTCCTCGGCGAGCAAGCCAGCATTTGGATGAATGCGGTCGTCCGTGGGGACGTACACTCCATCCGAATCGGCGCTTATTCGAACGTTCAGGACTGCAGTGTGCTCCATGGAATGCGCGATCAGTACGCTGTAACCGTCGGTGAATGGGTCACAATCGGCCACAATGTGACGCTTCACGGCTGCACAATTGAAGAGACGTGCCTGATCGGCATGGGCTCTGTGATCCTTAATAACGCACATGTGGGACGCGGATCGATCATTGCAGCCGGCACTGTGATACCGGAAAACGCCATCATCGAGCCGAATTCTCTCGTGATTGGTGTGCCCGGAAAGCTGCGAAAGAAGCTGGGGCCTGCGGACGAAGAGACCATTCTGCGCTATGCCAGGAACTATCTGGACTATACGCAGACGTATTTGCGCGAACGAGCGCCAATTCTGTAGCCAAATTAGACTCTGAAAAGATGATGATAAAGGCCGTACGCGGCACTCGCGACCTTCTGCCGCCCGAAACCGAGCTGTGGAACCGTGTGGAACAGACCGCGCGCGAGGTCTTTGCGCTCTACAATTTCGCCGAAATTCGTACTCCTGTGTTCGAAGACACGCAACTATTCGCCCGCGGCGTTGGCGAAGCTACCGACATCGTTTTCAAGGAGATGTACACCTGGGAGGATCGCGCACGGGCCCAGTCGGAAAAGGCACAATCGCTCACTTTGAGGCCGGAAAATACCGCCGGAGTGGTGCGTGCGTACATCGAACACAAGCTCTGGGAACGTCCTGGACTACAGAAGCTGTACTACATCGGGCCACAATTTCGCCGTGAACGTCCACAAAAAGGCCGTTTTCGGCAGTTCTATCAGATCGGCGCGGAGGTAATTGGGCCGCCATCGGCCGGCAGCGAGTCGCCCGCGCGCGATGCGGAAGTGCTGCAGATGCTGGTAATGCTGCTCGAAGGCCTGAACATCAAAGATTGGATGCTCCAGATCAACTCTGTAGGCTCGCCAAGTTCGCGTCCGGCATTCAATGAGGCGCTGCGCGGCGCTCTAAGTGGCGTTGTGGACCGCATGTGCGTCGATTGTCAGCGGCGTGCAGTCACGAATCCGCTGCGCGTCTTTGATTGCAAGGTCCCGGAAGATCAGCCCATCATCGAAAAACTGCCACGCATCAGCGCTTATCTCGATGAAGACGACCGCAAACACTTCGAACAAGTACAGAAAATCCTCAGTGCGACCGGCGTTCCCTACGTCATAAACGACCGTCTTGTACGCGGACTCGACTACTACACGCGCACTGCTTTCGAGTTCACACAGGGCAGTCTGGGCGCGCAAAACGCCATTCTCGGCGGCGGACGGTACGACGGATTGTCAGAAGCGCTGGGCGGACCGCGCGCCCCGGGCATCGGATTCGCTATCGGCGAAGACCGTTTTGTGATGGCACTGGCCGCCGGACAGCCGGAAGCGGCCAATTCAACTCCGGCGCAGGCCTACATTGCGCCACTCGGAACCGGAATGAACGTCGCGGCGGCCGAACTTGCACGCGAACTGCGCACGCAAGGCCTACGTTTAGAACTCGGCGACGAGAGTTTCCGCTTGAAAAAGGCCTTCGAGACGGCAGAAAAGTTGGGGATTTCGCGCGTAGTGATCGTCGGCGAGAACGAAATGGCGTCGAATCAGTTCTCGGTCAAGGATTTGAAGAGCGGCGCGCAGACGCAAGTCGCGCGCGGAGCTCTGGCCGCGGCTCTCGCGGAACCGTCAAAAGATTGAAATGAAAAGGTAGATCGGTCGCTACAGCTAGGCCGCGGGAGCAATGGATCGGCTGGCAGCCTGCTGGATAAAGCGCTTCATCACCGTCGCCCACATCACTTTCTTGCGGACAGCGCTCTCTTTTAGGCCGCGTCCCTGAGCGAACATGGCCAGCAGAGCGCGCATTTTCAGCACACGGATTACCGCCTGTTCTTGCTGTCCGGCGCCGTAGGCCTCAATAAAGCTCTCCTGAACCTTGGTAGTGATCGTCCGATTGCAGAACGGATACTTCTCCAACGCCTCCACGGACGCTAGAAACGTCGCTGCGTCGTTGTAGGAGACGCCGTGGTTCGACATGCGACCGTAATCGCAGACGCCAACGCCGCTTTCCGTTACTAAGACATTGAGTGGGGTGAAATCGTTAAGTACCGCCGAGGACGGAACGCTTTTTTTCGTTTTCGCCAGCGAATTCTTGGCCCCAGTCAGGATCATGCGGATCGCGGCGTCGTCAAGTCCTTCCCCGCGACAGCTCAGGCACAACGTTTCGAGTTCGCCCAGCAACTCGTTGGCGTCAAAGGGTTGCGGCGCGTCGGCCGTCAGGCGATGAAAATTCCGCAGCCATTCGCCGGCCTTGCCAGCGGCTTCCGGCAGCCAGGCGTCGTCGTATCCGGGCAAGAGGGCTGCTTTCATGATCATCGATTGCAGCGGAATGCCCTGGATCTTTTCAATCACCATCGCTCCTAATGCGCTGAAATTGCCCAGCGGACGGGGAACACCCGGGAGATTGCTTTCGGAAAAAAGACGGTGCATCTTGTCGAGATTCTTGAACTCGGCTGACGCTTGGTCGCGGATACCTTGCGGCCCGCGTTTACTCGAGCGATAGACTTTGGCCGCAATGCGTTCGCTGCCGCCAGCAAAATCAGCGACGACGTCGTAGATGAAATGGTCGGTCTTCGGTGTATGTCCTACGATGCGGATGTTTCTCAACTCGCCCGCAGCCGGATAGAGTTCTGTCGCGCGATTTCGCAGCTCAGCGACGATTTGGTCCATTACATTTTCGGCCATTAGGGCTCCCAACGGTCTCGATCAACGAAGCGTGCCGCATGACACACCTATAGCGACGTTTGATCAGAAGCAGTTTTGCTTCCAACATCTCTGTTCGGACGCATGGCGTATCTGATTGAAAACACGAATACAGTTCCTCTGATTAGTAAAAAGCTAGTTACTCGAGAGGAGAAGATGAGTACCGCGGTTCTCATTTTGGGTATCCCGAGACTCGGCATCAGACGCCAGTAATCCGATAATCGCGCAGTTAACGGATCGCCCGCGCCACTCCATAAGTGCGAGTCGACGCCGCTATAGCGAAGCTAAGATCTCTTCCCCGAAGGTTGTGAGTAGTCGGGCGAGCGCACTGAAAACTGTATAGAAGCGTAGAATCAATACATGGACTTCTCGTTTACCAAACTCGTGCCGTGCCAGATTTGCAGAGGAAGAGGAACCGACGGTAATGGAAGAATTTGCGAACACTGCAAAGGTGTCGGTGAGATGGAAACTAGGATTGTTTGCCAGCCTGCCAGTCCTCAGGTTGCCAGTCCTCAAGTGAAGAGCGGCCTCACGCTCGTTCATCGTAAATAATCGGCGAACACTTCCCGATCCACGTCAGATCGCCCCAGACTGCGCTGACCGGTTGGCGTCGCTACCTCTGCACTTGAAGTTATTCTGCCAATCACGTCTCGGGTGAGTCCGTCCGCGATTCACACTTGTTTACCATTTTCTCCCGCTCACTGCACTCGATACGCTTCTGGCCGCGCTCTCGTTTTTAACCCGCAAGTGGTGTGGTAGTGTGTTCACAATCCTGCAACAAGGGCCCGACTACAACTTCAGATCACGGAGATCACGTTATGAAACGGCGGTTGGTGGCGTTCCTTATTCTCTCAGCGGCAGTGATCGCGGCCCAGACCTTCCGCGGAACCATTCTCGGCACAGTGACTGATGCGTCGGGCGCGGTTGTGCCCGGCGCGAATGTCACCGTTCGTCAGGTCGCGACTGGTTTGGAGCGCACGACGCAGACCGGCGGCGATGGGAGTTATAGCGTCCCGGAGCTGCCGATCGGGAGCTATCGCGTCACGATCTCTCTTGGCGGATTCCAGACGGCCATCACCAACGACGTCGTTGTGGACGTCGCAACCGAACGCCGCGTTGATGCCCAGCTAAAAACCGGACAGGTTTCCGAGACGGTCGTCGTCTCCGGCGAGAGCCTCCCGCAAGTCGAGACCACCTCCGCCGAACTGGGCGGAACACTCACGACCAAGGCCATCGAGAACGTCCCTGTAAATGGTCGCGACTACACCAAGCTCATCTACCTCAACCCTGGAGTGTCGGGCTCTCCCGATCAGATATCCGACTCCCCGGGATCGTTCGGAACATTCTCGATGAATGGATCGCGGGGACGGTCAAACAACTTCCTCCTAGACGGCACCGACATGAATGATGGCTTTCGCAACGATCCTGCCATCAATGAGGCCGGCGTCTTCGGAGATCCGGCGACCATCCTGCCCATCGACGCTGTCGCCGAACTGCGAGTGCTCTCAAACTATGAGGCCGAGTACGGACGCAATAGTGGAGCGGTAGTGAACATCGTCACCAAGAGCGGCACGAACCAGTGGCATGGGTCGGGTCTCGAGTTCCTGCGCACTGGCCAGATGGGTGCACGCAACTATTTCAACAGCGTTGGATCTAAGAATCCATTCCACAACAATCAATTTGGCGGCGCTTTTGGTGGTCCTGTACTCAAAGACCGCACGTTCTTCTATCTCAACTACGAGGGACAGCGCGAGACCGGAGCCCAGGCCGGCCTGAGCTGTGTTCCTGACCCGACCGTGATCGCTGGTGATATAGCAGCGAACGGAGCGCCGAACCCGGTGATTGCGAAGTTGCTTGCACGAAATCCGTGGCCCAAGCCGAATCTTCCGGCCACCAGCTCCAACACTGGATGTGCCTCGGGCGGCAATCTGTCCACGGCGACGCGATTCACGAATCGTGTCGATAGTTTCATCAGCAAGATTGACCACAATTTCAACTCGAACAATCTGCTCACCGGCCGCTATTATTTCGGGGACAGCGATCAGAGTTTTCCGTTCGCACAGCTCGCAGGCGGACTGTTGCCCGGTTTCAACACCACCACGCCAACTCGCGTGCAGCTTGTCTCGCTCTCTTACGTGAAGGTCGTAAACAATCATCAGGTAAACGAGGCGCGACTGGGCTGGAATCGCTTTGCCGAAGGATTTTTTCCCGAGGACAACAAGTTCGATCCAGCATCCATCGGGCTCAACACCGGTGTTGGACCATTTGATTTTGGCTTGCCACACATCGTGGTCGGCGGATTTTCCGTGATCGGCGCGACGGCGAGCGTTCCGCGGAAGCGTGTGGATGCCAACTGGCATTTCATCGACAACTACTCGTGGAAATCCGGGCGAAACGACGTGAAATTCGGCTATGAGTACCGCCGCACCACAATAGCTCTCGTGCAGGACTCAAATTTTCGAGGCAAGCTCGCCTTCACCGATCTCACTTCGTTTCTCCAAGGAATGCCAAGTTCCAGCGGGAATAAGCAAGCGCAAGGATTCTCGCGGCGGCATTCGATCGAGAACAATCAGAGTCTCTATGCCCAGGACAGCTTCCGCATCACTCCGCGTCTGGCTTTGAATTTCGGCATGCGCTGGGATTACTTCGGCGTAGTCCGCGAAAAGGACAACCTGTTTTACCGCTTCGATCCGGCCACCGGCGCTCTCCTGCGTGTAGGCGCGAGCGGCGGACCCTCCAATCTGTACGAGCCTGACTACAACAACTTCGCGCCGCGTGTGGCCTTTGCTTACGATGTGACTAGAAAAGGCCGGACGGTACTCCGCGGTGGATGGGGAATGTTCTACGACGCGTTCTCACAGGACATCTTTCTCGGACACATCCCGTACACCTGTGCGTTCTGTCCGGGACCTGCATACACCGGCGTGGGACCTGCGGCAATTTCTTTTGCGGGTGTTAGCGGAAATGCTTTGAGCGCGACTACTCCCGTGTACTCTAGCCCGACCCCGCTGGGAGATTTCTTTGGCACCGATTCGCATATCCGAACTCCGTACGTGCAGAACTTCAACCTTAACTTGCAGCAGCAGCTCACGTCGAAAGCCGTACTTCAGGTCGGATATGTAGGTTCGAAGGGTACGAAACTTTTTCGTTTTCGAGACATCAATCAACCCGGGCAGGCGACCATCACCGCTGCGGATCTTTGTCCCACGTCTCCAAACTGTCCGATTCAGGGATTCGACAACGGATCCAACGCGCCTCGGCGGTTTGCAAATTTCTTCTACATCAATCAGGAAGAATCGACCGCGACCTCGATCTATCACGCTCTGCAAGCCAGCCTGCATGTTAGCGGCTGGCATGGATTCACTTCGCAAGTGAACTATGTGTTCTCGCATTCGATTGACAATGCCAGCGACAGTGAGGACTTCATTCCCAACGCCGCACAGCCGAACAACAGTCTCGCGCCGCAACTGGAACGGGGAAATTCTAATTTCGACATCCGCAATCGCTTTACCTGGAACTTCAGTTACGAGCTCCCCAATCGCAAGGGAAGTTTGTCAAAGCTAAGCGATGGATGGGGACTCGACGGTGTGCTCAACCTTCAGGACGGGCAGCCCTTCTCTTTCAATTACAACTTTGAGGGCGATTACTCAGGCTCCGGCGAAGGATTCGACCGGCCCGACCTGATCGGCAAAGTCATCTACGGCAAGGCGCCATTCAACTTTATTGACCTCACCGCTTTCCAGGTTCCCTGCACGTTTGGAAATTCGACTGCCAGCTCCGCATCCGGCGACAGCAACTGCCGGGCTGGGACACGTCACTTTGGAAATCTCGGCCGCAATTCTCTTCGCGGACCAAGCTTCAAGGAGCTCAATGGCGCAATCTTCAAGAACACCGCGCTCACGGAGCGTGTAATGCTGCAGTTGCGGGCGGAGTTCTTCAACATTCTCAATCATCCCAACTTCGCGAATCCGGAGCTGCCAAACTTCATCGCCGATCCCGCGATCAACGGTCTGGATGCGAACGGCCGCGGCATAGGCAGCTATGGACTTACTGCAACTGGCGATGTAGGAATCGGCAATCCGTTCTTGGGAGGCGGAGGCCCACGCGGAATTCAAGTAGCAGCAAAGATCACCTTTTGATTGATCCGTGCAATCCGTGAAAATCCGCGTGATCCGTGGTGTGCAGATTTTGATTGACGTTTCTAGCTAATAGAAAAGATACTTTCGCCACTTCTGGTCTGACCGGCCAATCATCCTCATAATGTGCCGGGAAGTATGCAGGCTGAATGCGCGCGGTTCGCGCATCAGCGTCATGTTGATCTCGCCGAGGAGATGGTTACCTTTTCTGTGATTGCAGGGATGGCAGCAGGCGACCAGGTTCTCCCAAGTCGAGACACCATTGCGCGAACGTGGGACGACGTGATCCAACGTCAACTCTGAGGATGGCAGCACAACTCCGCAATACTGGCAAGTATTGCGATCGCGTAGCAGGATGTTCTTGCGAGACAGCGCGCGCGTCTGATGCGGAATGCGCCGGTACTCCAGCAGCCGAATTACCGATGGTAGTCGCATCGCCAGGCGCGCCGAATGCAGATAATGGCCGTTCTCTTCTTCCGTAATCGCCACGCCTTTTAACACCAGCACCAAAGCGCGCCGCGCCGCGCAGATATTGATCGGTTCGTACGAGGCGTTCAGCACGAGCACCGGCGCATGCATGGGCAGACGTCCGCCTTCGTTCGGGACCACAACGCTGGCCGCCGTCACCGCGCGTAGCGGGTGATGCGAACCGGAGTGACGATGCATAAGGTTGTGTCTCGACATGGCCCTAACCAGCAGCGATTCCTTCCGCAAGGACAGCCGCTTGCTCCTCCTGCTCAAGTGGTCTCGATTCAATATTTACGCTCGAGCGATAAACTCTTGCTACCGTCGCGACCAGCACGCGCTTCGCTCCGGCGCGCCGCAGCACGCGCGCGCATTCATTGAGCGTGGTCCCCGTGGTGTACACGTCATCGATCACCATCACCGTACGTCCGCGAATCATCTCCGGACGCGAAACTTCAAATGCGCCGCGCACATTGTCGCGACGCTGTGGCCACGTCAACCCCGTCTGCGAAACTGTCGGGCGCACTCTGCGCAGGCTTCCGGTCTGAAGTTCGAACCGCTTGCTCGCGAATTCCCGGAGCATACTCTTCGCGATCAACTCAGCCTGATTGAATCCCCGCTGCCGACGCTTCTTCCGATGCAGGGGAACAGGAAGCACTGCGATCGGCTCCGCGTCACTGACGTCTTGTCGCGCGACGCTCGCTGCAAGCTTCGCGCCTAAAATCGCGGCCGCCGGACGGACCTGCTCGTACTTAAGTAGATGCACCATGCCCCGCAGCGCGCCGTCATAAGCGCCGTACGAAACCGCAAACTCAAAGTACGGATGAGCGCGGCGGCACAGCGCGCAAACAGGCATTAGCTCCGGCTGAGAACATTCGATGGCCTCGCCGCAAACCGAGCACCCAATGACGTGACTTGGCACGAGCGAATCCAGGCAATCGTCACAGGCAGGTACTTGCGAAGGATGAACCAGCGGAGCGGAACAGATACGGCAGATGGAAGGAAATAGGAGGGCAGCAAGACTCTCCAGGACGAAGCGCAGCGGGCGGCGCGCTTCTGTCCACATTCGGCTTCGCGGCGGAATTCCCGCCGCAGCGCCAATCGGGATTAGGTCTTCCCTACAGCTGAAGACGACCCTCCAAACTTGCAAGCAGTGTGCCTGCACATCCGAGTACAAGAACAGTATAACTGCCCACGCAAGAGGCACAATGAACAATCAGCAACGGAACCACCTGCGCTAGCGGGTGGCGAACTTCGAACGTTCACCCCGGGGAAGTGGCCATTCGTAGTCGGTCCAACCCGCAACTAGTCCCGAACCGCAAGTAGCTATAGAATGTGCGCGCGCTATCAGAGGAGAATACTTGGCCACAGCAACCGAACCGAAAACACCGGAGACCGCTTTCCAACCTTACGTTCCGCCGAACGCGAAACTCGCCGAGTTCACTCCGCGCGCGCTGCTGCTCGGATCGATTTTCGGCATTCTCTTCGGAGCGGTCACTGTGTACGTGGGATTACGGGCTGGACTCACCGTCTCGGCATCCATTCCCATCGCGGTGCTCTCAATCAGCATTCTCCGGGCGTTCGGTAAGGCCACGATTCTCGAAAACAACATTGTGCAGACCACCGGCAATGCCGGACAGTCGGTCGCGTCGGGCGTGATCTTCACTCTTCCGGCGCTCATCTTTCTTGGCTTCAAGCTGGAAGTCGCGCGCATATTTCTATTGAGTCTCGTCGGCGGACTGCTGGGCGTCTTCTTCATGATCCCGTTGCGGCGGCAGCTTATCGTGAAGGAGCACGGCGTACTTACTTATCCTGAAGGCACCGCTTGTGCGGACGTGCTCATTGCCGGAGATCGCGGCGGCAGCTTCGCCAGTCGCGTCTTCTGGGGACTTGGACTCGGCGGGCTATACACGCTTTTTCAAAACGAAAATCTCTTTGCGGCATGGCCCAGCACTCCGACGTGGGACCTGACCAAATATCCAGGCGCTTCGATTCGCGCGTCGACCACATCGGAATACCTCGGAGTTGGATACATCATCGGTCCCCGTGTCGCCGGCGTGTTGCTTGCAGGCGGCGTCTTTTCCTGGCTGGTACTGATGCCTGCGATTCACTTCTTCGGCTCCGGCATGGCGACGGCGATCTATCCTGGCACCGTTCCAATTTCGCAAATGTCACCGACCGACTTGTGGCGAACGTATGTGCGACCGATGGGCGCCGGCGCCGTCGCAGCGGCGGGCCTGATCACACTTATTAAGACGATTCCGACGATCGCGTCGGCCCTGAAATCCAGCTTCGCGCAGATGCGGGGCAGCAAGGCTGAACAATCGAGTTCGCGGACCGACGACGATCTTCCGGTCACTGTCACCGTAGGCGCTTCAGTGCTGCTCATCATCAGTATGTGGGCATTCCTCACCTTCAAACCTGTGCCGGGAGCCAGCACTTCGATGTTGGCCAACGTTTTGGCTTCGATCTTCGTAGTCATCTTTGGATTTCTCTTTGTAACGGTCTCCTCGCGCATCACGGGACTGATCGGTAGCTCAGCCAATCCCGTCTCCGGCATGACGATTGCCACGTTAATGGCGACCTCCGCAATCTTTCTCGCACTGCACTGGACGGCCCCGGCTTTCGGTGCACTGGTGCTTGCGATCGGCGGCGTGGTCTGCATCGCGTCTTCCAATGCCGGCGATACATCGCAGGATCTCAAGACCGGCTATCTTCTGGGTGCGACACCCAAAGCCCAACAGGCGGCGCTGCTGATCGGAGTGACCATCTCAACTTTCGCGGTCGGCTACACGCTCACCGGAATGAATAAAGGGTTGGAGGAGTTCCATCCGCTGAACAAGCAGATCGACATCAATCATCTTCCGCCCGGCGTTAGCGCTGAAGAGACCGACGGCAACCGAAGCTTCGATCGCGACAAGTTCAGCTACAAGACGCCTGACGGGCAGGAAGTCACCCGGTCTGGCCGCGACTACTACCTGCTGAACGCAATCAACTCACCCGATCTCGCAAATGGAAAATATCTCTACAATCCAAAGACCGGCCAGATCGAAGTTCAGTGGATCCAAGGCATCGGCAGCGAGCGCGCAGCAGCCCCGCAGGCGCAATTGATGTCCACGGTTATCAACGGCATTCTGACGCAGAAGCTGCCGTGGGGTCTGGTGATGCTCGGAGTGTTTCTGGTGGTAGTGGTCGAGCTATTAGGAATCCGCTCTCTCGCCTTCGCCGTTGGCGCCTATCTTTCGATTGGGACCACGCTTGCCATTTTTGTGGGAGGGATGATGCGCTGGCTAGTTGAGCGCTCAGCGAAAAAGAGCGGCATCGAAGCGACCGAAAGTGAAGTCAGCCCAGGCTCGCTTTACGCCAGCGGATTAATTGCTGCGGGCGGCATCATGGGACTGATCGGGATAGCCGTCAAATTAATCGAGAGCACTGGAAAATTGCCGGAGAATTCGATCGCCTGGGGTCCAAAAATTCCATGGCTGGCCACCAACAACGTTCTGGCCGTTATCACGTTCGCGCTGCTCGCGGCATCGCTCTTCTACTTCGCGCGCAAGCCACTAGAGAACTCTGGCAGCACTCAGAAGTGAAGACAGGCAAACAGACGAGGCTCTTTAAGCCGCGGGCTTCTTGCTCCGCTCGGCGCTCATGTGTAGCGGATCCGTGCCTGGGTCTAGCCCTTCGGTGGCGCCGCTCTTAGGATCGATTACATAGAGAAGATCGCTCAGATCACTGGCGTGCTCTTCTTCGTCACGAAGAATCTTCTCGATCATCACGCGTGTGGTCGGATCATTATCGGCAAAGTAGCGAATCATCTCGGAATAGACTTCAATGACAATGCGCTCGGCAATCAGATCTTCCCTGATCATGTCGCCCAGAGTATTGCCTTCGGCATATTGCGAGGCGGAGCGCTGCACCAGCGATCCAGGATTGTAGTCCGGACTGCCGCCAAGCTGCTGGATGCGATCAGCAATCATGTCGGCGTGTTCGCGCTCGGCATCCGCGTGTTCCTTGAACTCGTCACGGACAGCCATGGCATGAACGCCGGTCGCCATAAAGTAGTGATGCATGTACCGCAATACGCAGACGATTTCCGTCGCCAGCGCATCATTGAGAAGTTGAATTGTCTTCTTTACATCGCCCTTGTAGGCGGTGGTTACTGCACCCTCTTCGATCTTCTGCCGGGCCCGGTTTCGGATGGCTTCCACATCTGCAGTGAATTGCGGCATGACGGCTCCTTGCGTTTTGGAAGCGTATCGAATTGCGCGGGTTGAGCGCAACCTGCGCCAGAGCTGCTGCAATATCGCAGCCATAGCGGCTCTCCGTGTCCTCTGTGTCCTCCGGGGTGAAAAAGTGGCTCTCTTTATGTTACAATTCGAACGTTCGTTCGATAATGCCTGCTACTGCCAAAAACCGATCGCGAAACACGCACCTTGCCCGCCCGCGGCCTGTGCGTCCAGCGCCGACCGTGCAGGACAGCCGCTTCGAGCGCCAATTGGCCAACATCCTCGAACACGCCATCGATGTGTTTTGCGAACGCGGATATGAAGGCGCTTCCATGCGCGATCTTTCTCGCGCCACCGGAATGTCGCTCGCTGGCCTGTACTACTACTTCGAATCGAAAGAGAAGCTTCTCTACCTCATTCAGAAGCACACCTTTTCTCACATCATTGAGGTACTGCGCGAGAAGCTGGCCGGTGTCACCGATCCCGAGCAGCGGGTTCGCGTGTTCATCCTGAATCACCTCGAATATTTTTTGGCGCATCAAAAGGCCATGAAGGTCCTCTCGCATGAAGATGACGCGCTCAAGAACGGATACGGCGCCGAGGTGCTGGCGATCAAGCGTGAGTACTACCGCATTTGCCGCGATCTGCTCGACGACCTCAAGCGCTCTGCAGGACTAGAATTTGAGACGCGTCTCGCCGTCCTTAGCCTCTTTGGAATGATGAATTGGATTTACACCTGGCACAATCCGCGGATTGATGCCGACGCCGCGGCGCTGGCCCGCAATATGGGAGACATTTTTCTTCGCGGCCTGATGAGTTCCGAGCAGCGCCCGCGAAGTGCAAGGAAAGTTGCAGCAGCGAAATCTTGAGTGGCGGGCCTGTCCCGCAGAATTGAAGGAGAAGAGTTTCATGGCGACAACAACCGTAACCGAAGCAGCGCAGAAGACCTTGGTCAACTATCGCAACGATGCTGGCGTCGCGATTATCGAGATGAACGATCCGCCGGCAAATACTTACACCTATGAAATGAACCGGCAACTGG